>OMUU01000187.1 GCA_900314295.1 uncultured Lachnospiraceae bacterium | reverse complement strand
TAATCGGGACATTTTCATTTGTGGTACATCAGGACTTTATCATTTATGGCTTATACATGACTTTTTGCTGTACTGAGATTCATTGACATTTGCGCACACCCATGCTATGATTTTGAGTATTCGCTCGAAGGGTGAGTCATTCGTGGAAACAACAGCCGGATAAGGCGCAGATTGAGATATCTGTCCCTTGTTCGGCTTTTTTTGTGTTCAGAGGCGGATTTAAATGGATTTTCTTCACGAAAATATCAAGCAAATTTATTTCGGATATCTTGCTGCGGCCTTTGGCAGTACACGGATCTCATCTGTTTACTCGATTGTAGATATGGCGATGATGGGGCAGTATCCGGGACCGGATGGTACAGCTACTCTTACTGTGGCCGCGCTTTGGGGTAAAAAGCAGGAAGTTGTGGGGGAATATGGTTATGTCAAAAGATGAGTATTTGATTACCGATACGCCGCTGAAAGCACTGACGGTTTTTGCAATGCCGATGATTCTCGGCAGCTTTTTTCAGCAGGTATACAATATGGCTGATTCCATTATCGTCGGTCAGTTTGTCGGCTCCTCCGCACTGGCGGCGGTTGGTGCCTGTGCAGCCCTGACGAATGTTTTCATTTGTGTGGCACTGGGGGCCGGTGTTGGTGCAGGCGTGCTTGTGAGCCGCTATTTCGGTGCCAAAGAATATGGCAAAATGAAAACCATTGTTTCTACATCATTGATCAGCTTTTTGTTTCTGAGCATCATCCTTGGTGTCTTTGGATTTTGCTTTTCTCATGCGATGATGAGCGGATTACAGACCCCTGCCGATATTCTGGAGGAAGCGGTACTATATTTACGGGTCTATTTTGTGGGTTTCCCGTTTTTGTTCATGTACAATATTCTTTCTACTATGTTCACATCCATCGGTGAATCAAAAATTCCGCTGGGGCTGCTGATCTTTTCATCGACCCTGAATATTGTGATGGATCTTTGGATGGTAGCCGGTCTGGGGCTTGGCGTGTTCGGCGCGGCACTGGCAACCCTGATTGCCCAAGGAATTTCCGCTGTGTTCTCACTATTGATTTTCCTATATCGGATGCGGCGGTATAAGAGCGCCTTTGTCTGGTTTGACAGGTGGGAGCTGCGCTCGATGCTTCGAATTGCCGTGCCGTCAGTTCTCCAGCAGTCTACCGTGTCTATCGGTATGATGATCGTACAGGCAGTGGTCAATCCCTTCGGCACACAGGCGCTGGCAGGATATGCGGCAACGATGCGGGTGGAGAATGTCTTTTCTCTGATTTTTGTGTCCATCGGCAATGCGGTTTCTCCATATGTTTCCCAGAACCTTGGCGCAAACAAAACGCAGCGTATCAAAAAAGGCTACCACGCAGCATTGGTGCTGGATGTGTGCTTTGCAGCCATTGCCTTCCTTGTCATTGAAACGCTGCACACGCAGATTTCCTCGCTGTTCCTTGGAAAAGACGGAACAGCTCTGGCTTATCAGGTGTCTGGGGATTATATGAGGTGGATCGGTTACTTCTTTATCTTTATGGGAATTAAAATGGCGACCGATGGAGTTCTTCGCGGACTTGGAATCATGCGCCCATTCCTTATTGCCAACATGGTAAACCTTGCGATCCGCCTGTCCGTGGCTTTGATCTGTGCGCCGCGTTTTGGCATTGACTTTGTTTGGCTTGCTGTGCCTGCAGGCTGGCTTGCCAACTTTTGGGTTTCCTATGCGGCACTCAGAAAATCCTGGCCAATGGATAAAGCGGCGAGCGCTCTTTAATACCCGGTGTATAATAAGATTACAAGAAAATAAAAATTTTGCGATTTCGTGGGTTTACCTATGGGCTTACTGAGAGAGAAAAGCCCGAAAAACCACATGAATACTGGACTTTTTGGATCAAGGTCAGGTGAGTACGGCCTGGTCGTCACTGCGGACTCGTTTTTTGGGGGTCCGGATATGACAGCTGGAAGCTCGGGAGGTTTTGGTTGAAACAGAAATTAGATTTTGGAACAGAAAAATATATCCCCAAAAAAACTGAAGTTCTTGTGCGGATTGCGATAATGGAATAAAATATATACAGAGGGTAAACTGACACGGAACAAATATGCAATACATGATAGTATAACTTGTTTATGACACGGCTGGCTCCGTGCCGGGCACTCCCCGAAGGGAAGGAGGAAATGCGCGGTGACAAAATCTTCTCTGAAAAAGCTTCGCGTTTTTCTGTATGTGCTTCTTTCCGTCCTGGCGGCGATGGCGCTGCGGCAGGCTGCTTACCGGACCGATGGCGTATTGGACCGGATCAGCGACATACTTCGTCCGGGCATTTATCTGGTTTTGTTTCTCGTTTGGGGGATTTCGATCCACAGACGGATCATTCAGATTCAGGTGCGCCGTTATCTCATCGTTATTTCTGCTCTCATCATATTCTGGATTGCCGTCAGAACCATCCGGTATTCGCTGGAGAAAGGTGTATGGCTGATTCGGTTCCTGTGGCAACTGTACTATGTTCCCCTGCTGATGATTCCGCTGCTGGCAGTGTTTATCGCGCTGTCGCTGGGAAAAGGAGAAAATTTCCGACTGCCGAAGTGGACAGCATTGTTTTATATACCAACGGTGCTGCTCCTGATGCTGGTTCTGACCAACGATTTGCATCAGATCGTATTCATTTTTCCTGCCGACACTGTGGTGTGGATGGATGATTATAATTATGGCATTGGTTACTTTCTGGTTGTCGTCTGGATGATGTTATGCAGTGTAACTGCTCTTGTGATCATGCTGATTAAATGCCGGATTCCGCACAGCCACAAAGTCCTGATATTGCCCTTTCTTCCGGTCATCCTTGCAATGATCTACGGCACGCTGTGGATTTTAGATTCGTTCGGTATTGTTCAGCTGTTATGGCTGAGGATGCTTGCTGGCGATATTACCATTGTATATTGCCTGCTGTTCTCGGCAACGCTTGAAAGCTGTATCCAATGTGGCCTGATCCAGAGCAATACCGGTTACGACGAACTGTTTCCGGTCAGCAGGCTCGGAGCGCAGATAACGGATGCTGAGAATAATGTCTGTCTTGCAAGCCTCAACGCAGTCACGCTGACGGAGGAACAGAGGAGAAAGGCAGGGGACGAGGCCATCCTGGCAGATAAAAATACGCTTGTCAGGAGTCAGCCGATCGGATTCGGTCATGTTCTCTGGCTGGAGGATGTTTCTGAACTGACCGAAGCCATCGATCAGATTGAGGATAACTGCTCGGAGCTTGCGGAACGTAACCGTATCCGACGGAAGAATCTGGAAATGAAGAAAAGGATTCTTGCCCTTCAGGAGAAAAACAGGGTAAATGATCTGCTCCAGAGCGAAACAGAGCGGCAGATGGATCTGATCGAACGGATTCTTGAAAATTACGAGACAGAAACGGATGGCAGCAGATGCGGCCGGCTTCTGGCGGGCGCGGCGGTAATCGGCGCCTATATCAAACGATACGGCAATCTGCTGCTTATCCGCGAGCGCAGTTCATCCGCGGATATCCAGGACCTGTCCAGGTGCTTTGAGGAATCCTTTATGAATCTGGAGCTTCTCGGTGTGAACTGTCTCTATACACTACCGTCGGGGGTTCCGCTTGCAACCTCGGATATGCTTCGGGTGTACCGGAGCTTCGAGACGATGACGGAGTCCTGTTTGTATGACCTCACCAATGTCTGGATTCATCTGCGGAACGATGCGGGCGGTTATCTGCTGCATATGGAATTTGTCTGCGAGACGGATCTGACGCAGTTTGCGCAGACCGCTGATTTTTTTTCGGCCGAAGACAAGGGAACGTATCGCTTTTCGTTCCGAATGCGGAAAGGCGGGGTGTGATCATGTGG
Source organism: uncultured Lachnospiraceae bacterium (assembly GCA_900314295.1). Classification (GTDB taxonomy): domain Bacteria; phylum Bacillota; class Clostridia; order Lachnospirales; family Lachnospiraceae; genus Bilifractor. The sequence continues at coordinate 54,031 of OMUU01000187.1, read as the reverse complement.
ATTGGAGAAGCGGCAGAACGGATCCGGCATCAATATGCACTGCGTACTGCCGTAAAAGAAGCACTCGACACACTTCCGGCAGCAGTTTGCTATTTTAACTCCTCCGGATCAGTGAAATTGTGCAACCCAGTCATGTACAGGCTGTTTCGAAAAATGGCACAGAGTGATCTTCAAAGCTACCAGGAGTTGAAAAGTGCACTGGACGAGTGCGATTCATCGACCGGTATTGTACGGGACGGAAATGTCTTTCTCTTCCCCGATGGAAGCGTATGGAAGTATTCGGAAGCTCCGGTCAAAACGGAATATGGAGAGATCTATATAGAGACGGTGTTCATCGATGTGACCGAATTGTATGAAAGGCGGCAGGAATTAAAACGTCAGTCAAAAGAGCTGAAAAAGATGTATGAGGAATTGAAAAATCTGTCGGATCATATGAAGGAAGCAGCCAGGGAACAGGAAATTTTGAACATGAAATCACGGCTGCATGACCAAATGAACCTCGGAGTCACCGCGATACGGCAGATGTTGCGCAGCGGTACTGCTTCTTCGGAAAATTCTGCAGCAGTCGTGCAGTTTCGCCGCGCTATTCAGGTGCTGCAGGAGGAAAACAGCTGTCCGCAGGACGGCCTGACGGAGTTTATCCATGATGCAGCGGTATCCGGTATTCATGTAAAAATAACAGGGCAAATGCCGAAAGAAAGGGAGACGCTGGAGCTGTTTTTGAAGATTATGCGGGAAGCATGTGTCAATGCAGCTCGCCATGCGGATGCCACTATACTTTTTGTGGAAGTAGAGCACGGGCAGGGTTGGCACATGCTTCGCGTGACCAATGACGGAAGGCCGCCGGAAGAGGCGGCTGCGCCGCGGGGCGGTCTGGCGGATCTGGAGAGACTCGTTGTGAAAGAAGACGGAAGGATGGAAATCTGTTGGCATCCGTCGTTTGTTCTGACCGTGAGGCTGCCGGACTGTGTTGGCGTCAGATTGTGAGATCGGGAGAGAACAGGAGGGGCAGTATGACGAAGGTTTTGGTCATTGATGACCAGCGGATTGCCAGGGAATATATGGAGAATATCGTGAAAAATGGCGGAGACTACGAACTGGTGGGCAGTCTGTCGAAAGCGGACCTTGCAGAAACCGTCTGCCGCAGGAGCAGGGTCGATCTGGTGCTCATGGATGTCTGTACCCATAGTACGAAAGATGGTATCGACACAGCTTCCGAGCTGCGCAGACAGTTTCCGGAATTGAAAATCATTGTTGTCACCTCGATGGTTGAGGAGAGCTTTATCAAGCGTGCGCGAGAAGCAGGGGCGGATAGCTTCTGGTATAAAGACGTCAGTCCGGAGGACCTGCTGACCGTCATGGATGCGACTATGCAGGGCAGACAGATCTGGCCTGCGGAGACACCGGCGGTAAAGATCGGAATTACGACCAGCAATGATTTGACGGAGACTGAAATCAAGGTGCTGCGCCTGGTCTGTGAAGGGCTGGAGTACAGCGAAATCGCAGAACGGCTGCACTACACGAAAGACAATGTAAAGTATCATATTCGAAACATTCTACAGAAAACAGGCTATGCAAACAAGACACAGCTCGCCATTGCCGTTACAGGAAAACAATATATTATACCGAAGCTGTTTGATTGAAAGGATGTCTGATTTATTAAGTCCCCGGTTTATTTTGATGTGTACCCGGAATTCCGGATACATATCAGAGTAAGCCGGGGATTTTTGTATGTAACTTCAGGCGGTTTCGCTTTTGTAAAAGGTACCGATTCGATAACTTTACCCTTATGGGTAGGGAAGAAAAAATTCGCTGCTCTTATAATGAGGATGTACAGAAAAAACGCATTGTCTCATGTCCGGGGTCGGATATGAATCAGAACATTTGGAGGTAAGGATATTGCGTCGGGTCGTGATTGATATGCAGAATATACTGTTTGCGGATGCGATAGCGGAAGCATTGCGTAAATTTGATTCTGATTTTGATCCGGTCATGAGTGAAAGTCCGGACAAGACTCTGGAATTATGCAATGCCATACTGGCGAACATTCTGGTTATGGAGGTTACCGCTTATGCGCCATGGATGCTGGAGGGAAGAATGCGAATTCGTGATGCGCTGAAGAACAGCAATCCGGATTGCAAGGTGGTGCTGGTAGTTGATGAGAACACGGAGAAAAAACTGGCGGACCGGGTCAGACAGGCCAAAAAAGATGGTCTGATTGACAACTTTATCTATGGATCGGTTTCTTCCAGTTATCTGTCGGCAGTCATTGACGCACTGTGACAGAACAAAAATCGAGACGGGAGGTAATGGTATGGGACTTATCAAAGCAGGAATCGGGGCGCTTGGATCTACATTGGCAGACCAGTGGAAGGAATTTTTCTATTGTGATGCGCTCCCCAATGACGTTCTAATGAGACGCGGGCAGAAACGGATCACCGGGCGTTCTTCCAATACCAGGGGAAATGACAATGTGATCTCAAGCGGCTCCGGCATCGCCGTGGCGGATGGTCAGTGCATGATCATTGTGGATCAGGGTGAAATTGTCGAGGTCTGTGCCGAGCCGGGAGAGTTTACCTATGATACATCCTCGGAGCCCAGTATCTTCAGCGGGAGGTTCGGGGAGAGCCTGAAGGAAAGCTTCCGCACGCTTGGGAGGCGTTTCACCTACGGCGGCGACACGGGCAGGGATCAGCGTGTCTACTATTTTAATACAAAGGAGATCCTGGACAATAAGTTCGGAACGGCAAATCCGATCATTTTTGAAGTCGTGAATAAGCGGATCGGCATGAGCCGAACGGTTCAGCTGCGGTGCAACGGAGTATATACCTATGTGATCTCTGATCCGCTGGTTTTTTATAAGCGGCTCTGCGGGAATGTCGCGGACGAATATACCCGTGACCAGATTGACGCGCAGCTCAAGACGGAATTCATTGACGCGCTTCAGCCGGCCTTCGGAGCGCTCGCCGAGCAGGAGCTCAGGCCTGCACAGATTCCGGCCAAATCCGGAGAATTGAAAGCCGCGATGAACGAGGCATTGCGGCAGGAATGGATCGACAACCGCGGCATTTCCGTCGGGAAGATTGCACTGAATCCGATTACGCTGACCGAAGCCGATATGAAGAAGATCAACGAGATGGAGGATGCGGCTACGGTGGGAACCAATCCGTTTATGATGGCAGGCCGGGTGACAAATGCGACAGCGGATGCCATGGAGACTGCCGCCGGAAATTCTGCCGGGGCCATGACCGGTTTCCTTGGTATGGGAATGGCCGGCATCGGAAGTCAGGGCGGATTCGGTGCGGCGCAGAACCTGTACAGCATGGGACAGCAGATGCAGGCACAACAGGCGCAGTCTCAGCAGATGCAGTCCGGGCAATCCCGGCAGCCGCAGACCGCAGCGTCTGAACAGAACAGCTGGAAATGCAGCTGCGGAGCAGTGGTGACCGGGAAGTTCTGTCCGGAGTGCGGCGCGAAGAGACCGGAGCCGGTACCGGCAGGGGCATGGAAGTGCAAATGCGGGGCCACGGCGACCGGAAAGTTCTGCCCGGAATGCGGCTCACCGAGGCCGTCGGAGGAGGTTGGCTGGACCTGTTCCTGCGGAACGGTAAATAAAGGCAGGTTCTGCTCAAATTGTGGCGCCCCAAAACCTGCAGGCGCACCGGTGTACCGGTGTGACAAGTGCGGATGGGAGCCGGAGGATCCGGCGCACCCACCGAAGTTTTGCCCGGAATGCGGGGATCCTTTTGACGACAGCGACCGGAAGTAAATCTTGATGAGGGGAGGGAAAGCTATGAAGAATCAGGGACAGACATTTTTGAAGGTCACATCGATTTTAATGGTCATCGGTGGAATTATCGCCTTGCTCGCAGGAGTATTTGCAATTCTGGGAGTCAGCGCACTGGCGGCACTGATGGGGAGTGCGGAAGGAACCGGACTTCTCTATGCCGGCTCCGTTCTTGCAGTGGTCACCTCGGCAGTTGAGATTCTTGCAGGCGCAAAGGGCCTCAAAGCGTGCAGGCTGCCGGAAAAAGCCGGCGAGTGCGTGATCCTTGGTATTGCGATAGTGGCCCTCAGCATGATTTCTATGGCGGTCAGTGTGAAAGGCGGAGGGGAGTTTAAAATCATTAACCTTGTGGTCAATCTTCTGGTACCCGTCTTATATATCCTTGGAGCGGTAAAAACAAAACCGGCTGCAAGGGCGTGACAGGGATCATAAAAGGACGTTTATGAACAAGAGGACTGCTGTTTCGCGGAAGCCCTCTTGCATGGGCGGCAGATATAGAAAGCATGCAGGGAGGAAGCGCATATGAGTGCTTTACAGGAATATAAATGTCCGTGCTGCGGAGGCGCAATTGTCTTTGACAGCGGGACGCAGAAAATGAAATGTCCGTTTTGCGATACGGAATTTGAAGTAGAAACCCTAGAAGCCTATGCCGGGGAACAGGCCTCCGGCCGGGAAGATGAGATGAACTGGGAAACAGCCGCAGGAGGAGCGTGGCAGGAAGGAGAAGCGGAGGGACTTCGCACTTATGTGTGCCAGTCGTGCGGCGGTGAGATCGTAGGCGATGAGAATACCGCGGCGGCATCCTGTCCGTTCTGCGGGAATCCGGTGGTTATGACGGGGCAGTTTTCCGGCGCGCTGAAGCCGGATTATATCATTCCGTTCAAGATGGACAAGAAGGCTGCGAAGGAAGCGCTTCAAAAGCATTACGGTGGAAAGCGGCTTCTTCCCAAGGTGTTCAAGGATCAGAATCACATTGATGAGATCAAGGGCATATACGTGCCGTTCTGGCTTTTTGACGCGGAGGCGGAGGCGAACATGCGATATAAGGCGACCAGCGTCCGGACCTGGAGCGACAGCAGCTATCAATACAAGGAGACCAGCTACTATTTGGTCACCCGGGGCGGGGAGATTGGCTTTGAGAGGGTTCCTGTGGACGGCTCTTCCAAAATGCCGGACGATCTGATGGAGTCGATTGAGCCGTTCCTGTTTTCCGATGCGGTAGATTTCAAAACAGCTTATCTGGCGGGATATCTGGCAGATAAATATGATGTAGATGAAGAACAGAGCATAGAACGGGCCAATGCCAGGATCAAACAGAGCACGGAGAAAGCCTTTGCGGATACGGTCAGGAACTATACAAGTGTGGTTCCGGAAGCAGGCAGCGTAAAGCTTCGGGGCGGAAAGGCAGTCTATGCGCTCTATCCGGTGTGGATGCTCAACACCACCTGGAATGGAAAAAACTACACCTTCGCGATGAACGGTCAGACCGGAAAACTGGTGGGCGATCTTCCGGTAGATAAAGGCGCAGCCCGTAAATGGACATTAGGGCTGACAGCCCTGTGCAGTGCCGCGGCCTACGGGATTATCTGGCTTCTGCATCTGGCGAGAATCTTATAGGGAGGGCAGACCGATGAAAAAACGTATTTTTTCGATTTTTCTTCTGCTCGCACTTTGTCTTGGCATGGCAGTGCCGGCTTTTGCAGCGGACAGTGGAGAAGAAACAGGCGGATTCGCAGACGCATATCACCGTCTGCAGGATCAGGCCGCTGTTATAACAGAAGAAGAGGACAGCGAGATTCAGCAGCTTCTTGATCAAGACAGCACAGAGCTGAAATTTGATCTGTGCATTGTGATTGTAGAGAGTCTGGAGGGCCGGACCGCCAGAGATTATGCGGATGACTGGTATAATTCCTGCCAGTACGGCTATGGAAGCGATAAGGATGGAGCTCTGCTTCTGATCAGCACAGAGGACAGGGACTGGGCAGTTTCCACGCACGGATATGGAATTACGGCTTTTACAGACGAGGGCATTCAATATCTCGGAGAGCAGATGAAAGGAGATCTGTCTGCCGGGAACTATACGGAAGCCTTTCGTACGTTTGCCCGTCTGGGCAGTTCGTATGTGACGCAGGCAAGAGAGGGCAATCCGTTCGATAAGTCTGATATTCCCCGGAAGCCGTTGTCTGCGGTCTGGTTTTTGGTCTCCGTGGTAATCGGCTTTGTGACAGCTCTGCTTATCGTAGGCTCCATGAAACAGCAGCTGAAGACAGTCCGTGCCCAGGCTGCAGCGGGCAGCTATGTGAGGGAAGGAAGTATGATCGTGACGGAAAGCAAAGATCTGTTCCTGTATCACAAGATTGAACGCACGGAAAAAGCAAAAAATAATGGTTCTGAAAGCAGCACGCACACATCGTCTTCCGGGACAATACACGGGGGAGGCGGTGGAAAATTCTAGGAGGAAACGAAAGCCAAGACGATCCTGTCGGCGTTTTTAGAAGAGCTTATACAGCACATCTTAAGAAATCTTAATGTTTTATAAAGGGCTCCTTTAGGGAGCCCTTTTATAGTGTATGCATAGATTGATACATTTCAAGAGCTTCCCATGGATGTCTAAAGGACAGGCTGTGTAGGAAGAACGATGAAAAGGAAAGAAATATGCATACAATTTTGGAAAAATTTGAGGAAACCGTGCATGCGTTTCCGAATCAGATCGCGGTGGAGGATGCCGACAGGCATTATAGCTGGAAGAAGCTGCGGGATGAGGCGCAGAGGGCAGGAACAGTTCTTTCGGCAATCGGATGCCAGAGAAAACCGGTGGTCCTGATGATGGAGAAATCCTGTGAAGCGCTTGCGCTTCTGTACGGGGTGCTGTACAGCGGCGGCTTTTATGTTTTTGTAGATACGGCGCAGCCGGATGAACGGATTCGAAAGATCATAAAGAAGCTGGATGCGCGGGTTGTGGTTGCAGAGGAGGAGCAGAAGCAGCGGCTGCTTGCGATGGGCTATGACGGGAAGATCCTGGAACCGGAAAGCATGTTCCAAGGAGAGATCAGGAGGCAGGAGCTGGATAGGATTCGGGAGGAGGCGAAGGCGGAGGATACGCTTTACGCGATCTTCACATCCGGATCGACCGGGGAACCGAAGGGAATCGCCGTGAGCCATGATGCGGTGGCAAGATTTATCGGGCATTTCACGGAGACTTTCCATATCTGCAGAGAGGACATCCTTGGAAATCAGGCGCCGTTTGACTTTGATGTCTCGGTGAAGGATATTTTTTCCGCGTGTCTGACAGGGGCCAGACTGGTTCTGGTGCCGAGAACCTATTTTGCAATGCCGCGGCAGCTCATCGATTATCTGTGTGAGAAAAGGGTGACCACATTGATCTGGGCGGTTTCGGCTCTGTGCATGATTTCTCAGTTCGGAGGCTTTGACTACCGGGTGCCGGTGAACCTCGGGAAGGTGATGTTCAGCGGCGAGGTCATGCCGATGGCGCAGCTGAGGATCTGGCAGGACGCCCTTCCGAAAACGCAGTTTGTGAATCTCTACGGTCCTTCCGAAATTACCTGCAACTGTACCTATTATCCGGTCCCGAGGTATTTTTCGGGGAGCGTTCTTCCGATCGGGAAAGCTTTTCCGGGGAGGAAGGTTTTTCTGGCCGACAAGGATCAGAAGGAGATCCACAGCGCGAATGTCTCCGGTGAAATCTGTGTGAGCGGAGAATCCCTGGCGGACGGTTACTATCACGATCCGGAGAAGACAGAGCAGGCTTTTGTGGCCTGGAACGGCGAGAGAATCTACAGAACCGGTGACATCGGGTATTTTGGAAATGACGGGCTTCTGTATTTTGTGGGACGCAGGGATTTTCAGATCAAGCATATGGGACACCGCATCGAGCTCGGGGAAGTGGAAAATGCGATAGAGCAGATTGCAGGTGTGCAGCGCGCCTGCTGCATCTTCGACAAAAATCACAATTGTGTCTACGGATTTTATCAGGGAGAACCTTCTACCGGTGAGGTGAGAAAGGAACTGAAACAGAAGGTGCCTTCGTATATGGTTCCGAATAAGTGGAGGAAGGTAGATTCCTTTGCACTAAGTGCACATGGAAAGATTGACCGCAATGCCCTGAGGCTGGCGGTCGGAATATGAGGTGAGTATATGGACAATACGATCATTAAGGTACTGAAAGATCAGGCGGCAGTCACAGACAGTCCCTTTTATCTCTTTGACCTGGACGCCTTCCACGAGAATATAAGACGGATCCGGAGAGAGACAGGAGATGCGGCGAAGCTTTGTTTTGCCATGAAATGCAATCCATTTCTGATGCCGCAGGCGGCACCGGAGGTCGACCGGCTCGAGGTGTGCTCGTATGGGGAGTACTGCATTTGCCGAAAGGACGGGATTGATCCGGGAAAGCTCTTGATTTCCGGCGTTCTGAAGAAGCCGGCGGAGCTGGAACGCATGGTGGAAGAATGTGGGAGCAAGGCAGGATATACGGTAGAGTCGATGGGGCAGTTTGCCCTGTTAGCCGACCTCGCCAGGAAACGTCGGGAGAAGCTCAGAATTTACATCCGGCTTACGAGCGGCAATCAGTTCGGGCTGGACAGGGAGAACGTGAACACGGTTTTTGAGCTGGCAGGAATGACACCATATCTGGAAATTGCAGGTATCCATTATTATTCCGGCTCGCAGAAGAGAAAAGCCGCAAAGCCGGTGAGGGAACTGGAAAAGCTGGACCAGCTGCTTCTGGAGCTGCAGGACAGATTTCACGTCACGATTCCGGAACTGGAATACGGCCCCGGGATTCCTGCCCGCTATTTTGAGGATCAGCCGGAGAAGCTGGACGAGTCATTTTTTGAGGAAATTCGAAAAGCGATTGCGGCTATGACATGGAAGGGCTCTGTGACGATGGAAATGGGACGGATCTTCGCGGCATCCTGCGGGTACTATGTGACAAGAGTCTGCGACATCAAGCAAAGCGGAGAAACCGGTTATGCGATCACAGACGGAGGAATGCATCAGATGAACTACGACGGTCAGATTCGTGGAATGTATCATCCCTTCGTCACGGTGCTGACAGAGAATGACAAGGGGCGAGAGAGCAGCAGGGAGGGGGACGGGGAGAAGAGCAATCCGTCCACCAATGGTATATGGACCGTCTGCGGCTGCCTGTGCACGGCAAACGACGTGCTCTGTGCAGAGCAGGATCTCGGCCCGCTGAAGGTTGGCGACATTCTGGCGTTTGGCAATGTCGGGGCCTATTCCATGGTTGAGGGCATGGCGCTGTTCCTCAGTCATGAGCTTCCGGCGATCTTTTCCTACGCAAGGAATGAGGGAAGCAAATGCCTGCGGCAGCCGAGAGAGTGCTGGGAATGGAACAGCTGAAGAACAGAATATATGAAGAAAAGAGGCAAATATCATGAGTGAAATCGAGTCAAAAATCAATGAAATCTTAATGGAGCAGGACGACAGCGTAAATTATGAGGAGGAAAAGCACCTGATCGACGACAGAATCCTGGATTCCTTTGCGATCATTTCTCTGATCTCAGATCTGGAGGAAGAATTTGATGTCCGGATCAATGCGGTAGAGATGGTGCCTGAAAACTTTAATTCCATCAAGGCGATGGCGGCGATGATCCAGAGACTGCAGGGCTGACGGCCATGGGATACAATACATTACCTTATTTAATGCTTTTTCTTCCGCTCTCCCTGATCGTGTATCAGGTGAGCGGAAGAAAATTCCGTAAATATGTGCTGCTCATTTTTTCCTGGATCTATTTCTTCCTCTGCAGCAGAGAGCTGATTCTTTATCTGCTTCTGACATCCGCCGGCGTCTGGCTGGCAGGTCTGGCCATGGATCGGACCGGGAACCGGAAGCATCTGAAAACATTTCTTGTTGTGGTCAGCGCAGGCGGCCTCTTCGGAATTCTCCTCTATCTCAAATACACCAACTTCTTTATCAATACCGTGAATTTAGCCATGGCCGGGAAGAACGGCTGGACGGCGATTCCGTTCAGACATATGCTGATTCCCATTGGGATCTCCTTCTATACGCTGGAGGCGGTAGGATATCTGCTGGAGGTGTACTGGGGACGGCTTGAGGCGGACCGGAGCTTTGGCAGAGTCGCACTGTTTCTTGGATTCTTTCCGCAGACGATGGAAGGACCCATTGCCAGGTATCAGGATACAGCGCTGCAGCTGACGGCGGGAAATCCGGTGACGGAGCAGCGGGTTTTCGACGGAGTGACCCGTATTCTCTGGGGTTTGTTCAAAAAGATTGTGATCGCAGACCGGCTGTCTGTGATCGTTACCGAACTGTACCACAATCATTCGGCCTATGACGGAGTGATGATACCGGTGGCGGCGGTGTCTTACGCGCTTCAGCTTTATATGGAGTTTTCCGGCGTCATGGATATCGTCATCGGTTCCGCGGGTATGTTCGGTGTGCAGCTGCCCGAAAATTTCCGACAGCCGTTTTTCTCACAGAGTGCTTCGGAGTTCTGGAGAAGATGGCATATCTCCCTCGGTATCTGGCTGAAGACCTATGTCTTTTATCCGGTTACGACCTCGGATCTCACGATGAAGTGGAACCGGTTTGCGAGAAAAAAATTCGGAAAGTACATCACAAAGATCGGCACGTCCTTCCTTGCGCTCACGCCGGTATGGCTGTTTAACGGACTCTGGCACGGGGCAAGCTGGAATTACATCTTCTATGGCATCTATTATCTGGTGCTGCTGATGCTGGAAGTGATTCTGGAGCCGGTGAAGAAGGCCTTTTACAAGCAAACAGGCTTTCAAAAGAACGGACGCTTCTGGACCTGTTTCCGGATCCTGCGCACCTGGCTGATCATTTTTACCGGAGAGCTGTTCTTCCGGGCGGAGGGCTTCCGGGCAGGATTATCCATGTTCCGCAGCGGCTTCCATCACTTCGGGATCCAGCGTCTGTGGGACGGCACACTGCTGAAAATGGGACTCGATAAGGCAGACTGGGTCGTGATCCTCGCGGGAATCGCGGTGGTCTTTCTGGCGGATCTGTTAAAAGAAAAAAAGATAGATGTAAAGGCCGCTCTTGCGAAAAGGAGTCTGCCGGTGCGCTGGGCTGCTTTTTACGCATTGATTTTCGCGGTTCTGATTTTTGGCGCGTACGGACCGGGGTACCGGCAGGTGGACCTGATTTACGCGGGATTCTAAGGCGGAGACAGAGAAATGGATATCAAAAAAATATCAATCAAAGAAAAAATCGGGTTCGCGGTCGGTCTGGTCCTGCTTCTGCTTCTGGGCTCGTTTCTGCTGAACACGTATGCCATGAAGGTTCTGGGAACCAGCTCCCTCAAACGGCATGCGGCAGTTGTGAGGCTTGAAGAGGAGAAGCCGGACACGATCGATGTGCTGACCATCGGAGACAGCGAGAGCTATACATCGATTTCACCGCTTCAGATCTGGAAGGATACCGGTTATACCGTCTTTGTGGGCGGGCAGTCCGGGCAGACCATGAATGAGATGCTGACAATGCTGGAAACCGGACTGGAGACCCAGAAGCCCAAGGTGGTACTGATGGAGACCAATGCCCTTTTCCGGTCAGGGAAGGATCTGGATCAGCTTCAGGATCTGGTGGCGACCAAAACGGCTTCTGTCTTTCCGATTTTTCAATATCATAACCTGTGGAAAAATGTTATCATAAAACCGAAGATCGAGCCGGTTCAGATGAACAATAAAGGGTTCGAAATCCGAAGAGGGATCCGTCCGTATAAGGGAACAGCGGATTATATGCAGGAAACATCGCAGGAAGCGTCTATTTCCTGGATGAATCAGAGAATCTTTGACAGAATCGTTGATCTTTGCAGAGAAAAGGGAATTCGTCTGGTACTCTACAGCGCCCCCTCGCCGGTCAATTATAATACGAAAAAACATAACCGTCTGGAGAGACTCGCGTCAGAAAACAAGCTGCTTTATGTCGATATGAACCTGAAGCGCAAGGAGATCGGGATCGACTGGAGCAGGGACACGCTGGATGGAGGGGATCATCTGAACATTTCCGGGGCGGAAAAGACGACGGCGTACATGGAATCCGTTCTCAAGACCTTCAGACTGACAGACCACAGGAAGGATGCGTCGTTTCAGGAATGGGAAGAACTCTCCTTGACTTATCAGAAGCAGGCTGCCAGATACACGAAGGAGATCCGGAAGAAAAATGCTGCCGTGACACTGACTGCTGTGCAGAGTGTGATTCCGTGAATCAGGGAATGGTGTAAGCTTGAAATTTTGACGTGGTGAGCAGGTATTAACGATTATCAGGTCAGGAAGGGATTCGCAGAGCATGGAGGAAAAACAATACACGATTTTAATCGCGGAGGATGACGCGGATATCATTGAGGTGCTGAAGCTTTACCTTGAAAATCAGGGCTACCGGATACTTTCCGCGGAGGACGGAGCGGCTGCATACCGCCTGATTGAAAAGGAGAAGGTGGATCTGGGAATTTTTGATATCATGATGCCGAAGATGAATGGGTTTGAGCTGATCCGAAAGGTGCGGGAAAAGTATAACCTTCCGATCATCGTATTGTCTGCGAAGAAAGAGGACAGTGACAAGATACTCGGACTCGATCTCGGGGCGGATGATTATCTGGTGAAGCCGTTTAATCCACTGGAGGTTGTGGCAAGGGTAAAGGCTGCTTTCCGCAGATTTTATGATCTGAATACGGGAACGGACGAAGTGAGAGAGCAGGAGATTCTCCGCTACAAGGAGCTGGAGATCAATATGCAGACGCTTCAGCTTTTTAAGGGTGGAGAAGAGATTAAGGTCACGCCGACAGAGATCCGGATTCTGATGCTCCTGATGAAGAATCCGGGACGTGTCTACACAAAGGTGCAGATCTATGAGTATCTTCGCGGAGAATATTTTGAAAATGACGAGAATACGATCATGGTCCATATCTCGAACCTCAGGGACAAGATTGAGGACGACCCGAAGAAACCGGAGTATCTGCTGACGGTCCGCGGACTGGGATATAAGCTGGGAGTCGCGAGACTGTAGGGGAAGGCCTATGCGTAAAAAATTGAATATATTGAAAGCAAAAGAAAAAGGAAGCATCTATACTCTGGTGATTCACAATTCCATACGGCTGGCAGTGATCGTATTGATCCTGGCAGCTGTTTTTGGAGGGGTGGGATGGATTCTCATGCCGCAGAAGGTAGAACCCGCCGGAATTAAAAAACTGATCCGGCGTGTGAATTCCGCCGAGAATGATGATTATTCTTCCATAAATACTGTAAAATTGCTGGGCAGAAACGGATATTTTGAGATCACAGATAATAAGGCGAATGTGCTTTTTACCAGCGATTCTCAGCATAAGAATACCTACAACAAAGATATCCTCCAGTATCTTCCCCTCGTCGACACAGATGTCGTGTATGACCTGCTGCCTCTGGAAAACGGGGAAAAGCAGGGCTCTCTATTGGTGCGGCATACGGAGGATCAGCTCACGGGAATTGCCATGCTGGATGAAAACGGGAAGATCATGTACAGCAATCTGAATTTAAAGAACAGTCAGATTTCATCGGAAACGATGGATTACCTGTTCTATAAGGTAGACAGCAGCAATCTTTTTATTCAGAAATATGAATTTCTGAACAGCAAAGGCGAACGGAGATATCTCCTGATTCACAGCAACTCAGACTCTGCCGGAATTGTTAGTGCGCAAAGAGTTACGGTAGTGACTGTTATCGGCATCTGTATTATTCTTCTGGTTGTTCTGATTATTCTGACGGGAAGGAGGCTTTCCGCCAGGGTGGTGGCCCCGATCCGAAAGCTGACAAGAGCGATTGACGAAACCGCCGGCGGGAACTGGATTCAGATTCATGAAGGTGAGGAACCAAAGGAAATGCTCGAGGTGATCCGATCCTTTAACCATATGGAAGAGGCGCTGAGAAAGAGTGAGGAAGAACAGAAGAAGCTTCAGGATCAGCGGAGGAAGATGGTGGCGGATATCTCTCATGATCTGAAGACGCCGATCACCGTGATTTCTGGATACGTCAATGCCATGCGGGACGGGCTGATTCCCGAGAAGGAGCAGGATAAATATCTGGAAATCATTCAGAACAAGACAGAGCTTCTCACAGGCCTGATCAACAGCTTCAGCGACTACAGCCGGCTTGACCATCCGGGATTTCAGTTAAATATGGAGCAGGGAGATCTTTGCGAATACATTCGGGAATATATCGCCGGGAGATATTCGGAGCTGGAGGTGGGAGGCTTCCATCTGGAAGCAGACCTTCCGGAGGAAAGAATAGATGCCGGTTTTGACCGTATGCAGCTGAGAAGGGTGTTTGATAATATTCTGGGAAATGCCATGAAGTATTGCGGGCCCGGAACAACGTTTCGCATAGAAGCCGGCCTCGTCACGAAAGATGGGAATTATCTGCGTGTCCTCATTGGAGATAACGGCCCCGGAATTCCGGAGAAATACAGGGCGTCCATCTTTGACCCGTTTGTAGTCGGCAATGAGTCGAGAACCAGCGGCAAGGGAACAGGCCTTGGCTTATCCATCGCAAAACAGATTGTGGAGCTTCACGGAGGCAGTATTTCTCTGACAGATCGGCCGGGTTGCGTATATGAAATTATGCTTCCAGTGAATGGGAATGGACACTGACAAAAAAATCCCGGATATCCGGTCCGCCATGGGAATCCAGGAGGGCCGAATATTCGGGGACTATTTACGCGAACAGCGAGCCACAGCCGAATGCAAAGCATTCGTGTGAGGCGAGCGACACGATAGAGAGATAAAACTCGCGCAGCACTTTTTATCTCGTGCCCAGGAAGCTTCACGTTTGCAGGAGGGACCCCGACATATGTGCTTCTTGTGCAATTTGTGATATGACGTTAATATAGGTTTATCAGATAAAAGTTATGACCTGCGTCGCACGGTGTGCGTAGGTGGGAAGTGGCTGCTGTAAGGCTGAGGGGAGGCTTGAACATGAAGGCGGAACGAAGTGTGATTCGAAATCATTGGGTATGGATTTTTGCCATTGCGGCCGCTCTTTTCTTTTTATTTCCGTCTGGCGTGTGGGCGGCTTCTCAGCCGTCTGCACCGGTGACCGGTTCTTCGAATGGCATGGAGACGCCGTTTGAATCACACGGAGATCTGCATGTCGGCAGGAGCGGCAGCCTTACGGCCCCGACGATTCTGGACAAGGATGGGAAGCCGTTTCAGCTGCGAGGAGCCAGCACACACGGCGTGCAGTGGTTTCCGGAGTACATCAGCGAGGATAGCTTCCGCACGCTTCGGGATGACTGGGGCATCAATACGATACGCCTTGCCCTGTATCCGCGGGAGGGCGGTTATCTGCAGGGAAGCAGGGACCGGATGGACGCGAAGATTCGCGAGGGAGTAAGCGCCGCGCAGAAGCTGGGAATGTATATCATCCTTGACTGGCATGTACTGAATTACAATCCGAACGACGATCTGGAACAGGCAAAAGCGTTTTTCAGGACATATGCCGCGCAGTATGCGTCTGTGGGAAATGTGATTTTTGAAATCTGCAATGAGCCGGTCAACACACCCTGGTATGACGGCTCATCCCGGGATCTCTATACCTATGAGAAGACGATCGCAGGCGTCATTCGCGGTTGCGGAAGCAATGCTGTGATTCTCTGCGGAACAAATACCTGGTCTCAGGATATTGATGAGGTGGCACGAAAGCCGCTCTCAACCGCAGGAATTGAAAATGTCATGTATACCTTCCATTTCTATGCGGCCTCGCATTATGACAGCCTGAAGAACAAATTGAAAACAGCGCTCCAGAGCGGGACGCCGGTGTTCGTATCCGAGTTCGGCATCTGCGATGCGTCAGGAAACGGAAGCTATGATACCAATAATGCCGACAGCTGGATCAATCTGCTGAATGCCAACAACATCAGCTTCTGCTGCTGGTCTCTGTGCAACAAGGCAGAAGCAGCTTCCTATATCCGGAGTGATTGCACGAAAACGTCCGGCTGGGCGGTTTCTGACCTGACGGTTACGGGTAAATGGTACCGGGAATTGTGTAGAAAGCAGCGGGAGAAGGAGCTTGCGTCAGAAGGGCTGTTTGCTGATGTCCTGGACAGCAGCCGGTATTATTACGATGCAGTATATGCCGCGAGCGATGCCGGTGTGGCGAAGGGTTTCTCGGCAAGTGAATTCGGCTGGAACAGGGATGTGTCCAGGGCACAGTTCATCTCCTGGCTGTGGCGGATGGACGGCGCACCCTATGAGGACGGGGCGCTTCCGTTTACCGATGTGAGTTCCGGTGCGTACTACCGGAATGCCGTCCTCTGGGCATGGAAGAAGGGCTTTACGTCGGGAACATCGGCTTCAAAATTTAGCCCGGACAAGACGCTGACCAGAGGAGAGGCGGTGACCATGCTGTATCGTTTTTCAGGCGAAAAGGACCCGGGATCAAAGAATGCCTTTTCTGACGTACATCGGCATGATTATTATTATGATGCGGTGCTGTGGGCGGCGAACCGTGGTGTGACGAAGGGCACTTCGTCTTCCGTTTTCGGACCGAATCAGAAATGTATCCGCGCGGAGGCGATCACGTTCCTCTACCGGTATGATCCGTCTTTCGGAGGTATATAGACGGCAGGGGACTGCGAAGCAGCTTTTGTGACGGGGGACTTATGTAGTTTGGGGTACAAGATATCGTATGGGTGTTTGTTTCAAAAATTCATATGCAAATATTGACCAGTTTCCCCGGCGACAATTGCGTCGGGCACGGAAATGAAAAAGAAATCAGCGCTTGGGAGAAAGCGGAGAATTTAAACAATAAATGGCGTTGCGGCAGTGAAAAATGACCATTTGACGTTTTTGTCGAGTTGTCCACTAATTGGACAGGTATTCTATTTTGTCCCACTGATTTTCGGGAATTGTCCTCGACATTATTTTATCGAAAATTTATAATTGAAGCAGTGTCACATAAAAGTTTCATCAGGAGGTTAATGAAGATGCCAAACGCAATCGTGCATGCTGCCGAGAGGAAAGCATTCGAGCTTGTATTAAATCAGGTAATCAAAACAGCAAATAAGGAAGACGGCTATATCAAGGTCATTGATACAGCGCAGAAATTCCTTGGAGATACGTGGAGCCCGAAGGCATTTGATAATCTGAGAGCAACGTTCACCAAGGGCGAGAAATATGCGAATTTCTTTGACCGTATTCTTCGCGATGTAGATCCGGAGGTTGTAAAGGGTCTGTTCATGGCGTTCGGATTTGAGGCCGGTTATGTAGGATACCATGAGACCCGCAAAAATGCCGAGAAATACAACATCAACGTTCCGTGGGTTATTCTTTTTGACCCGACATCCGCATGTAACCTTCACTGTGTGGGCTGCTGGGCGTCAGAGTACAGCCGTACACTGAACCTGTCCTACGAGGACATGGATCGTATTGTTACACAGGGAAAAGCGCTGGGTACCCGGGCATACGTTCTGACCGGCGGTGAGCCGATGGTTCGCAAAAAAGATATCGTCAAGCTTGCAAAGGCACACAAGGACTGTGGTTTCATGATCTTTACAAATGGTACTCTGGTAGATCAGCAGTTCTGTGACGACATGAAGGAATGCAAGAATATCGTGCTGTCCATGTCCATTGAGGGTCTCGAGAGTGCGACGGATAACCGCCGCGGCGAAGGTGTGTTTGATAAGGTTATGAAGACCATGGATCTGCTTCGTGAGAACCGACTTCCGTATGGTACCTCCATCTGCTATACAAGCGCGAACTACAAGGCTGTTACAAGCGATGAGTTCCTTGACTTCCTGATTGACAAAGGCGTTCTGTTCAGCTGGTACTTCCACTTCATGCCGACCGGCAACGATACGACGATGGAGCTCGTGCCGACACCGGAGCAGCGTGAGTACATGTATCACAGAATCCGTGAGGTTCGCGGATATCACGGCGGCAAGGAAATCTTCCTTATGGACTTCCAGAATGACGGCGAGTGGGTATCCGGATGTATCGCCGGAGGTAAGGCGTACTTCCACATCAACCCGAATGGCGACGCAGAGCCGTGCGTATTCATCCATTATTCCGGAGCCAATATCCATGAGAACAGCATTCTCGAGTGCCTGCAGCAGCCGCTGTTCAAGGCATATCACGACGGACAGCCGTTCAGCGACAACCTGCTTCGTCCCTGCCCGATGCTGGAGAATCCTGCAAAGCTTCGCGCGATGGTTCACGCAACCGGCGCCAAGTCTACCGATATGAGTGATCCTGAGAATGTAGATCATCTTACACACAAGGTAGAGGAGTACGCAAAGAACTGGGCGCCTGTTGCTGAAAAGCTGTGGGCATCCGATCATCCGAATTATGTTCCGAAGACCGAGGACCAGATCCAGGGAATCCGTGATGAGGGCTGATGGCAGCCGTTTTAGCACGTGTGCGAATGGTAACGGTTTCATTGCAAGTGGAACGAGGACAGCAAATACGCTGTTTTAGTACGTGCGCGAACAGCATCGGTTCACAGAGCCTACATGAAAAAGGAGTGTGTCAAGATTGACACACTCCTTTTTTGTGTGTAAGGTATGTATAAGTTCCGCCAAAAGGCGGTGAGGGGAGAAAAAGGGAAAGGAAGGGGAGGCGCTGTGCCTGCCTGATCGTATATGACTGGAAAAAGAAGAAATAAGGGGAAAAGCGGAGGACGGCATCGGGTGACAAGAGCGGAGAGGAAGAAAATTCTTCGCAACCGTATTCTCGCGAGCATTGTGATCGCTTTTACAGCGGTGTTTGTGGCGATTGTTGCCTTCGGAAACCGTGCTGCAGAGGATAATCAGGTATCAGAGCGTATTTTTTCAACATCATACTCCATGAGCGATTTGTATAACGATTACAACTCAGCGGCCTTTGTGAAGGACGGGCAGAAGATGACCTATACGGACGGCGATCATTATTCGTATCGTCTCGGGATTGATGTGTCGGAGCATAACGGGACCGTTGACTGGGAAGCCGTCAGAAATGCGGGATATGAGTTCACGTATCTCAGAATCGGGTATCGGGGATACGGAAGTGACGGTTCTCTGGTGGAGGACGCCACGTTTGAGACAAATTATGAGGGCGCCAGAAGGGCGGGGCTTGATGTAGGCGTTTATTTTTATTCGCAGGCTGTGAATGAAGAGGAAGCAAAAGAGGAAGCCCAGTTTGTGGCAAATACGCTTAATGGGAGGCATCTGGATCTTCCGGCGGCGATCGATATGGAGACGGTTGAGGACGGCGCCGCCCGGACCGACGGCGTCAGCGGTGATCAGTTCACGCAGAATATCAAAGCCTTCAGCCTTTCGATTGCAGATGCGGGCTACGAACCGATGCTCTACACGAACCTGCACTGGGAGAGCTTTACGCTGGACATGACGAAGCTCTATAATCTTCCTGTGTGGTTTTCAAATTATAGCGAGACTCCCGGCACTCCTTATAAATTTAAGGTGTGGCAGTACTCGAACACGGGAACGGTTGACGGTATAAGCGGTGACGTGGATCTGGACATTGAAATGACGCCGACGGACGCTTCGGAGTCTTCGGCAGGTTCTGTGGGGCAGGACTCGTAATGAATCAGAGACTTCTTGAGCAGCTCGGAAGAGTGACAGACGAAGAACAGCACATTCTGGACGGAACCGCCGGAATCGAGAAAAAATTATATGCGTCCGGTGAGGAGTTTACGATCGACTACGCGAAGCTGCTGGAGACCGGTCAGCTGATCACGGTGCGGACGCACACGAGGTTTGCGCATTTTCCTCTTCACAGGCACAATTATGTGGAGATGATGTATATTTGCCAGGGCTCTGTGACGCATATCATCAACCACCGAAGGATCCGGGTGAGCCGGGGCGAGCTTCTGCTGCTGAATCAGTACACAAGACATGAAATTCTCCCGGCAGGGCGCGACGATATTGCGATTAATTTTGTGATTCTTCCGGAATTCTTCGATGTCGCCTCCGGGATGATCGGTACGAACAATGTGCTCGCTGATTTCATCGTGAACACGCTGAGGCAGGATGAGCGGCGGGGCGAATACCTCTATTTTAAGGTGGCCGACGTTCTTCAGATACAGAATCTGATCGAGAACATGATCTATTCGCTGGTCCGACAGAACAGGGGCGAGGACCCCGTGACGGTGCAGACCATGAATCGGATCAATCAGACCACGATGGGCCTGATCTTTATGTATCTGCTGGAGGCAGTCCCGAATGCGGAAACCATGGAACCGGACTCCTATGAGAATATGATTCTGATGACGTCGCTCAGTTATATTGATCAGAATTATCGGACCGCGACGCTGACAGAGCTGTGCGGCAGGCTTCGCATGCCCGCGCATACGCTCAGCCGCATGATCAAAAAAGCATCCGGGGTGAATTTCAAGGAGCTTCTTCAACGAAAACGGCTGAACAAGGCGGTTGGACTTCTGTGCGAGACGGACCTTCCGGTGAATGATATCATTGATGCGGTGGGATATGAAAATCACAGCTATTTTCACAGGATCTTCCGGGAGAGATATAAGATGACGCCGAAGGCGTTTCGAAATCTGCATGGAAAAGATTCCCGGATACGGCTTTGATTTACGCGAGCGTCGCGATAGCGAGATAAGACTCGCGCAGCGTGTCTTATCTCGTTTCTGTGGGGCAAAAGCGAAGCGGATGGCTTTGCAGGATCAGCGAGAGGCGTTTTCAACCGCTTCGAGAAGGGCCCGAGAGAGCTGGTCGGGGCAGGAGGTATCCTTGAATCCGCAGGTTGTGCCCTTTAAGATATCGGCTACCTCAGTTGCCTTACGGCCTTCGACCAGGCGGGCGATGCCGGACAGATTTCCGTTGCAGCCGCCGGTAAAGCTGACATTTGTGAGAATGCCGTCGTTGATGTCAAAATCGATAAGCTGAGAACAGGTTCCTTTTGTTTTGTACTGGAAATGCATAAGTAATCCTTCTTTCTACTGTATAAGCTCTTCGAAAACGCAGACAGGCTCGTCGCACGCGAAGCGCGCGTAAGAGGCTGAGTGCGATTTCGAAGGCAACAGGTATGAGCATGGAGCGGTGTAAAACACTGCGGGAATGCGAATACCTGTAGGATTGCGGGAGTGCGAAGCACGGAGCAATCCGTAGCTTATACAGTTTGTGGCACAAAGTATCGTATGGGTGTGTACTGTATAAGCTCTTCGAAAACGCAGACAGGCTCGTCGCACGCGAAGCGCGCGTAAGAGACCGGATGCGGGGCGCCGAAGGGCTTATCTGACGATGTCTGTGAGCTCTGCGATGGACTGGATCGCTGCATCCGGGTTTTCGACTTTTCCGAAACCGTAGGATGCCCATATAAAACGGATGGAGGGATCGGGAATGGCGCGGGAAGAATCGGCGGGAAGCCCGGTCGACAGCTTCCGGGCGTCTTCCTTCAGGAGATGATCCGCCTCCCTTGTGGCGTCAAAGTCCGCCTGAATATCTCCGATGTAAAGCGAGTTCTGAAGATGATAATCAGAGGCAATGCGGTAGATATTGTATGATTTCAGCTTGTCTGTGTCTCCGGGGCAGAGATGAGCCGTGATGTAGCAGCCGAGCCCGGTCAGCCGGAGAAACTGCTCGATATATCCTGCCTGGCAGTTGCTTACAATGAAGCAGGGAATGCCCGGGGGCAGCAGATGGGAAGCCTCCGCGCGAAAGGAATCCGTTGCCGTTCCTTCCGATTTATCGGGACAAATTCCGGTGAGAGATTGAAGCGTGTGTTCCAGTCCCTCATAGGGCGCCGGGGGATTTCTGTCGATTGCGTTTTCCTCGGCCTCATACCATCTCTGAAGAAGTGAAGCCTTTTCTGCTTCAGGCATGCCTGGAAGAAGGTCTTCGGCAATTGCGTCCAGCGGTTTGCCGAATTCGCGGCGCAGGTCCTCGCTTTCAATCCGTGCGCCGGCGCCCCCGCCCTCCGGATGAACCAGCTGAAGGGGAGGAAGATGACGGCCGCGGCGTTCCCGGTCAAATGCGTCGAGTACAGTATTCCATGCTTCGGCGACAATCGGTGTAGTGTCCCACAGCGTGCCGTCCACATCGAAGATGATTCCGTCGGTTTGTATTTTGTTCATAAAACCTCGTTTCTGGTCGCTATTTTTTCTGCGGCAGTTTCCGCATGCTGATATGTGTAGTTACGTCGGGATATGTCCGCAGTGTCTGCTGGGAAAAGAAAACTGCTTTCCTTATTGTAAATAGGGCGTGCGACTGGTGTCAACCCTAACTGTATATGTGACAGCCAGTTTGCGAATGGCAACAGGACTGTAAAATCCTTGCCTTGCATAGTTGTGAGTGAACAGGAACGTCAGGCAATCCGTAATTATATTTTGAACAGGTATATCATGCTATGAGTAATAAAGAAAAGGATCAGAAAACGGTATATACGACCTTGGTGGATTCTGTGGCTGAACTCAGTCAGATCATTCTTCCTCTTGGAAGATGGTATCAGGAAAATAAAAGAGATCTTCCCTGGAGGGGAGAGAAAAATCCGTACCACACCTGGGTCTCGGAGATCATGCTCCAGCAGACCAGGGTAGAGGCGGTGAAGGAATATTATACAAGATTTCTCCGGGAACTTCCCTCCGTGAGGGAGCTTGCATCCTGTCCGGAGGATCGTTTAATGAAGCTGTGGGAAGGCCTCGGATATTACAGCAGGGTTCGCAATATGCAGAAGGCAGCGATTCAGATCATGAATGATTTCGGAGGGAAAATTCCGGAAGACGCGGGAACGTTGAAAACGCTGCCGGGAATAGGCGATTACACGGCCGGTGCGATTGCTTCGATTGCATTCGACAGGCCGCAGGCGGCGGTGGATGGAAATGTGCTCCGGGTATTGACCCGGCTTCTGGCGGATTCCTCGGACATCAGCAGGCAGAAATATCGAAGAGAAACAGAGAAAAATCTGACGGAGGCGATGAAGCAGGAATTGTCCGGTGACAGCTGTCAGAAGCATGTTACACCCGGAGATGTGAACCAGGGTATGATGGACCTGGGTGCGATGATCTGTCTGCCGAACGGAAAACCGAAATGCCCGGAATGTCCGCTGCTGAAGTGGTGCAGATCGCATGAACAGGGGAGGGAGACGGATTTCCCGGTAAAAGCTGAGAAGAAGCCGCGCAGAACGGAGAAGCGTACGATTCTGCTGGTTCGCGACGGGGAGAGGGTTTTGTTGAACAGGAGACCGGAAAAGGGGCTGCTTGCAGGGATGTATGAATTCCCGAATCTTGCAGGAACACTGAGTGAGGAGGAGGCCTTGCTCCGAGTAAAGGAGATGGGGATTCTGGCACTTCATATCCGGAAACTGGCTGACAGCAGACATGTTTTTTCCCACATCGAGTGGCAGATGACCGGTTACGAGATCCGGATCGGCGATTTCCCGGACCGGCGGTCTGTGGAAAACGAAGAAAGTATCGGACATCTGGCGGAATCGGGCCTTTTTTTTGCGGAGATTGGTGAAATACGCAGAAAGTACGCCATTCCATCAGCCTACCGGGCATACGCAGATGCGCTGAGCCTGGGCCTGAGCGGCGTGAAGAGCCATTGATGATTGATCGGCGGCTAGATGCAAGATTGCAATTTAACAGGTCTTGTGGCATTATAGAAACGGTATTATTTGCCGAATCGAAAGAAAGGTTTATCGAAAGAAGATGAAATTACTCAGCGTTGCTGTACCATGCTACAATTCCGAAAGCTACATGAGAAAGTGCATTGAATCTCTTCTTGCGGGCGGTGAGGATGTTGAGATTCTGATCGTGGATGACGGATCGACCAAGGACCGGACTGCAGAGATCGCGGATGAATATCAGGACAAATATCCGACGATTGTGCGGGCGATTCATCAGGAGAACAAGGGCCACGGAGGGGCTGTCAACACCGGGATTGACCATGCAACCGGACTGTATTTCAAGGTTGTGGACAGCGATGACTGGCTGGACAG
Organism: uncultured Lachnospiraceae bacterium; assembly: GCA_900314295.1. Taxonomy (GTDB): domain Bacteria; phylum Bacillota; class Clostridia; order Lachnospirales; family Lachnospiraceae; genus Bilifractor. The sequence continues at coordinate 30,301 of OMUU01000187.1, read as the reverse complement.
AAGCGCTTTTGAAAAGGTGCTCTCCGCATTGCGGGCGCTTGCGAAGTCCGGCAATATTGTAGATGCTTTTTTCGCAAACTATGTATACGAGAAGCAGAATCGGAAATACAGGAAATATGTAATGCGGTACAGGATGTATCTTCCGGAAGGCAGAATTTTCGGATGGGACGAGGTAAAGCGGATGAATGTGTTTCACTACGTGCTGATGCATTCGCTGATCTACCGGACCGAGCTGCTAAGGGAGGTGGGACTCAGGCTCCCGGAGCACACCTTTTATGTCGATAATATCTATGCCTTTGTACCTTTTTCCAGGGTAAAGACCATGTATTATCTGAATGTGAATCTGTACCGCTATTTCATCGGCCGTTCGGATCAGAGCGTGAACGTGAAGGTTATGATGTCGAGATTTCCGCAGCAGCTGAGGGTGGCCTATCTGATGCTGGATTATTTTGAACAGTTCCATAAGCTGCGCCTTCACCCGAAACAGAGAGAGTTTCTGATTCATGATATTTCGATCATCATGATGATCACGACGTCGATGATGATGCGCTCCGAGGACCCGGAGCTCCTCAAGGAGAAGGCTCCTCTGTGGAACCGCTTGAAGAAGGTCGATTATGTGGCGTTCCTGAAAATCCGTGCGAGCGCTTCGGGCGTGGCGATGAGTCTTCCGGGAGAGGGCGGACGCAAAGTAGTAAAGAAAGGGTATCATGTTCTGGAGAAGGTCTTCGGTTTTGACTGATCCGGAGAGTATACGACAGGTGTTTATCACAGTATGAGAATAGGAACGGGTTATGATGTGCACAAGCTGTCCGAGGGCAGAAAGCTGATCCTGTGCGGTGTTGAAATTCCTTACGAGAAAGGGCTTCTGGGACACTCTGACGCGGATGTTGCCCTGCACGCCATCATGGATGCACTTCTCGGAGCTGCGGCAATGAAGGATATCGGCTATCATTTTCCGGACACGGATCCGGCATATGAGGGCGCTTCCAGCATGGATCTTCTCCGCAAGGTCGGAGAGATGCTTGAGGATGGCATGTACATGATATCAAATATTGATTGCACAATCATCTGCCAGAGGCCGAAGCTGAGACCTTATCTGGATCAGATGGCGGAAAATGTGGCGGATGCGCTTGGGCTGCTCGTGGATCAGGTGAATATCAAGGCAACGACGGAGGAGGGGCTAGGCTTCACAGGAAGCGGAGAGGGAATTTCCGCGCAGGCTGTGTGTTTGATTGAGCGTGCACTGGAACGGATGCCCGATGAACGGATGGCGGACACGGGGCATGGATGCGCGTCCTGCCCGATGCACACACTCTCCAAGACGGAAGCGGATGCCGGGTGAGCGTCGGACGTTACTGTTCATGCACCACGGAAATTTACGCCGTACATAGTGGGGTAAACCGTAAGCGTCGGCGAGGTTTAAAAAGAGGAATAACAGGAGGCTTACAGATGTCAATCCGATTTTATAATACAATGACAAAGACAAAACAGGAGTTCAAACCGATCACGCCGGGAAAGGTTACGATGTATGTATGTGGTCCGACCGTGTACAATCTCATTCATATCGGAAACGCCAGACCCATGATTGTCTTCGATACGCTTCGGCGTTACCTGACCTACAAGGGGTATGAGGTCAACTATGTGTCGAATTTCACCGACGTCGATGACAAGATCATTCAGAGAGCAAATGAGGAAGGTGTGACAGCGGCGGAGCTTTCGCAGAAATATATTCGTGAGACGAAGAAGGATATGGCGGATATGAATGTCCTTCCGGCAACGACACATCCTCTTGCAACGCAGGAGATCGATGGGATGATCAATCTTATCCGGGATCTCGAGGAAAAGGGCTTTGCCTATAACGTGAATGGAACGGTCTATTTCCGCACGAGAAAGGATCCCCGCTACGGAGAGCTCTCGCACAAGAATCTTGATGATCTGCGGTCGGGCTTCCGCGATTTGAAGGTTACCGGCGAAGCGGAGAAGGAAGATCCGCTCGATTTTGTGCTGTGGAAGCCGAAGAAGGAAGGAGAACCCTTCTGGGAGAGCCCGTGGGGAGAGGGAAGACCGGGCTGGCACACGGAATGCTGTGTGATGTCACGCAAGTATCTCCACGCGACAACCATTGACATTCATGCCGGCGGTGAGGATCTGATTTTCCCGCATCATGAAAATGAAATTGCGCAGGTGGAATGTGCAACGGGACAGGAGTTTGCCCACTACTGGCTTCACAACGCATTTTTGAATATTGATAATGTAAAGATGTCAAAATCGCTCGGCAACTTCAAGACCGTGCGTGAGGTTGGTGAGCACTATGATCTTCAGGTGCTCCGCTTCTTCATGCTTTCGGCACACTACCGGAGAGTGCTGAACTTCAGCGCGGATATCATGGATTCGGCGAAGGCTTCTCTCGGAAGAATCCGGACCGCCGTGCGTGCGCTGAACGATCATATCGCCGACGCGAAAAACCTTTCTCTGACGGAGGAAGAGCGGAAAAAGCTCGGAATCGATGAAGAGGGAAGGAGAATCCCGTTCGAGGTCAGAAACGATCCGGTGACCGGAGCGGAAATCCGGCCGGAGGATATGCGCCGTTTCCGCCTGGAATTTGAGAAAGCCATGGATGATGATCTGAATACGGCAGATGCCGAGACGGCGATCTTTAATCTGGTGAAATTCGCGAATGTGGAAGTTACGGCTGACAGCTCCAGAGAGTTTGCGGAGGCAGTCAGAAAGGAAATTATCGACCTGTCTGACATCCTCGGTCTGATCGTTGATGTAAAAGAGGATGATCTCGACGAGGAGATCGAGAGGAAGATTGCGGAGCGAAATGCGGCGCGCAAGGCAAAGGATTTTGCAAAGGCCGACGCTATCCGGGACGAGCTTCTCGCAAAGGGCATTGTCCTGAAGGACACCAGAGACGGTGTAAAGTGGGAGAGAAAATAATACTGAGGGAAATCGGAGTGAATGAAAGAGAAAACCTGGTGACGGAGCTTGCCCGCAGTCTGGAAGAGAAGTATTCGCTTGCGGATTTTGACGCGAGACAATATTCTCCGCTTACGCTTGCTTATATCGGAGACTGCATATACGAGCTGATTATACGCACGCTTCTGGTTCGGGGATCGAACGCGCCGGTCAATAAGCTTCACCGGACGGCCAGCAGCCTTGTCAAGGCGGAGACGCAGTCGGAAATGATCGGTGTATTCGAAGAAAGAGATCTGCTGACAGAGGATGAGAAACGCGTGTTTCATCGTGGCAGAAATGCCAAAGCCTACACGCATGCGAAGAACGCCAGCATTCAGGAATACCGGAGAGCAACCGGGTTCGAGGCAGTTTGCGGTTACCTGTATCTGAAGGGAGATGTGGGAAGGCTGGTCGAGCTTGTGAGCACGGGGCTTTCGGCGCATTACCGAAAGCTGGGAGAGCCTGCCTTTGTGACAGCCGGAGAGAATGCAGATCCGGACAATCACACGGGTCAGAAGCAGTCGGAGCGCGCAGAAGAATGCTGACATGAACCGGGCCGGGACGCAGCAAGTCAGGACTTGTCCTGTTATGTGGACCGGAGAATGGAGCCTTGCATGAACGACAGAGGAGATTTTTATGAGCAATTCATACAGAAGCAGCGGCAATAGAGGAGCATCCGAAAAAAAAGACAGCTACAAAAAGAACAGCTATAAAGGTATGTCCGACAGAAAAGGCAGCTATAAGGATCTGAGAAGAAAAGACAGAGCGGAAAAACCGGAGAGAAAGACAACGCTGCGTCAGACGGAGAAGCATCAGGACGTTAATGAGAATCCGAACCGACTGGAAGGGAAAAATGCGGTTCTTGAGGCCTTTCGTTCTGGCCGGACTGTGGACAAGGTTTATCTTCAGGAGAATCTTCATGACGGGATGATTATGACCATTGCAAGGGAGGCCAGAAAGGCCGGCACGATTATCAGCTATGTTCCGAAGGAAAAGCTGAATATGATGTCGGAGACGGGAAGTCATCAGGGCGTGATCGCGGTCGTGGCATCTTATCCTTATGCGGAGGTATCTGACATGCTGAAGGCGGCGAGAGAGAAGGGGGAGAAGCCCTTTCTCTTCCTGCTGGACGGTATCGAGGATCCGCATAATCTCGGCGCCATTATCCGAACCGCAAATCTTGCGGGAGCGCATGGCGTGATCATTACGAAGCACCGCGCGGTCGGGCTTACGGCGACGGTGGCAAAGGCTTCCGCCGGGGCCATCAATTACACGCCGGTAGCCAAGGTCACGAATCTTGCATCGGTCATCGATGATCTGAAAAAAGAGGGCATCTGGTTTGTCTGTGCGGATATGGGCGGAACCACGATGTATGACCTGGACCTCACCGGTCCGATCGGACTTGTCATCGGAAATGAGGGCGAAGGCGTGAGTCGGCTGGTGAGAGAAAAGTGCGATTTTATCGCTTCTGTTCCCATGAAGGGAGATATCGATTCTCTGAATGCGTCTGTGGCGGCAGGGGTTCTCGCCTATGAGATCGTGCGGCAGAGGCGCTGAAGGTATCGCGCGGCCGGTTTTGTCTGGCAAAGAAACAGGTGCCTCTCAAAAAACAATATCAAGAAAATGAAACGATCATGAAAAACATAGAGTACGAAGGAATTCCGGACGAGAGTCTGATTGCCCGGCTGCGCAGCGGTGAGACCGGAATTGAGGACTATCTGCTCGAAAAATACAAGAGAACCGTCCGTTCTCTTGCCAGGGAACTATATCTGGCAGGCGGAGACAGAGAGGATCTTTTACAGGAGGGTATGCTGGGCCTTTTCAAGGCGATCCGGGATTATGACCCGGATGAGAATGCGTCGTTCCGGACCTATGCGAATTTACTGATCTCCAGACAGATGTATACCGCGGTCCTTTCCGCCGGCCGACAGAAGCACAGGCCGCTGAACAGCTCGATATCGATCAGCGAGCTGCAGGAGAGCCAGAAGGATGCAGAACTTGGCGCGGCGGACAGTCCGGAGAATATTCTGATTGATTTTGAAAATGCGAGAAGCCTTCGAGAGGAGATTGATCAGACGCTGAGCAAAATGGAGAAGGAAGTGCTTGACTGCTACCTGGACGGGATGGACTATCATCAGATAGCCGGGAAGATGAACCGGACTCCGAAATCCATCGACAATGCGATTCAGAGAATCCGCGGGAAGGTTCAGCGGATTGTCAACCGGAAGAACGGATAATACTTTTACAGTCAGTTTGCGAATGACAACAGGACTGTAAAATCCTTGCCGTACATAGTTGTGCGTGAACAGTAACGACGGATAAGGATCCGGCGGAGGGGAAGAGGGCGTATCCTTTACAAGAATCTTTACGTATGTTAAGATTACGTCAATTATATCAGCATCCTTTCCTGATGAAAGGCTACGAGGATAAATATGGAGAATAAAAAGGTTACCCACTCTGCCAGGCTGGTGCTCCGTCTATGGAATGTCGGCCTGTTTGCACTTGTATGGGCATTCTTTTATAATGACTACGCGTTCGATACCTATAAGATACCGGGACTGATAGCCAGTATTGTGATCTTTTACATCATATATAATCTTCTGTGCAGTGTATACAAGGCCTTCCGTATCGCCTCGACGAATATGGGAGAGATCGTCTTTTCACAGTTCATTTCCTTTGCGATTACGGATTTCATTCTATATGTAGAGTGCTGTCTGATCTACAACCAGGTGGTGAATATTCTGCCGGGGGCTTTTATCGTCTTGCTTCAGCTGGTGGGCACGATTAATATTGTCGTATTCACAAAGCGGTATTTCATGAAGCATGTCGCTCCGCAGAAGACACTGGTACTATACGGCAGAAAAATCAGTCCGGAGGATGTGCTCGCGTTCGAACAGAGACTCTTGAAGAAGTATAAGCATCTCTTTTCGATTATCTATACCGACAGAGAGGAAATCGGGGAGGAAGTTCTGCTGCAGCATATGCAGGGATGCTGTACCGTAATCATGTACGGCGTCACATTTGAGACGAGGGCGGCTGTGAGCGAGCTGTGCATCGAGCACAAGAAGAATTTTTACTATACTCCGGAGCTTCTGGATATCTTCGGTCTGGGCTGCGAGCCGAAGCATCTGCTGGATACGCCTCTCATGAAGTATGAGTACAATTACAACAATCGGAAGTATCAGGGGATCAAGCGTGCGCTGGACATCATTTTCTCCCTCTTTCTGATTCTCATCACTTCCCCGATAATGCTTGTTGTCGCAATCTGCATCAAGGCAGAAGATCACGGACCGGTTTTTTTCCGGCAGAAGCGGTATACCAAGGACGCGAAGGTATTCGAGATCCTCAAGTTCCGGAGCATGGTCGTTGACGCGGACAAGTACGGCGTTCTCCCGACAACGGATAAGGACCCGAGAATTACAAAGACCGGACGGGTGATCCGGAAGTTCCGTTTAGACGAGTTTCCGCAGTTCTTCAACATCCTGAAAGGAGATATGAGCTTCGTTGGCCCGAGACCGGAGAGGGTAGAACACGTGGATGAATATGTGAAGGAGATTCCGGAATTCCGCTATCGCCTGTCGGTCAAGGGGGGACTGACCGGGTACGCGCAGGTATTCGGCAAGTACAATACCTCTGCGCATGACAAGCTTCTTCTGGATCTGATGTACATTGAGAATCAGTCGATCCTGATGGATATCAAGATGGTGCTTCTGACGGCGAGAACCGTATTTCAGCCTGAGAGCACGGAGGGATTCGATCAGGAGGCACAGCAGAAGATGAACGAGAAGACCAGACAGAATGAGAAGCAGAGTGACGGCAGCGGGAAATGAACGGTGTTCGGACTTGGCGCGACGAAACGGGAAGGATATGATATGAAGGTTGCGGTTGTCACGCATTCCTCAACATTTGAAGAAAGAGCAGAGGCGGTAGCCCTTTTTTTTGAGAAAAGAGGGGATACCGCTGTTCGTGTATTCTCGGACTTTGATCATCACAGAAAGCAAACGGTCACAAGAGAGGCAGAAAACCATGTCTATCTTCATCTCAGACCCTACACCCGGAATCTGTCTCTGAACCGCCTTCTGGCGATCCGGCGGTTTGCGGCGGACGCGGGAGCCTATCTGGAATCCGGGGGATTTGATCTGATCTATTTCATGATTCCGGCAAATTCGTTCGCCGAGGAGGCGGAACGGATCCACAGGAAAACCGGAGCACGTGTTATTTTTGACCTGATTGATCTCTGGCCGGAGTCACTTCCTCTTAAGGCTGTGAGCTGGCTTTCACCGATTCGGAGGTGGAGAAATCTGCGGGATCATCATCTGAGCTGTGCGGATTTGATCTTTACGGAATGTGGTTTTTATCGGGAACAGCTTGATTTACCGGAGGGTAAAACGTATACTCTTTACTGGTGTAAGTTTTCCGAAAATAACAAATTCAAGAGAAGAGGCGGAAGCTGCCGGACGGATACCGGTGTGCTGCGAATCGCATACATCGGTGCGATCAACAATATCATTGATATTCCGAGGATTGCTTACCTTCTGGGTGCGCTGAACCGGCGGAGAAAGGTTGTGGCGGATATCGTCGGAGAAGGCGAGCACAGGGAAGATTTTATCCGGGCGCTTCAGGAGAGAGGTGTCGAGACGGTTTCAAGGGGAGCGGTCTATGAGGAAAGCCGGAAGGAAGAGATCCTTTCCCGGTGCAATCTTGGCATCAATGTCATGCGCACAGACGTACATGTGGGGCTCTCCATGAAATCGATCGACTATCTCTCGTATGGAATTCCTCTGATCAACAGCATCAAAGGGGACCTGTGGGAATTCGTGTCCAGATACGGGATCGGCGTAAATGTGCCGGATAATCTGATGACCATGCGTGAGGAAGAGCTGGACAGCCTCTGTCGGAGACTGATTGACGTGGCGGATGATGCGGAGACTCGCCGGAAAGCGGAAGATCTGTATCGGAAGAATTTTACGTCGGAGGCGTTTGAACGCACGCTGGAGAATGCGCTGGAGGAACAGAAGCTTCTTTCGCCGAATTTCTGAGAGCAGAGAGAGGCTTTACAGGCAGATTATTAAATGATGAAAAAAGATAGAGAAAAAAGATAAAGAAATAAGATTAAGATAAATAAGTATGATGATAAAGAAAGGCATTGTTATGAAGGGAATCATTCTGGCAGGCGGATCCGGAACCAGGTTATATCCGCTGACAAAGGTAACATCGAAGCAGCTTCTGCCGATCTATGACAAACCTATGATCTATTATCCGCTTTCCGTGCTGATGAACGCGGGAATTCGGGATATTCTGATCATTTCTACGCCGGCGGACACGCCGCGGTTTGAGGAGCTTCTCGGAGACGGACATCAATTCGGGATTTCTCTCAAGTACAAGGTGCAGCCTTCGCCGGACGGACTCGCGCAGGCGTTTGTCATCGGCGCGGACTTCATCGGAGATGAGCCGGTTGCCATGATTCTCGGAGATAATATTTTCGCGGGACATGGTCTGAAGAAGCGCCTCCGGGCAGCTGTACAGAATGCCGAGACCGGAAAGGGAGCTACCGTTTTCGGGTATTATGTCGATGATCCGGAACGGTTTGGCATCGTGGAGTTTGATCGGGACGGAAGAGCTGTCTCCATCGAGGAAAAACCGGCAAAGCCCAAGAGCAATTACTGTGTAACGGGTCTGTATTTCTATGACAATCGTGTGGTGGAGTATGCGAAGAAGCTGAAGCCGTCGGCCAGAGGAGAGCTGGAAATTACAGATCTGAACAAGATCTATCTGCAGAATGGGGATTTGAACGTCGAGCTTCTGGGACAGGGATTCACCTGGCTGGATACCGGTACGCATGAGAGCCTTGTGGACGCCACGAATTTCGTGAAGATTACAGAGCAGCATCAGCACCGCAAGATCGCGTGCCTCGAGGAAATCGCATATCTGAACGGCTGGATCACGAGAGAACAGGTGCTCCAGGAGTATGAGGAGCTGAAAAAGAACCAGTACGGTCAGTACCTGATGGATGTCCTGAACAATAAATACGTCGATATTCTTCATAATGACTGAAGCATAACGGAATTAAAGGAGAAAACCATGAACATTATCGTAACCGGCGGGGCCGGATTTATCGGAAGCAATTTTATTTTCTATGAGATGGAACAGCACCCGGAGGACAGAATCATCTGCCTGGATAAGCTGACCTACGCGGGAAACCTGTCCACCCTGGCACCGGTTCTTGACAAGCCGAATTTTCGCTTTGTCAAGCTCGATATCTGTGACAGAGAGGGCGTTTATAAGCTTTTTGAAGAAGAGAAGCCGGATATCGTCGTAAATTTTGCCGCAGAGTCTCATGTCGACCGCTCGATTGAAAATCCGACGATTTTCCTTGAAACCAATATTATCGGGACCTCTGTCCTGATGGATGCCTGCCGCAAGTACGGGATCCGCAGGTATCATCAGGTGTCCACGGATGAGGTTTACGGAGATTTGCCACTGGACCGTCCGGATCTGTTTTTCCATGAGGACACCCCGATTCACACCTCAAGCCCGTACAGCACATCGAAGGCTTCCGCGGATCTCCTGGTCAACGCGTACCACAGAACCTACGGTCTTCCGGTGACGATCAGCCGCTGCTCGAACAACTATGGCCCCTATCAGTTCCCGGAGAAGCTGATCCCTCTGATGATTGCAAATGCATTGGCGGACAAGAAGCTTCCGGTCTACGGGGAAGGATTGAACGTACGTGACTGGCTTTATGTCGAGGATCACTGCAAGGCCATCGACCTGATCATGCGGAAGGGGACGGTTGGCGAGGTCTACAACATTGGCGGACACAATGAGATGCACAACATCGACATCGTGAAGCTGATCCTGGATTATCTCGGCAAGCCGTACTCTCTGATCGAGCATGTCACGGATCGAAAGGGCCACGATCAGAGATATGCCATTGATCCGACGAAGATCCACGAGGAACTCGGATGGCTTCCGGAGACCATGTTCAAGGACGGAATCAAGAAGACGATTCAGTGGTATCTGGACCACAAGGAATGGTGGGAGAACATCATCCGGGGGGATTATCAGAACTATTACAATGAGATGTACGGAAAGAAAGAGGTTATCGGCTGATGAAGGTATTTGTGACAGGCGTAGCCGGTCAGCTCGGGCACGACGTTATGAACGAGCTGAAGGCGAGAGGCTATGAGGGAGTCGGCACCGATCTGGCCCCTTCGTATAGCGGGATCGATGACGGATCGGCGGTGACGTCGATGCCGTATATCTCCCTGAATATCACAGACAAAGATGCGGTAGATCGTGTTATTTCCGAGGTGAGACCGGACGTGATTGTTCACTGCGCGGCGTGGACGGCAGTTGACGCGGCGGAGGACGAGGAGAACGTTCCAAAGGTCATGGCAATCAATGCGGATGGTACCCGAAACATCGCCTGTGCAGCGAAAGATGCGAACGCGAAAATGGTCTACATCAGCACGGACTATGTCTTTGACGGGCAGGGGACGAAGCCATGGAAACCGGACTGCAAGGATTATGCGCCTCTTAATGTATATGGCAGGTCAAAGCTCGAAGGAGAGCTGGCTGTCTCGGAAATTCTGGAGAAGTATTTTATTGTGCGGATTGCCTGGGTATTCGGCCTCAACGGCAAGAATTTCATCCGGACGATGCTGAATGTGGGAAAAACGCACCCGGAGGTGCGGGTGGTTGACGATCAAATCGGAACGCCGACCTATACGCTGGATCTGGCACGGCTTCTGGTGGACATGATCGAAACCGAAAAATACGGATATTATCATGCAACCAATGAGGGCGGATATATTTCCTGGTACGATTTTACAAAAGAGATATACAGGCAGGCGGGCCTGGAGACAAATGTTGTTCCGGTTACCACCGCGGAATACGGGCTGTCCAAGGCGGCTCGGCCCTTTAACAGCCGACTGGACAAATCGAAGCTTGCTGAAAACGGGTTCCAGCCGCTTCCGGACTGGAAGGACGCCCTTCATCGCTTTCTGGTTGAGGTCGGCGAGATTCAGGGAGATTGATGTGCAAAATTGAAAAAGAAAGGTAACGATTCCTCACCTCAATCCCAGGAACCTGCGGTTCCCGAGATGTGAGAAATCGTTACAAAGAAAGGAACAGTCGCATAAAACATGGGATTCTGAGAAGAAAGATACCGTTTTACTGCGGTCGTTCCTTTTTGCGTTTTCATATGGAGCTTCTGTCTGCCGAAAGAAGTTGAACCATAGGCAACAGAATGCACTTGCGCCGGGAACGGCAGATGCAGGAGGAGACCTTGTGTCGGGAATCATACAATGGAAACAATGGTAGAAATTTTAGTGGCAACCTATAATGGGGATAGATATCTGGCAGAGCAGCTGGATTCCCTTCTCGCTCAGACAGAGCGGGGGATCCGGATCCTGATCCGTGATGACGGATCGACGGACGGCACAGCCAGAATTCTGGAAGCATATGAGCAAAAATATCCGCAAAAAATCCGTGTCATCCGGGATGCGATTCGCTGCGGAGGTCCCACGCCGAACTTCATGGAGCTCGTGAAGCATGCCGAAGGGGAATATATCATGTTCTGCGACCAGGACGATGTCTGGAAGAAGGAGAAGGTCGGGGAGACGCTGCGTGTGATGCGGGAAAGGGAGAGACAGAAGGGGAGAGATTTCCCCCTGCTCGTTTTCTCTGATTATATTGTGGCGGATGCTTCGCTCAATCCCGTTCCGGTCCGTGAGAAGCAGCTTCAGGTCTATGGCTATCGTACGGATTTCCGGCATCTGCTGGTACAGAATTATGTGACGGGCTGCACGGTCATGATGAATCGCGCGGCTTACCGGCTGATGGGCGCTTACGATTCCCGGATCCGCATGCATGACTGGTGGGCAGCCCAGTATGTCAGCGCTCTCGGTGAGGTCGTCCACCTCCCGGAAAAGCTGATGTATTACCGGCAGCACGGAGACAATGTGGTGAGCGCGGTAAACGTCAGGAGTTTTTCATACCGCATCGAAAAGCTTCTGGACAGAAGCACAAGATCGAATCTGAATCTAAATTTTGCTGAGGCAAGGTTGCTGTATGAGAGATTCGGCAGTATAATGCCTGAAGACCCGAAGAGAGCGCTCGAGGAGTTTCTGCAGATTCCGGGCTATTCGAAGCTGCGGAGGATGGCGGCACTGCTGAGGGGACATTTCCTAAAGGGAGATCCGGTACGGATCCTTGGACAGCTGTTCTATATCTGACGATTTTACAATGCGGGAGTTCCATGGTAAAATTACAGACTGCATGATTTGAACACGGAGAAAGTGTGCGTTATGTCGATTTTAAGTATTCCGGGACTGATACTCTTTTTTCTTGTAATTCCCGGCATCTGCGGATTTGTCCTTACGGATCTTCTGCATATATATGAGGATAACAGAATCAGACGGCTTGGCCTGAATCTTGTCGCGGGGAATCTGCTGATGTGGGCAGCTTTTGAGGCGGCTGCGGTTCCGATGATTTTTCTTCGTCAGGATTTCCGGTATGTGATCCTTCTGTGGCTGCTGATTCTGGCTGCAATTGTAATTATATTTGTTTCTGTGCGTAAAAAAGCTCCGTTTCTTCGCTTTGCCCGGAGGAATGCGGGGCATGTCGGGCTTTTGCGGGATAAAGGTGCGCTGTTTCTGCTTATGCTCCTTTTTGTGATTGTGGGATTTCAATGCGCGGTTTATCTTTTTGGCATGCATCTGGATGAGGATGATTCGCGCTTTATCGCTCATGCGGTCTACACCTGGAAGACGAATCGGATGCTGACGGAGAATCCCGCTACGGGAGAGCTGAACCTTCGGAACTGGGGCGGCGACTATCTGAAGGACGCGGTTTCTCCATGGATGATTTTTATCGCCATGGCGGCGAGACTGACCGCTATGCATCCAACCGTCCTGGCACACTCGATTTTGCCGGTGATCCTTTTGATTTTCGGCTATGTGATCTATTGCCTGATCGGTATGGAATTGTTTGGGGAAGACCGTCGGAAGGCAATTCTGTTCTGTCTGATTGTTGCGTTTCTGCAGCTCTTTTTTGCGGGATCCACCGACACGCAGTCGGAATTCGCGCTTCTCAGGATATGGCAGGGAAAGGCAGTGGCTGCGGGCGTTGGAATTCCGATGATTCTCTACTGCTTTATCTATTTGTACAGGCACACGGATGAAGAACGGGCGTTCTGGCTGCTTCTGCTCACGGACTGGGCCAGCTGCCTTCTGTCCGGGATGGGAATTATCCTGGCAGCATCCATGATTGGAATCTGCTCCATCTGGTATGGCTTTGCCTTCCGCAAGTGGAAGATGATCTGGAAGGTTCCGGTGGTGATGCTTCCTTCTGCGTTCTACGGCGGGCTCTATTATCTGTGTAAAATCGGGAGGATCGTGCTATGACAGAGGCATGGAGACAGGTCCTGAATATGGTGCGGGAATCCTTCGCCGGTAATGGATTTCTGGTTTTATGGGTCGTCAGTCTGCTCTACCTGTTTTTTGCGGAAAAAGAGAAGCGGAAAATTCTCGTCTATCCGGCCATTTTGCTGGGAGTTCTGATCTTTAATCCGATTCTTTACCGGTATGTCTGGGACAAGCTGTTCGGTTACGCGTACTGGCGGGCGTTCTGGATGGTGCCGGTTCTGCCGGTAATTGCGGCGGCAGTGGTGAGCCTTGTCGGAAAAATGCGCGGGAGGATTCCGAAGGCAGCAGTGATCGCGGCTGTGCTGGTGATATCGGCATTGACGGGTACGTTTATATACAAGGACCGGTTCGTGAGAGCACAGAACCGCTACAAGCTCCCGCAGGCATCGGTGGATGTGGCGGATGCACTGCTTGCGCTGGATAAGGAGCCGCGGGCAACGGTGGACGGGTCTCTGTTCTGTTACATCCGCCAGTATTCCCCGGATATCCATCTGATGTACGGACGGGATGCCTGGGGGTATATCGACATCATCGGGCAGGGAACCTATTCCGTATACCAGCAGATGATTCTTCCGCAGCCGGATCTGGATTATGTCCGCAGCTGTATGCTGGAGTGGAACTACGATTATCTGGTCATGCTTCCATCTCAGGCACCCGGATACCGGCAGGAGGATGCAGAGGGGTATGACAGTTCCTTTTATTCGGCAGCACTGAAGGGTGCGGGCTTCGAATATCTTGAGACGGTGGATGGCTATCTGCTCTGCAAAGTGATTCCGGAACAGACAAAGGCTTGAGAGGCGACTCCGGAACAGATAAAGATCTGAGAAATGACTCCGGAACAGATAAAGATCTGAGAGGCGACTCACGAACAGATAAAGATCTGAGAAATGACTCCGGAACAGATAAAGATTCAAGTGACGACTGGAGAGCTATGAGTAATCGTAAGAGAGTATCGCTTTATATCATGAATATGGTGGATATTGTATCGCTTCTGATTGCGTTTCTGATATCCTATGAAATCCGGAGAGTTCTCCCTATGAGACGACTCATCACCTGGGAGGATGTTATTCCGGGCTATCGGTTTCAGCAGTTCCCGTATATGCCGCTGCTCTTCGTCACGATTATTTCCTATATTCTGGTAAATTTTCTGTTCCTCTATTCGGAGGAATATCTCTCCAGAAACGTGTCGGCAGAGCTCCTTGCGACACTTAAGATGATCGTCATGGTCATCGTAGTGGATGTGCTGATTCTGTACATCACGAAGACCAGTGAGCGCTATTCTAGAATTTTTATGGTGATCTTCTTTGTGATCGCATATTTCATCTGTTTTATTCTGAGAGAGGCGGTCAAAAAATTATACATTCCGCGTTATAAAAACGGGAAAGCCTCGGAGAAGATGGTTGTAGTCTGCCGGGAGTGCGATGTGGATCATATCCTGGAACAGCTGAATGCGATCATCGACTGGAGATTTCACATCACGGGACTGGTGATCACCGACGCGGACCGCGCGGGAGAATATATCAGCGGCATTCGGGTTATCAGCAATTTTTCCGACGCAATGGAGAAGATCCAGAAGGAGGAGGTGGATTCCATCCTTCTTGTGTCGGGAGATCCGGAGGAGAAAAAGGCGTGGGTGCGCCATTTCCAGCCGCTCGGAAAGACGGTGCACGTCAGCCTTCCGGAGTTCGAACTGAGCGATACGAAGCGTATGCAGGATATGCTGGGACAGTGTGCGGTCATCAGTTATCTTCCGGAGATACCGCTTCGGGGCCGGAATGTTGTCATGAAGAGAAGCCTGGACATTATCCTGTCGATTCTCCTGCTTCCGTTCGTTCTTGTGGTGATGCTGATCGTTACCCTGCTTACGAAGCTTTTCCTGAAGGGACCTGTTTTTGTCACGAGAGTAAGGGTGGGTATGAACGGGCGCCGGTTTAACCAGTATCATTTCCGGGTATACCGGATGGATGCGGATCAGAGAAAAAAGGACGGCAAAAGTCCCTATACCTGGCTCGGCCGGTTCCTGGACCGGACGCATTTGGACGGTCTGCCGCAGACTCTCAACGTTCTGGTCGGAGACATGAGCTTTGTCGGTCCGAGAGCGCCGTCCCTGCAATACTTCATTGAGAATCCGGGCGAGCTCCGTTATCTCTGCGCAAAGCCGGGGCTGGTGGGAACCTGGTGTACGGACCGGCGGACCGGACGCGCGGAAAAGGACCGGTATCTCAACAACTGGACGCTCGGTCTGGACGCGGAGATCGTTTTTGTCATGATTGTCCGTTATCTCACCTTCCGTTCGGCTAGGAGCCGTCAGTCGATTTGGGAGAAGGAGGAGTGCGCTTCTATCCGGGAATATCTGGAATTCCGCAAGCCGTTGGAATATGACCGTACGGCCTACACTTGTCATATGACTGCGGGGAAGTACGTGTATTACTTCATCAAGAGATTGTTTGATATTGTGGGAGCGCTTCTCGGAATTGTTCTGCTGTCGCCGCTGCTGCTGGTCCTGATGTTCGCGGTAATGGCGGATGACGGCGGAAATCCGTTCTACGGGCACAGGCGGATCGGCAGGCTGGGAAAGAAGATTACGGTATATAAATTCCGGAGTATGCGCAGAGACGCGGGGGACCTGGAAAAGATCCTGACGCCGGAGCAGCTGGAACAGTACCGGACGGAGTTCAAGATCGACAACGATCCGCGTATCACAAAGGTGGGAAACTTTATTCGGCGGACGAGCCTTGATGAGCTTCCGCAGCTGTTCAATATTCTGGCCGGAGATCTTTCGATCGTCGGGCCGCGCCCGATCGTAGAGAAGGAAACCAGGATCTACGGCAGGGACGTGGCAAAGCTTCTCAGTGTGAAGCCGGGACTCACCGGATACTGGCAGGCATATGCGAGGAACAATGCCACCTACGAGAGCGGTGAGCGTCAGAAGATGGAAATGTATTACGTAGATCATCAGAGCCTCGGACTGGATGTGAAGATTCTGTTCCGGACCGTAAAGTCGGTCACGAAAGAGGAGGGCGCACAGTAAAGAGTATGCGCTTTGTCCGGGAACAGCATAGAGCATAGGTATTCCGGGTGGTAAAGAAAGAAGGTATCCGTCCTGGAACGGACCTGTCAAGGAGAATAGGATGACATCGATGGACGACAAAAAGATCCGATTGATCATAGCGTGTCACAAGAAATGCGAGGTGCCGGAGGATCCGGTTTATCTTCCCCTTCACGTCGGAGCGGAGGGAAAGGAAGCGTTCGGCTTTACCGGAGACAATACCGGCGACAACATCAGCTCCAAAAATCCTGTATACTGTGAGCTGACGGGACTGTATTGGGCGTGGAAGAACCTGGACTGTGATTATCTCGGCCTTGTACATTACCGGAGATATTTTACCGTAAAGAGCAGGAGGGAGCAGAAGAAAAACGGGCCGCTTTCTTCTGTACTGACGGAGGATGAGGCGAGGAAGCTTCTCTCCAGATATCGCGTTCTTGTTCCGAAGAAGAGACATTACTATATTGAAAGCGTGTACTCTCACTATTCTCATACCTTTGACGGCACACAGCTGGACAAGGCGAGAGAAATCCTTGCGCGGAGATATCCGGATTATGTGGATGCGTTTGACCGGTTCATGAAACAGACCGGAGCCTATATCTTCAATATGTTCGTCATGCCGAAGAATCTCGCCGACGAATACTTCACCTGGCTGTTCGATATCCTCGGGGAGCTCGAGAAGGTGGTCGATATCCGTGGGATGTCCGCCTTCGATGCCAGATACGCCGGACGGGTCAGTGAGAGACTGTTCAATGTATGGCTGATGCACCAGGTGGATACGGGAAGACTGAAGAGGAGTGAGATCGGAGAGGTTCCTTATCTCTATCTGGGGCAGGTCGACTGGAAAAGAAAGATCACCGGGTTTCTTCAGGCGAAATTCTTCCATAAGAAATATGAGAAGAGCTTCTGAAAGAGTCCGCAACTTATACAGTTTGTGGCACAAAGTATCGTATGAGTGTTTACCCAATTCCGGCGGACATGGAAGAACAGAAGAAGGTTCTGAGATATTCTGGAGATAAGGAGACAGATATTTGAGAAGACAGAAAGCGGGAGCCGGCGGTACCGTCTCGACAAGCCGTATCTCACTAAAGAAAAATTTCATCATGAACTCCCTGCTGACGATGTCGCAGTTTATTTTCCCGTTGATTACATTTCCGTATGTGTCCAGGGTTCTTCTGGTTACGGGAACCGGGAAGGTCAGCTTTGCCACATCCCTCATTTCGTACTTCACGATGTTTGCGCAGCTTGGAATTCCGACGTATGGGATACGGGCGTGCGCGAAGGTGCGTGATGACAGGGAGGAGCTGACCCGTGTCACGCAGGAGCTTCTGATCATTAATTTGATCACGATGGTTCTGGCGTATGTCGTGTTCTTCTTCATGCTGATGTGGGTACCGAGGCTTCAGAGCGAGAAACCTCTGTATATTATTGTCAGTGTGACGATTCTGCTGAATGCGGTCGGCATGGAATGGCTGTATAAGGGTCTGGAACAGTACTCGTACATCACGGTCCGTTCGATTGTTTTCAAGTTTGTTGCGCTCGTACTCATGCTGCTTCTGATTCACAAGCAGAGCGACTATGTGCTTTACGGCGGACTTACGGTGTTTGCGTCTGCGGCTTCCAACCTCTTTAACCTGCTTCATGCGCACCGTTTTGTGAGTTTGAGACCGGTTGGACATTACAATTTCAGACGGCACATGAAGGCCATCGGCATTTTCTTTGCCATGTCCTGCGCAACGACGATCTATACACAGCTGGATACGCTGATGCTCGGCTTTATGGCGACGGATACCGATGTGGGATATTATAACGCGGCGGTTCGGATCAAGACGATCCTTGTGAGTGTGGTCACCTCGCTGGGAACGGTTCTGTTGCCGCGGTCTTCCTATTATATTCAGGAGGGCAACTACGGCGAATTCCGCAGGCTTACTGCCAAGGCCATGAATTTCGTGTGGATCATCTCCTTACCGCTGACGCTGTATTTTATGTTTTTTGCGAAGGAGGGAATCTACTGCCTCGCAGGGACGAAGTTCACCGGTTCCATCTGGCCTATGCAGCTCATCATGCCGACGCTGGTTCTGATCGGCCTTTCGAATATCACCGGGATTCAGATTCTGGTGCCGACCGGAAAGGAAATCTACGTGCTGTATTCTGAGATCGCCGGGGCAGTGACGGATCTCGTCTTAAATGCGATCCTGATTCCTGTCATTCAGGCTTCCGGCGCCGCGATCGGAACACTGGTGGCGGAATTTGTCGTCCTTCTGGTTCAGATTTTTGCACTTCGGAAGGAAAAAATTGTTCAGTTCCGCGGCACACCGTACTGGAAGATGGGCCTGGCGTTAACGGCCGCTGCAGTTTCCAGCCTGTGGACCAAGAAGCTGCAGTTCGTTCATAACGTGTCTGTCAATTGTCTGTTTATCCTGGCCATCTCGGCCCTGTTGTTTATGGGCGTGTACTTCGCGGTATTGACGTTAACGGGCGAGAAGCTGACCATCGAGCTGGAAAAACAGGTATTGGGAAAGATCCGGAAGAGAAAGCCGGAGAAATAAAAACATTCGGGTGATGAGTGGGCGCGGAACGCGCAGAAAGGAAAAAATATGGGAAAGATTAAGGTAACGGAAAATGCAGGCGGAATTCAGGGACTCTATGTGGTTGAACCGACCGTGTTCGGAGACAACCGGGGATATTTTATGGAGACCTACAATTACAATGACTTTGCAGCGGCCGGAATCGACTGCAAATTCGTACAGGACAACCAGTCCGCATCAAGAAAAGGTGTGCTGCGCGGTCTTCATTTTCAGATTCACTATCCCCAGGACAAGCTGGTCCGGGTCATCCGCGGGGAGGTCTTTGATGTAGCGGTTGACCTGCGGGAGGGAAGCGAGACCTACGGCAAATGGTTCGGGGTACTTCTGACAGAGGAGAACAAGAAGCAGTTCTTCATTCCGAAAAACTTTGCGCACGGGTTCATCGTACTGTCCGATTACGCGGAATTCTGCTACAAGGTGACCGATTTCTATCATCCCAATGACGAGGGCGGTCTGATGTGGAACGACCCGGATCTTGCCGTAGAGTGGCCGATGCCGGAGGGAATGGGACCGGAGGATCTTGTATTGTCCGATAAGGACAAGGTAAACTGGAGCTATCGGGAATTCCTTGAAAAGAAGAAAAATTTCTGAATATTTAGGAGAGCAAGATGTCAAAGTCAAGAAAGCCGGCGCTGTTTCAGGTTCTGGGGGAACTGTCAGGAAGCAGAAAGCTGATCGGAAGCCTCGCAAAAAATGATTTCAAGACAAAATTTGCCGGCTCCTACCTCGGAAGAGTCTGGGCGTTTGTACAGCCGGTTGTCACGGTGTTCGTGTACTGGTTTGTATTTGAGAAGGCGCTGAACGCGGGAACACAGTCTACGAAGCAGGGGATTCCCGTCCCCTATGTGCTCTGGCTTGTGGCCGGTCTGGTTCCGTGGTTTTATTTCTCTGACGCGATGTCGGCAGGGACGAACGCTCTGCTGGAGTATGACTATCTGGTCAAGAAGGTGGTCTTCCGGATCAGTACGCTTCCGGTGGTGAAGGTGGTCTCGAGCCTGTTCGTTCATATCTTTTTTGTGTGCTTCATGATGATTCTGTACGTGGGGTACGGATTGTTTCCGGGAGTATATGCTGTTCAGCTCGTGTATTATTCCTTCTGCATGTTTGTCTTCGTCATGGCGGTGTCCTACCTGACGAGTGCGCTTGCAGTCTTCTTCCGGGACCTGGTGCAGATGATCAACATTCTGCTGCAGGTTCAGATCTGGGCCACGCCGATCATGTGGAACATGGAGGCGGTGAGCTTTCCGTCACCTGTCCTCATGATCCTGAAGTTAAATCCGATGTACTACATTGTCTGCGGGTACAGAGATTCGCTGATCAACCACATCTGGTTCTTCCAGCGTCCGCAGCTGACGCTGTATTTCTGGTGCCTCACCCTGTTTCTGCTGTTCGCTGGAACCCATGTATTCCGTAAGCTTCAGCCGCATTTTGCAGACGTATTGTAAGAGGGATCGGAAAGCGGCTCCATAACGGCAAGATCCTCTGCGGCTGCATCTCGCAGACGCGCTCCGACAGAAAGGAAAACCGACCAGTATGAGTGAAGAATATGCCATCCGGGTAAAGGATGTCAGCAAGCTTTATAAATTATATGACAAACCGTCATACAGACTGCGGGATGCGCTTGGCCTTACCAGAAAAAAGCTCTATCGGGAGCATTACGCGCTTCATCATATGAACTTTGATGTAAAAAAGGGCGAGACCGTAGGTTTGATCGGGACGAACGGCGCCGGAAAATCAACGATTCTAAAGATCATCACCGGTGTGCTGAATCCCTCGGAGGGTGAGGTAGTCATCGACGGAAGAATCTCTGCGCTGCTGGAGCTGGGCGCCGGGTTCAATATGGAGTACACGGGAATTGAGAACATCTATCTCAATGGGACAATGATCGGCTTTTCAAAGGAAGAGATAGACCGGAGAATGGACAACATTCTGAAATTCGCGGATATCGGCGACTTTGTCTATCAGCCGGTAAAGACCTATTCCAGCGGCATGTTTGTCCGGCTGGCTTTTGCCGTTGCCATCAATATCGACCCGGAAATTCTGATCGTAGATGAGGCGCTGTCCGTCGGAGATGTTTTCTTTCAGGCGAAATGCTACAAGAAATTCGAGGACTTCAAGAAAGCGGGAAAGACGATTCTTTTTGTCAGCCATGACCTGGGGAGCATATCCAGGTACTGCGACCGGGTTATCCTTTTGAACAAGGGAGTTAAGATGGCGGAGGGAAATCCGAAGGATATGATCGACCTTTACAAGAAGGTTCTGGTTCATCAGGTCGACGAGGCTGCCGTGCAGAACGGGGACGCCGATATTCACAGCACCACGGGGAAACGCTCGCTGACAGGGGGCGAATCATTCCCGGATACGGTGGACAGCAGGGAAGCAGAGGCCGTGAAGTCAGGAAAAAATGCCGGCGCATCGTCCGGGAGCGAGGGCAGTCCGGCGGAAAAAAACGGCGGGAGGTGGATGGATCATTTCCGGATCAATCCGAACGTGAACGAGTACGGCGACGGGCGGGCCAATATCATCGACTACGGTATCGTGGACGATCAGGGACAGCTGACCTCGACCATCATTAAGGGGACACGTTTTACGATTCGCAGTAAGGTGCAGTTTCACGAGGAGATACAGAGCCCGATTTTCACCTATACCTTCAAGAATCTCCAGGGAGTGTCAATTACCGGAACGAATACCATGTATGAAAAGAAGGATGTCGGGATGGTTCATAAAGGGGATGTCTATGTGGCTTCCTTTGAACAGGAGATGAACCTTCAGGGAGGCGAGTACCTTCTTTCCATCAGCTGCACCGGATATGAAAACGGAGGCTTTGTCGTGTATCACAGACTCTATGATGTCATTAACGTCACCGTGATATCGGACAAGAATACGGTGGGCTTTTATGATATGAACTCGGAAACCCATGTGGACAAGGTGGGCGGAAGCGCTGACGGCCATGTATAAGGCAGGTGTGTATGAGGGAAGAAGCTGGGAAAGTGCAATCGGGCATCAGAACGGAAACGGCTGGAAGAGAGCAGTCGGACAGCGGGAAGGAAACGGCTGGAAGAGAGCAAGCGGGAAGCGGACCGGAAGCGGCTGAGGCGGAGGAAAGGGAATTGCTGGAGATTCTCCGTACCTGTCCGAAGGATCGGTACAGGTCTGTGATACAGGAGCGGAAGAGCGAATTTCTGCTCGAGGAGCTCTCGGGGCTGAAGGCAAATCTTGTGCGCGCTTTTAAGATCCCGGCGCCTGCGTCTGTGTTGGAGATCGGAGGTGGCTGTGGTTCGCTGACCGAGGTATTGGCGGAGAAAAGCGGAAGATTAGTCAGCTGGGATTCCGATCCGGTCCGGTGTAAGATCAACGAGGTGCGGAACGGTGAGCGGGAGAATGTGACATTGTATGCCGGAGATTTCCGGGACTTTTGCAGAAAAATCCGGCTGAACCTTCCGCGGGAGCAGAAGCGGTTCGATCTCATTACCTGCATCGGTCCGATTCAGAGGGCATCGCAGTTCCTTTCCGGAGAGGCTCCATGCAGAGAGATGCTTCGGGAGCTCCTTCCGTTTCTCGCAGAGGACGGATTTATGCTGATTCTCCTGAAAGGAATAGGGGAATACCGTCAGATTGTCGGGGACAGCCTGCTATCCGGTTACCGGACAGAGCTGTACGAAGTCCGGCCGGATGAGAAGTTTCCGATGGAGATCACCGGGGAACGGTGGCTTTCCGAACGGCATTTCGGAGGAGAGGGATCCGGGACGGGTGACGGGACCGTTCCGGCACTGCTTCTGATTCAGGGAAATCGTCGGACGGCGGATACGCTTCTGTACGCAAAATTTTCCGGGGAAAGAGCGGAGAAGTATGCCTTGTACACCGCCGTCTATGAAAAATTCGCTGCAGACGGGGCGCGATATGTGGAGAAGACGGCGCTTACAAAGGCTGCTGCTGTTCATGTCGATCGAATTTGTACGCTTTCCGGAAAGCTGGCCGGGATGTATGGAGACAGCTTGCAAATCAATCGCTGTGAGGCGACGGAAAAAGCAGGAACGGTCCGGATGGAATACCTGACCGGCGAAACCTTTGAG
Organism: uncultured Lachnospiraceae bacterium; assembly: GCA_900314295.1. Lineage (GTDB taxonomy): Bacteria > Bacillota > Clostridia > Lachnospirales > Lachnospiraceae > Bilifractor. The sequence continues at coordinate 7,206 of OMUU01000187.1, read as the reverse complement.
GAATATCTGGATCGTATTCTGGAAGAGCAGGGCCCGGAAGCTTGTACTAAGGCGCTGATCCGATACCTGGATCTGGTTGTTCCAAAAGATCGGGAGACCGCCTTTGTGATGACGGAGCCGTTTCGTGAAATCTTCGGAGAGGTTGCCGGAAAATGCGAGACTCTGTCCCTGAAAACATTGCCGGTATCGGATGTGGATCTGATTCCGGCCAATGTGATCCGAAGCGGCGGGAAAAGCACACTGATTGATTATGAGTGGACCTTTGGATTTCCCATTCCGTCCGGTTTTTTGCGATACCGGATTCTTTTTTATTATCTTCGCGGAGGGGAAAAGAGACAGCTTCTTGAGGAAGACGGGATCTACGAGAAGGCCGGTCTGTTTGGACAAGAGCGCAGGATTTTCGCGTCTATGGAGGATTCCTTCCAGAGATGGCTTACAAAAGACCGGATTCCGGTGAGAGATCTTCAGGAAGAGTTCTCGCACGGATGTGCGAAGACGGGAAGTCGGGACCGGGATCTTCGGGTCTATTTTCCGGGCGAGGACGGTGCGGAGACATTTTCTGAGATGCGCGCCTCGGATTACCGGATGAAGGACGGAAGCTTTTCCGGCGAGCTGAAAGTTCCGCCGGGGACAACGATGATCCGGCTTGACCCCGGGGACAGTCCGGGTATTCTGCGAATCCGTCGGCTTACCGTGGACGGCAGACCTCCCATGCTTTTGCGGACAAACGGCATGCCGGTTTTCCGGGAATCGGAAGACGGCATCATTCAGACAGGACCGTTGCCATCCGGGAAGCCGGCGTATCTTTCTGCCATTTATTTCTGGGAGGAGGATCCGAATTTTACCATACGGTGGGAGCCTGAAAAAACGTCATCGACGGCGGACTGCCATATCGTTTCCTTTGCCTGCAGCTTCACAGAGGTGAGCCGGGATTTTCTCACGCCGCTGGCGGATCTTCAGAAGCAGCGGGAGGCGAGTGCATCGGGAATACACCACAGAAAGGGAGGATTTCTTCGACGGCTGACGGGCCGGGAGAACTGAACAGCCTTTATGATAAAGTACAATATAGACGAGACGAAAACAGATGAGGATGTCCTGACAGCCGTCGGCTGGGCGGCATGGATCGGGGAAGGAAAAACTGACGGGAGGCTACTGACGCATACCGAAATCAGGGTAGAGCGGCGGGATGGCAGAGCTGTCGACGCAGATATCAAAACGCTGTACCGTTCCGACGTGATCCGCGCCCTTGGCGGATCAGAAAGTGATGAAATGATGGGCTTTCAGATTCGCTTCCGAAAGGAAAAAGGGGAGAATCAGTATCTCGTTCTTTTCTGCTCTCCGGGCGGGGCGGAATCCGAGAAGTATCCGGTGGATTTTCGAACGGTGAACATGCTGAGCCGTCAGGAAAACCGCCACTTTGAGGGGGCGGCAGACATGCTGAAGCATGTGAACCGACAGCTGATTGCCGACGATTTCCAATATTTTCGTCAGTTCGGACCAAGAAGGTATGCAAGCCTGGTGGTCCGGAGACTGAACAGCTCGGACCGAATTCCCGCCTATGAGAAATGGGCCAGAAAGAACGAGGTAAAGCCGGATGAGCTGGCGGAGCAGAGAAAATATCATTTTTCCTACGAGCCGAGGATCAGCATCGTCATCCCCGCGTATCGGACCAGGAAGAAATATCTGCGGGAGCTTTTGCGTTCCATACAAAAGCAGACCTACGGAAAATGGCAGCTCTGTATTGCCGACGGCAGCGGTGAGGACCTGTGTGTGGAAGAGGTGATCCGCAAATACATGGCAAGAGATTCGCGGATTCGTTACCGAAAGCTTGAGAAGAACGAGGGAATCTCCGGAAACACCAATGAAGCGCTGAAGATGGCGGACGGAGACTACATTTTGCTGTGCGATCATGATGATGTGATTCCCCCAAATGCGCTGTTTGAGCTTGTGAAGGCCCTTCAGGACCGGGATGTGGAGATCGTATATACAGATGAAGACAAGATTTCCATGGATTCCTCGAGGCGGTTTGACCCGAACTTCAAGCCTGATTTCAATCCGGATCTTCTGTGCAGCACAAATTATATCTGTCATCTGTTTCTGTTTCCCAGAAGCTTTTATGAAAAATACGGAGGCTTCCGGGAGGAGTTCGACGGTGCGCAGGATCATGACCTGATTCTGCGGTATACGGAGAAAGCCGGAAAGATCGTTCATGTGCCGAAGATTCTCTATCACTGGAGAAGTCATTACGGATCGACAGCAGACAACCCGGAATCAAAAGCGTATGCTTTCGAGAATGGGGCGAGGGCGGTGGAGGCGCATTACAGAAGAGAGGGGATTCCTGCTCATGTGGAGAAGGGGCCTCTGGTCGGCACCTACCACACTGTGTACGACTGGGGCCGGGAACCGATGATTTCCATTATTGTACCGAACAAGGATCATGTGTCAGACCTGAAGAAGTGTATGGATTCAGTCGACAAGAAATCCGTGTATCGGAACTACGAATGGATCATCGTGGAGAACAACAGCACGGAGGAAGAGACCTTCCGTTACTACGACTCCATCCGGGACCGGGAAAACGTCACCATTCTTACCTATCAGGGCGGCTTCAATTATTCGAAAATCAATAACTTTGGAGTGCGGCAGGCCGGAGGAGAGCTTCTGCTTCTTTTGAATAACGACACGGAGATGATTCGTCCGGAGAGTCTGAAGGCGATGGCGGACCTCTGTCTGAGAGAGGACGTGGGAATCGCGGGTGCGAGACTTCTGTATCCGGATCGGACGATTCAGCATGCCGGCGTCATCGTCGGTTTCGGAGGAGTCGCCGGACATGCCTTTTGCAACCTTTCGTCAAGGGATCCCGGTTACATGGGGCGCGCGGTGATCACACAGGATTACAGCGCGGTCACAGCTGCCTGTCTGATGGTGAGAAAAGAAATTTTTGAGGCGGTCGGCGGGTTGACCGAGGAGTATGCGGTCGCATTCAACGACATCGATTTCTGTATGAAGGTCGGCGCATACGGAAAGCGGATCGTATACGAACCCTCAGCGGAGTTTTATCATTATGAGTCCAAATCCAGAGGAACGGAGGATACCAGGGAAAAGGTGGAGAGATTCCGCTCAGAGGTGGAGCGGTTCGAATCGACATGGAAGGATTTTCTGGCAAAGGGAGATCCCTGCTACAATCCGAACTTTTCTCTGACGATCGGGCCGTTCTGCCTTCGACAGGAGACAGGAAAATGAATCTTGTATCAAAAACGTTTCACTACCTGAGAGAAAACGGCATCCGTGACACCGGAAGAAAAATCAGCAACTGGTATCAGGTTCACTTCACCGCAGAGAATGATTATAAGGCCTTTCGGAGACGAAATGGAACGAGTCCGCAGGAGCTGAGGCGGCAGAGAGAGCGTCGGTTTGAGAACCCGGTTACCTTCAGCATCGTTGTCCCTCTCTATCGGACACCGGAGAAGTTTCTCCGTGAGCTCATGGATTCGGTAGAAAAACAGACGTATCCGCATTGGGAGCTCTGCCTTGCGGATGGAAGCGCTGCGGGAAATAACGGCAATGTGGAGGAAAGGCCCGAAGGAAAAGGCGGTCATGGGGACGGAACCGGACAGATGGATCCGGCGGTAAGTCCGCTTCATGATGTTCTTGAAGAATATATCCGGAAGGATTCCAGAATCCGGGTAAGATATCTGGAGAAAAACGAGGGAATATCGGGGAATACCAATGCCGCTCTGGAGATGGCCTCCGGTGATTTTGTTGTGCTGTGCGACCATGACGACATCCTGGCACCGGACGCGCTCTATGAATGCGCCGATGCCATTGACCGGAATCCGAACATTGATGTTCTCTATTCCGATGAGGATAAGATCAGCTATGGGGGAGAACGGTATCTGGAGCCGAATTTCAAGCCCGATTTCAATCCGGATCTCCTGTGCAGCACGAACTACATCTGTCATATCTTCGTGTTCCGAAGATGGCTGTATGAACAATGCGGCGGGTTTCTCTCCGAGTATGACGGCGCACAGGATCAGGATCTGATCCTTCGCTATACCGAGAAGGCCGGAAGAATTTATCACATTCCGAAGGTGCTTTACCACTGGAGGAAAAGTCCGGACTCCACAGCGGCGGATCCGGAGCATAAACGCTACGCCTTCGAGAACGGCGCCAGGGCGGTTACCGCGCATTATCAGAGAATCGGCGTTCCGGCAAAGGCTTCCATCGGCGAGGTTCTCGGCGTATATCGCACGGTGTACAGCTGGAACGAGCATCCGCTCGTGTCGGTTATTGTTCCAAATAAGGATCACGTGGAGGATCTGAGGCGATGTATCGAATCCGTGGAAGGAAAGTCTGTCTACCGGAACCTTGAGTGGATCATTGTCGAGAACAACAGCACAGAGGAAAAAACTTTTTCGTATTATGAAGAACTGAAAAGGAAGGAAAACACCCGTGTAGTTGTCTGGAACGGCCCGTTTAATTTTTCTGCAATCAATAATTTCGGAGCCCAGTTTGCAAGGGGAACATATCTGTGGCTATTAAACAATGACACCCAGATGATCCGTCCGGAGAGTATGAAGGACATGCTCGATATCTGCATGAGAAGTGACGTGGGGATTGTGGGAGCTAAGCTTTATTATCCTGACGACACCATTCAGCACGCGGGAGTGATCATCGGAGCAGGCGGAATTGCCGGACATATGTTCACGGGACTCGGGCGCGGACTGGCGGGATACGGATTGCGCGCGATCTGCACGCAGGATCTCAACGCAGTCACCGCGGCATGCATGATGGTAAAAAAAGAGGTCTTTGACAAGGTCGGAGGCCTGGATGAGAAGTTTGAGGTCGCCTTCAATGATATTGACTTCTGTCTGCGTGTCCGGAAAGAGGGATATCTGGTCGTGTACGACGCCTGCGCGGAATTCTACCATTATGAATCGAAATCCAGAGGCCTGGATGACACCGGAGAGAAGCTTAAGAGGTTCCAGTCGGAAATTAACCGGTTTGCCAAGAGGTGGAAGGATCTGCTGATTCAGGGAGATCCTTATTATAATCCGAATCTCTCGATCCGGCAGGCGGATTTCAGGCTGCGGGTGGGAGAAGAAAAATGGGAACTTCCGGTTTTGCAGCATTAGGAGGCAGATGCCCTTTTCGGATCCTGCAGTGTTAGTTACTGTTCTTTCGGAAGTTCCTGATATTTTTATATCATATATGTCTTGGGTATCGTATAATAAAGGAAGGAAAGGAAGTGTAGCATAAAGGGAGGAGGAAACGAGATGAAAGGAAAAGTCCTGGTAAAGCTTGTCGCAGGGTTGACGGTAATGGGGGTACTATCCACGGCATGCCCGGTTTTTGCAGAGGATGCGGCTTCGACCGTAGCTTCTGTGGCCGGTGACGCAGAGAGCTTCGAGAATGGTGCATCAGACAGTGCGAGGGATGAGAGCATCCTTGCGCCGAATGGCGCAGCGGACAGCAAAACAGATGGTATAGCATCCGGAAATGCGGGCCTCGTGGAAAACGATACGTCAGAGCAAGGAAGCTCGGAAGAAGGAAGCTCCGGAGATAAAGCAGAGGAGAACAAGGGGGCGATTGTGTCGAAGGATGCGCAAGTCGAGGACGGAGAATCTGTATTGGGCTCGCCGGAGACGTCGAGCAGCTCCGAGAACAATCCTTCCGAGAAGAAAGAAGAGGGAGAAGATGTTCCGGAGATGCCCTTTGTGAGTTATACCGCACATGTTCAGCAGGAGGGGTGGCAGGAAGATGTCGTTCCCGGGAAGACTGCCCGGACTTTTGCAGGTACGATGGGGAGAGGCCTTCGAGTTGAGGCGATCAAGGCCAGTATTAAAGGCGATGAAAATCTCGATATTACCTACAATACGTACGTGCAGCGTCTGGGCTGGACCGGATGGCAGAGCGACGGAGCGCTTGCGGGAACTACGGGACAGAAGCTCCGGGTCGAGGCAATCGCCATGCAGCTGGCGGGAAGCGACGCGGATCAGTACGATCTTTACTACCGCGTCCATGTGCAGAGCTTCGGATGGCTTGCATGGGCGAAAAACGGCGAGACGGCCGGAACAGCGGATTTGAGCCGTCGGGTTGAGGCGTATGAAGTAGCACTTGTAAAGAAGGGGGAGGCGGCACCGGCGCGGTCGGCTTCCCGGAATACCGCTTATCTTACCGTACCCACGGTAACGTATCAGACCCATGTGCAGAAGCTCGGATGGAGCCAGGGAGAGGTTTCAAACGGCACTCTGAGCGGGACGACGGGCCGGTCATTCCGGATGGAGGCGGTCAGGATTCATCTGGACAATACAACGGGATTCAGCGGCGGGATTTCGTACCGCTCGCATGTACAGAGAACCGGATGGGAGACAGCATGGAAAGCTGATGGAGATACATCCGGAACGGAGGGAAGTTCCCTTCGTCTGGAGGCAATCCAGATCCAGCTGACCGGTGAAATGGCAAATAATTTTGACGTGTATTATCGCGTACATGTGCAGAGATTTGGCTGGACCGGATGGGCATCGAACGGGGCGGAATGCGGAAGCGCAGGATTCGGATACCGTCTGGAGGCAATAGAGATCCGCGTGGCGGCAAAGGGAAACGGGGCACCCGGCAGCACGTCCAACACCTTTTACAAGTATGTGAATCCTCACGCCGCAATGGATAGCAAAGCGCAGGGGTATTCGAGCTCTACGGGTTACCTTCTTCTGGTGAACCTTTCTACGCATCGCGTAGGCTTGTATACGGGAAGCAGGAACAACTGGCAGAATCAGAAGTATTGGCCGTGTTCTAATGGGAAGCCTTCGACGCCGACGGTTACCGGTGTATACAGACTCGGAATGAAGGGACTTTATTTCTGGAGCGAGGGAAGCAAGTGCTGGTATTACAGTCAGTTCTACGGCGATTACCTGTTCCATTCCGTAATTTATGACGGGTCCTCATCACCGGTTCATATTGTGGACGGATCGCTGGATGCCGCAACTTCTCACGGTTGTGTAAGACTTGCATTGGAAAACGCAAAATATATCTATGACCATGTACCCTCCGGTACAACGGTGGTGACATATTATTAAGCGGATACCGGTGGGGAGAATCTGGTCCTTCGTATATATGGTTTCAAGAGGTCGGGGACTGCAGTACAGTCCCCGATTGGTATTAGTTTCCGCAAAAAAATTCTTGACAAGAGAGTAGGAGTTTGATATGATC
>OMUU01000041.1 GCA_900314295.1 uncultured Lachnospiraceae bacterium | reverse complement strand
AAGGCGCTTGCGCCTGAGGAGTTCCGCAGCTTCATAAAATCAGGATAAAACTTTATTACAGCCAGTTTGCGAATGGCAACAGGACTGTAAAATGCTTGCCGTACAAAGTTGTGAGTGAACTGTAACGCAGCCCTTGCTTTGTTCTTTTTTTTCGGTATAATTGGAAGGCGCAAAGTATCGTATGCGAGTTTACGGTTCACTCCCAATTCTGTACGGAAAGGATTTTTGTGCGTGAACAGTAAGAAGAAATAATGGATATGTGAGGTGGACAGACATGATTCTCTCCTGTCAGAATATCAGCAAGACATTTGGATCAGAGGAAATCCTGAAGGATATTTCCTTTCATATTGAAGAAAGGGACAAAGCTGCACTGATCGGTGTGAACGGTGCGGGAAAATCGACCCTGCTCCGCATCATCACGGGGGCACTGGCGCCGGATACGGGAGAAGTGACCGTCACGCATGGGAAATCCATGGGCTATCTGGCTCAGTATCAGGATATGGAGTCAGAGGAAACGATCTATCAGGAGGTCCGGAAGGCCAAGCAGGACATTCTCGACATGGAGCAGCGGCTGCGCGACATGGAACGGCAGATGAACATGGTTTCAGGAGAGGAAGCCGTCTCTTTGATGAACCGGTACACGGACCTGATGCATCGCTTTGAATTGCAGAACGGGTATGCAGCGGAAAGTGAGATTACCGGTGTCCTGAAAGGCCTGGGCTTCGAGGAAAAGGATTTCGACCGGCGTCTGGGCTCGCTCTCCGGCGGCCAGAAAACGCGTGTCGTCCTGGGAAAACTGCTGTTGACGAAGCCGGATATTTTGCTTCTCGACGAGCCGACCAATCATCTGGATCTCTCGTCCATCGAGTGGCTGGAGAATTTCCTGATCAATTATCCGGGAACCGTACTCATCGTATCCCATGACCGGTATTTCCTCAACCGGATCGTGACGCGGGTCATCGAGATTGAGAACGGAAGATCGATGAGCTTTGAGGGCAATTATAACGAATACAGCAGCAAGAAGTCGATTGTGCGAAAGGCGCAGTACAATGCGTGGGCAAAGCAGCAGGCGGAAATCCGTCACCAGGAGGCGGTGATCACCAAGCTGAAACAGTTTAACCGGGAGAAATCGATAAAGCGGGCGGAATCCAGAGAAAAAATGCTGGACAAGATGGAGATTCTGGAAAAACCGCAGGAGGTCAGCGCGGATATGCGGATCGAGCTGAAGCCCCGGACGGAAAGCGGCAAGGACGTACTCACCGTGACCGGTCTGTCCAAAGCGTTTCCCGGTCTTCTCCTCTTCCGCGATCAGTCCTTTGAGATCAAGCGGGGAGAACGGGTTGCCATCATCGGTGATAACGGCACCGGAAAGTCCACGATTCTGAAAATGATCAACGGTCTTCTGACTCCCGATGAGGGTAAAATCGTCCTCGGTTCCAAGGTCCATATCGGGTACTACGATCAGGAGCAGCAGCTGCTTGACCCGGAGAAAACGATTTTTCAGCAGATCTCGGACGACTATCCTTCGCTTACAGAGACGGAGATCCGGAATGTTCTCGCCGCCTTTCTGTTTACCGGCGATGATGTGTACAAGAAGATCTCGTCGATCAGCGGCGGCGAGCGCGGACGGGTGTCTCTGGCGAGGCTGATGCTCTCAGAGGCGAATTTTCTGATCCTCGACGAGCCGACGAACCACCTGGACATCATCTCCAAGGAGATTCTGGAAGACGCCTTGAATGAATATACCGGAACGGTTCTCTATGTGAGTCATGACCGTTACTTCATCAACCAGACGGCGACCCGTATTCTGGAGCTTACGAATCATACACTGGTGAACTATATCGGCAATTACGATTATTACATGGAGAAAAAAGAAGAACTGACGCGGGCGTATGCCTCCTCTCCCGCCGATAACGGTCAGGACAGGAAGGCTGTCGGAGCAGATGGAACAGGCCTTGCCGGTTTCGCTTCTTCGGATTCAGAACGTCCCGGATCAGCGGCAGCCGGACAGATAGCGCCCGGGGAAAACAGCGCGCGTTCGACAGATTCCAACGGCTCAGGCAAAATGGACTGGAAGGCCCAGAAGGAAGAACAGGCAAGACTTCGCAAAAAAGAAAACCGGATACGGAAAATCGAGGAGGAAATCGAGAAGCTGGAAGCCAGGAACAAGGAAATTGATGAGGAATTTCTGAAGCCGGAGACCGGAACCGATCTTCCGAAGTGCCAGGAGCTCGCAAAGGAACAGAATGAGAACAACGACCGGCTCCAGGAGCTCTACGAGGACTGGGAGACGGCTTCTGATGAAGACTGAGTTTTCTTGAATTTAAGTAAACACGCATACGATACTTTGTATCACAAGCTGTATAAGCTAAGGATTGCTCCGTGCTACGCACTCCCGCAATCCTGTAGTAACAATGAAAGCAGTTGCAATTGAAAAGGAAGACAGCCGCTGTACGGATATATGTACAGCGGCTGTCTTCCTTTTTTACGCGAACAGGGAGCCGCAGCCGAATGCGAAGTATTCGTGTGCGGCGAGCGTCGCGATAGCGAGA
>OMUU01000164.1 GCA_900314295.1 uncultured Lachnospiraceae bacterium | reverse complement strand
CCGGAGTTTTTCACACTGTACCATGCGGTACTGTGCGCTTATGCGGTATTAGCAGTCGTTTCCAACTGTTATCCCCCGGTATGAGGCAGGTTCCCCACGCGTTACTCACCCGTCCGCCGCTCAGTCACGGAAAAATCATTCCGAAGAAATCTTCTTCCGCGCTTCGCTCGACTTGCATGTGTTAAGCACGCCGCCAGCGTTCATCCTGAGCCAGGATCAAACTCTCATAAAAAAGATTTGATTCGTTCAGAATTAACACTTGGCTAATTCATCCCTTTTTACTGTTTTAAAGGATCGTAATCACTTCGTTACTGCACTGTTTTCTATAAGAAAACAGTGTAATAAACTCATGAATACTCATCGATCGTTCAAACAAAAATTTTAAAACTTTATTTGAATTTTCGAGGATGTGTTTTACTGTTCAGTTGTCAATGTTCATTGTGTATTAACTGTGCTTTTCGGCGACAGCTCGTTTACTATAACTCATATCTTTCAGTTTGTCAACAACTTTTTTTAAAAATCTGAAAGACGGAGAAGGAGGGATTTGAACCCTCGCGCCGGTTTCCCGACCTACACCCTTAGCAGGGGCGCCTCTTCGGCCTCTTGAGTACTTCTCCAAGCCCGTGTCAAGAATGATTGTTATCTTATCTTTTACCAAAAATAGGTAAAAAATTAACGCGTCACTCACACGACGCACTAGTGATTATACAAAAGGAACTATCTTTTGTCAACACTTTTTTTATTTTTCCAGTGCAAGATCATAGATATTATTTCCCTCAGAATCTATTGCTACTATAACCGGAAAATTCTCTATTGTAAGTTTCCGAATTGCTTCCGTGCCAAGATCCTCATAGGCAATCACCTCAGATGAAAGAATCCTCTTTGACAAAAGAGCTCCCGCTCCTCCGACCGCTGCAAAGTAAACACAGCAATTCCGAATAATTGCGTCGGTAACCTCCTGTGTTCTTCTTCCTTTTCCAATCATTCCGCTCAAGCCCAGATCCATGAGCTGCGGAGCGTATTTATCCATTCTTCCGGCCGTCGTAGGACCCGCTGATCCGATTGGCCTGCCATCCCTCGCAGGAGAAGGCCCCATATAGTAGATCATATTATCCCGGATATCAAAGGGAAGTTCTTTTCCCTGATCAATTGCCTCTTTCATTCTCTTATGTGCAGCATCACGCGCCGTGTATACGGTACCCGTAAGATACACATAATCTCCCGCATGCAGACTTCTGATCTCTTCCCTGCTCATGGGAACGTTTAGTTTTCTTTCCATTTTTCTTTTCTATCCTCTATTTTTGGGAAAATTGGACAAATTTGAAGTTTTTTCAACATCAAATGATAGTATTATCATATGATGTATCCGTCATAAGTATACTTTTAGAAATACAAAATATATTAAAATCTTATCATAGATACCTGACGGCATGTCTGTTCACATGGCAACACATATTTACAGCCAGAGGCAGCCCTGCAATATGAGTCGGGTAGGTATTGATGTTCACACCCAGGCAGGTGACCTTTCCTCCCAGCCCTCCCGGTCCGATCCCTAGACGATTAATGCGCTCCAACAGCTCTATTTCCATATCTTTCACATACGGAATCTCTGAGTGCTGTCCCGCCGGTCTGGTAAGAGCCTGCTTTGCCATCAGTGCTGCTTTTTCAAACGTTCCTCCAATACCGACGCCGACAAATACAGGGGGACATGCATTCGGCCCTGCCTCCTTCACGGTCTGTACAATCGCATCCTTCACGCCATCCGCACCCTGTGCCGGCTTCAGCATGACGATCTTACTCATGTTCTCACTTCCGAACCCCTTCGTTGTGACGGTAAGTTTTACCTGATCCCCCGGTACAATATTATAATAGATAACCGCAGGCGTATTGTCCTTTGTATTCACCCTATCCAAAGGGTCTCTTACCACAGATTTACGGAGATAACCCTCTGTGTAACCCTGACGGACGCCCTCATTGATCGCGTCCTCAAGGATACCTCCCTCAAAGTGAACATCCTGACCGATATCCACAAATACAACAGCCATCCCGGTATCCTGGCAGATCGGAATTTGATCCTCCTTCGCAATTTTCAAATTTTCCTGAAGCTGATTCAGTATCTTTTTTCCAAGCGGGGACTGCTCCTTATCCACGGAAGACTTCATGCATTCCTTCATGTCATCGGAAAGCTCATAATTGACGGAAATGCACATATCCTTCACTGCTTCTGTTACTTTACGGACATCAATATTTCTCATATTCCATCCCTCACTCTTTCCGATCATCCTCTGAAATTGTGCCGGAAATATTATCCTTCAGAATCTCTCCGGAAGTTTCATCAGACTCATCATACGAAGTCTCACTGGAAATTTCGGCGGATGTATTATCACCCGAAATCTCATCATATCCTTCATCAGACATATTATCGTCCTCTTCATCCTCCCCGACAACCTTGGCAATTCCTGCCACAGAATCCATGACATCCATAATCTTTACCCCGGTTGCGCTGCGTTTTAAGACAGAGATTCCCTTCACGGGAGTACGGATGATAATACCTCCCTTTGTGATCAGCATGATCTCATCCTCGCTGTTCACAGCCTTCATACCGATCAGTTTTCCTGTATTTTCTCTAAGATTGATCGCTTTGATTCCGATGCCGCCTCTTGTCTGAATGCGGAAATCGTCAAATAAGGTGCGCTTGCCGATTCCGTTTTCGGTCACAAAGAGCAGATATTCTCCCTGCTGACGAATCTGCATGGCAACTACTTCATCTCCGTTTCGAAGCGAAATGCCCCGCACTCCCATAGATCCTCTTCCGGTCGGACGCACATCCTTTTCATTGAATCGGATGGACATGCCGTCCCTTGTTGCCAGAATCACATCCTGTGTTCCATCGGTGTATTTCACTTCAATCAAATCGTCGCCTTCATTTAACGTAATTGCGGCAAGACCGGTCTTTCTCATATGGCGGAACGCCGGCACGGGAGTCTTCTTGACAATTCCCTTCTTGGTCGCCATAAAAATGTACTGGTCCTCTCGAAATTCAGAGATTGCAATGACGGCAGTTATTTTTTCATCGGGAAGCAGTTGAAGAAGATTGACGATTGCCGTTCCTCTTGCCGTTCTTCCCGCCTCCGGAATTTCGTATGCCTTTAAGGTATAAGCACGTCCCATATTCGTAAAGAACATCAGATAATCATGAGACATGGTCATGAATAGATCCTCTATATAGTCGTTGTCGAGGGTCTGCATGCCTTTGATTCCCTTGCCGCCCCGGTTCTGGCTGTGGAAGTTGTCCGGCGACATTCTCTTGATATATCCAAGCCGCGACATCGTAATTACGGTATTCTCCTGCGGAATCAGATCCTCGGTTGAAATATCATAGACATCATATCCGATTCTTGTCCGGCGGTCATCGCCGTATTTCTCCGCAATTTCACTGATCTCATCACGAATTACTCCGAGAAGGAGCTTTCTGTCTCCCAGAATCTTCTTGTACTCGATGATTTTTGCCTGCAGCTCATCATATTCCGCCTGCAGCTTCTCTCTTTCCAAACCGGTAAGCGTTCTCAGACGCATATCAACAATCGCCTGTGCCTGTGGATCGGTGAATCCGAACTTGGAAATCAGATTAGCCTTTGCTTCTGCGGTATTTGCGGATGCCCGGATGGTATGAATCACTTCATCGATAATATCAAGAGCCTTCAGGAGTCCTTCCAGGATATGTGCTCTTTCCTGCGCCTTATTCAGGTCGTACTGTGTTCTTCTCCGAACAACCTCTTCCTGATGCTGCAGATAATACTTCAGCATGTCAAGAAGGTTCAGGACCTTCGGCTGATTATCCACAAGAGCAAGCATAATAACACCGAACGTATCCTGAAGCTGCGTATGCTTATAAAGCTGATTTAAGATAACATTCGCGTTTGCGTCGCGCCGGAGATCTATTACAATTCGCATTCCTTCTCGGTTGGAATGGTCATTGATACCCGTGATCCCGTCGATCTTCTTGTCACGGACAAGCTCAGCGATTTTCTCAATGAGTCTTGCCTTGTTCACCATATACGGAAGCTCGGTGACGATGATCTGACTCTTCCCGCTGGGCAGCGTCTCGATATTTGTAATCGCGCGGACGCGGATCTTTCCACGTCCGGTCCGGTAGGCTTCCTCAATTCCACGCACACCGAGAATCTCGGCACCGGTCGGAAAATCCGGTCCCTTGATAATCTGCATAACCTCCTCAAGTGAGGTTTCTCTGTCTTCTTCGATCTGATTATTGATGATTTTGACTACGGCCCCGACGACTTCACGCAGATTATGGGTTGGAATATTTGTCGCCATGCCGACAGCAATCCCCGATGCACCGTTGATCAGAAGATTCGGTATTCTGGCCGGAAGTACGGTGGGTTCCTTCTCGGTATCATCAAAGTTCGGAACGAAATCAACCGTATCCTTGTTCATATCCCGGACCATCTCCATCGAGATCTTGCTCAGCCTTGCTTCTGTATAACGCATTGCCGCAGCTCCATCTCCGTCGACCGAACCGAAATTGCCGTGACCATCGACAAGGGTATACCGCATGTTCCAGTCCTGTGCCATTGTAACAAGAGCTCCGTAGATAGAAGAGTCTCCGTGCGGATGATATTTTCCCATTGTATCACCGACAATACGCGCACATTTTCTATGAGGCTTGTCGGGTCCGTTATTTAATTCAATCATGGAATAGAGGATTCTTCTCTGCACCGGTTTCAGACCGTCGCGTACATCCGGAAGAGCCCGTGATGCAATTACACTCATCGCGTAATCGATGTAGGAATCTTCCATTTTCTTCTTGAGGTCTACTTCCTCGATTCGATCGAAGACTTTATCATCCATTTTCATGTGCCTTTCTTTTGAGACAGCTGTCTGCCGTTATTTTCTGCTTCTTCTATCTGCCTGCGCAACATTAAAAAAATGTGCTCGCGGTTTGCGTACCATCCATTTTCCGGAATTTCCGGACAGCGGATGAGAATAATTTCCGGAATATCCTGTCAAATATCCAGATTCTGCACATCCTTTGCCCGCTCCTCTATAAACTCACGGCGCGGTTCCACCTTATCTCCCATCAATGTCGTAAAGGTCAGATCAATCTCAGAAGATTCATCCTCGTCCATATTCACACGGAGCAGGATTCGGTTCTCCGGATCCATGGTCGTCTCCCAGAGCTGATCGGCATCCATCTCTCCGAGTCCTTTGTAACGCTGAATCTTATTCGATGCATCTCTGCCGATTTCATTCATGATCTTGTTCAGCTCATCATCGCTGTAGGCATACCAGACCTTTTTATTTTTCTCGATCTTATACAGCGGAGGCTTTGCCAGATACACATGTCCCTGCTTGATCAGCTCGGGCATAAACCGGTACAGGAAGGTCAACATAAGAGTCGCTATATGCGCGCCGTCCACATCGGCATCCGTCATGATGATAATTTTGTCATAACGGAGCTTTGTGATGTCAAAATCCTCGTGAATTCCCGTTCCGAACGCCGTGATCATGGAGCGGATCTCGGCATTCCCGTAGATCCGGTCCAGTCTTGCCTTCTCGACATTCAAAATCTTTCCACGGAGGGGAAGAATTGCCTGCGTCTTTCTATTTCTCGCCGATTTTGCCGAGCCTCCGGCGGAATCTCCCTCAACAATAAAGATCTCACAGTTCTTCGGATCCTTGTCGGAACAATCCGCCAGCTTTCCGGGAAGCGCAAGACCGTCGAGAGCTGTTTTCCGACGGGTAAGCTCCCTTGCCTTTCGGGCAGCCTCTCTGGCTCGCTGGGAAATCACGGATTTCTCAATGATGATCTTGCCTACATCCGGATGCTGTTCCAGATATACAGAAAGCTGCTGGCTGACTACGGCATCAACCGCACCTCTGGCCTCACTGTTTCCCAGCTTCTGCTTCGTCTGTCCCTCAAACTGCGGATCCTCGATCTTCACGCTGACAATCGCGGTAAGTCCCTCACGGATATCCTCCCCCGTAAGATTTTCATCGCTGTCCTTCAACAGCTTCATCTTTCGTCCGTAATCGTTAAAGGTTCTGGTAATTGCCTGACGAAAACCAACGATGTGCATGCCGCCTTCCGGAGTCAGGATATTATTCACGAACCCGTACACGGTCTCATTGTAGGAATCATTGTGCTGCATGGATACCTCAACCATGACACCGTTCTGAATTCCCTCAAAGTACATGATATCCGGATAAAGAACCTCAGCACTCCGATTCAGATACTGGACAAATTCCTTGATTCCTCCCTCGTAGTGGAAGACCTTCTCCTGCTCCATCCCCTCCCTCTTGTCTCGGAGAGTGATTTTCAGCCCCTTTGTCAAAAAGGCTGTCTCACGGAGCCTTGTCTTCAGAGTGTTGAAATCATAGACGGTATCCTCAAAGATCGTCTCATCCGGTTTAAAATCAACGCGCGTGCCGGTTTTTTCCGGATCGCATTCTCCGACGACCTTGAGCTTGTACATGGTTTTTCCGCGCTCATATCTCTGCTTATAAACCTTACCCTGGTGGTAAATCTGAACTTCCAGCCAGTCGGAAAGGGCATTCACGACAGAGGCTCCCACTCCGTGAAGCCCTCCGGATACCTTATATCCTCCGCCGCCGAACTTTCCTCCCGCGTGAAGAACAGTAAATACAACCTCTACCGCAGGAATTCCGGCTTTATGGTTAATGCCGACCGGTATTCCACGCCCGTCATCAATGACCGTAATGGAATTGTCCGGATTGATCGTCACCTCAATGTGCGTGCAGTACCCGGCGAGCGCTTCATCCACCGAATTATCGACAATTTCATAAACCAGATGGTGCAATCCTCTGGAGGATGTAGTTCCAATATACATACCGGGACGTTTTCTTACGGCTTCCAGTCCTTCCAGAATCTGAATCTGATCAGCTCCATATTCATTTGTCACAACGGTTGATTCTGTTTCCATACGTCCTCCTGATTCTCAACTGTACCATTCACGATGTGAAAAGCCCTGTTTACCGAAAAATGATTCTCGATCAGTTCATCCATTCCTGTGCAGGTGATAAACGTCTGCGCTTCATCCATTCGCTTCAGGAGCATCGCCTGTCTGCTGCTGTCCAGCTCAGACAGCACATCATCAAGCAAAAGCACGGGCGTATCCCCGACTGACTCCTTTACAAGATAAATCTCAGATAATTTAAGCGAAAGAGCGGCACTTCTCTGCTGCCCCTGAGAACCATAATGCCGGATATCCACTCCGTTTATATTTACTCTGAAATCATCCCGGTGCGGTCCCACCGTAGAGGTCTTCATTTTTAGATCCTTTAACCGGCTTCCGGCAACCATCTCTTTGAAATTTGACACTTCGACATTCGGCTCATAAATAATTTCAATATTTTCCCTACCATTTGTGAGATTTGCGTGGATTTTTCCGATGATATCATTCAGATGTCCGATAAAGGCTCTTCTCGACTCGATAATGGGAATGCCGCGACGGATTAGCTGCTCATCCCATACATCCAGCGTCTGCTCCAGATACGGGTGAAAAGGAATATCCTTCAGCAGTGCATTTCTCTGAGTAAGGATTCTGTTCAGCTCTGTCAGATCGGTATAGTAAACCTTGTCCAGCTGACACAGCTCGCTGTCCATAAACCTTCTCCGTTCACTTGGACCGTTTTTTATAATATTCAGGTCCTCCGGAGAAAAAAAGACCACACTGATCATACCGAAGAGCTCTGACGCCTTTCGAATCGGAATTCCGTCGATCGCCACTCCCTTTTTCCCGCTCTTCTTCAGGTGCATATCAATTCTGTGAGACACCTCATTTCGTCGGAAGACGAGGCGCAGATGCGCCTCATCTTCGCCGAAACGGATCATTTCCCGATCATAGCTTCCCCTGTGAGACTTCGTCGTCGCCGCAAGCTGGATCGCCTCCAGTATATTCGTCTTTCCCTGCGCGTTGTCTCCGTACAGAACATTTGTCTCCCGGTCAAAGTGAAGAGAAATCCGGTCATAATTTCTGTAATTTTTAAGCTCCAGTGATTCTACGTACATTTTTCCGGATTATACTTCTACTCTGGTCACCACAACATCTTTGCCGTCGAAGGAAAAAACGTCTCCGTCGGTGAGCTTTCGTCCCCTTCGGGTCTCTGTCTCTCCGTTTACCGCAACCTCGCCATTCTGTATCGCGATCTTTGCTTCCACACCTTCGTCTACAAGACCGGCCAGCTTCATCGCCTGACCGAGCTTGATAAAATCGTCTTTAATCGTAATTTTGTCCATTTCTCCTGCCTCAATATCTCATATCAGCGGTTGTTCACGTTGATGTTTACCGGAAGAATCAGATAGATATAGGATTCCTTTTCATCCCTGATAAAGCAGGGAGCCTTTGCATTCACAAAGTAAATGGAGATGCTTTCGTCATCAATCACACGAAGGGCATCCAAAAGGAATTTCGGGTTGAAACCGATGATAATGTCCTTCCCGGTCTTCTCGATGTCGATTTCCTCGTCCATGGATCCGATCGAAGAATCTATCCTCAGCTCCATCTGCCCATCTGTAACATCAATGATCACCGGCATCTTATCGCTCTCGCGCACCAGAAGTGTTGCACGGTCGATACAGTCCATGAACTCCTGCCGGTTAATCGTGATTTTTGTCTCATAATCACTGGACAGCATCTGATCAATCCGGAAATATTCTCCGTCGATCAGCCGCGACAGCACAATGGTATCACTGAATTCAAACAGCAGGTAATTCTCGGCAAAATAGATATTTACCATATCATCCATTTCGCCGGAAAGAATCTTGCTGATCTCGTTCAATGTCTTTCCCGGTACCACCACCTTCTGATCCGGACACTCTCCGGTCAGCTCAAGATTTCGGATGGCAATTCTGTGTCCGTCGAGAGAAACAACCTTCAGTACATGATTCCGGATTTCAAACAGCTCACCGGTCATCAACTTATTATTCTCATTAACAGCAATCGAGAAAATTGTCTGGCGGATCACCTCTCTCAGTGAAAACTGTGAAATGGAAATAAAGTCATTTCTCTCAATTACCGGAAGATATGCAAAATCATCTCCGGGTTTTCCCGGAATACTGAATTTGGCTTTTTCACAGGTAATCGTTGCAACATCATTTTCATCCGTTTCAATGCACACCCTGCTGTTTGGGAGTTTACGAATGATGTCAGAGAAAATTTTGGCATCAAGAGCAATTTTTCCCTTTTCCTCAATTTCTCCTTTTACGATAGTCTCGATACCAAGTTCCATATCATTGGCCGTAAACTTGATTTGATTGAACGTAGCTTCAATCATGATGCACTGCAGAATCGGCATGGTTGTCTTCGAAGGTACAGCTTTCATAACAATACTTACGCTGTCTGCAAGATCTGCCTGATTAAAAACGAGCTTCATTATCTCTGCGACTCCTTTCGGTATGCCTGTGTGATACTGACATTCCCGTGCCCTGATAACGGGAAAGATAGAAAAGAATAAATAAAAAAATTCTTCGACTTCGTCTTAGGGGAGGTTGAAATGTGGAAAACTCCCTTTTTGCGCGAAAAAACGCGGAAAAAGGAGGATCATAAGTCTGTCAGTATCGCCAAAAGGATATGTCAGAATCATGTAAATAGAATTTTATCCACATTTCTCAACCCTGTTTTTATCCACATCGTCTATAACTTGTGGATAGATGGATCAGGAACACTATATATATAGAAGAAACTCCTGTGCGACGGAGAACCTCATCAGCCCTCCGGAGAAATCTTCTTCTTCAAGAGATCAATGACCTCCTTCGTGTCAGGCTTGGTTTTATAATCCTTTTCGATTTTGTTGATGCCGTACATAATCGTCGTATGGTTCTGAACGCCAATACTCTCTGCGATAGCCTGTAAATTATTGGATGTCATCGTGCGGCAGAGGTACATGACAATCTGCCTTGGATAAGAAATTCTTCGGGATTTCACAGAGCTTTTAATCTCTTCCGGCGTGATATTGAACTGTTCGGCCACAATGTCGATGATATATTCCGGAGTAACAACCCTCTTTTCATTCGGCGATATAATATCCTTTAATACGTTCTGAGCCAGATCAAGATTGATCTCTTTCTGCTCAAGGTTTGCCATGGCAATGACCTTGTTCAGGGAACCTTCAAGCTCACGGATATTTGCCTTGACATTGCTGGCGATATATTCGAGAACCTCATTGCTGACGTTGGAACCGTCAAGTTCCTGCTTCTTGCGGAGAATAGCCATTCGTGTCTCATAATCGGGACTCTGGATATCTGCCATCAGACCCCACTCAAACCGGGAACGGATTCTCTCTTCCAGGACATCCATGTCCTTCGGAGGACGATCGGACGAAATAATGATCTGTTTTCCGGCCGAGTGCAGGGCATTAAAGGTGTGGAAGAACTCCTCCTGTGTGGATTCCTTTCCGATGATAAACTGGATATCATCGATAAGGAGTACATCCACATTTCGATACTTTTCGCGGAACTTAGTAAGTGCTGTGCTGCTACCGGCACGAATCGCCTCGATGACCTCGTTTGTGAATTCTTCGCTGGTGACGTAGACAATCTTCATCGATGGGTTATTCTCAAGGATGAAGTGTGCGATGGAATTCATCAGATGGGTTTTTCCGAGTCCCACGCCTCCGTATAAGAACAGGGGGTTGTACACCGTTCCGGGGGATTCGGCAACAGCAAGAGAAGCTGCGTGAGCAAACTGGTTGTTCTTACCAACGACAAAGGTATCGAAGGTATATTTCGGATTCAGTCCGGCGAGAATGGATTCATTCTTCACCTGCTTCTGTGCTTCGGTTTTTTCTGCGTCCTGGGGAAGAATAAAATAAATCTCACAGTCCATTCCGGTCAGTTCGCCGATAGCAGCCTTAATTGGAAGCTTGTATTTCTTGGATACATAATCAAGACCAACCTGTTCGGATGGAACAAGAATGGTAACATCATGACCGTCTACCTTGTATACCTTAAGGGGCTTGATCCACGTTTTAAAGGATACTTCTCCGAGTTCATGCTCTTCCTTTACACGTTCCAGAATCTGATCCCATTTTTCTTCGATAATGCTCATCATAACCTCTGCTGTTGATTATATTTCTTCTTTGCTATCGATATCGGCGGACCTGTTTCATGTTGCCGAAAAAAGAAGACAAAACACCTCTTTTATATTAAACTAAAATATGAAATTTATCAACACGAGAACAGTTGTTTGAGCAGTGGTGTGGATAAAGTGGATATAATGTCAGTTTGTTCACAAGTAAATATCCACTTATACACGCTGAA
>OMUU01000043.1 GCA_900314295.1 uncultured Lachnospiraceae bacterium | reverse complement strand
AGTCCTCGCAATCCACTTCTTGAAGAATTCACGGATAAAACTTTTAACAGCCAGTAATGCTCAGGCAAAGGTACTGTAAAATCTTAGCCGTTTTAGGTGGCGCGTGAACAATAACGCGCTTGGGTAGAAGAAGGAAAGCTTGCGTAGCCGGTTATGCGAGTGAGCAGGATTTTGGGGCTGCGGGATGTGCAGCATGGAAATTAAACAGATATTCTTCGATCTTTGACTTGTTTTTCGGGAATTCGCGCATCGACAAATATTTGAAAAGCTGGTATGATTCTTTGTTGTTTTTGTAAATGGTATTTAACTTCTGTGTAAAGAAACGCAGAAGAGGTTTCAGGGGAGAATGAAATCCTATGGATATTCACAATAAGGAAGCATTTGGAAAGGTGCAGAATCTCTTATCAAAGGTTTTCAGACCGGAGCCGAAGCCGCCGAGACATCCGGAGCTGGTGAAGTTTCTGAACCGGTATGCACTTCTCTTTCATTATGCGGCGGTTTTTTTCGGTTATTTTCTGATCGAGGCCATGGCGCGGCATTCTTTTGCAGAAGCGGCAAGATTTCTGGATGATCACACGAAGGTGTTCCTCTATAACACTCTGCTGATCTATCTGAGCACGCTTATTGTCTTTCTGTTTCGGAACAGAATCTTCTGGCGGATTCTGATTGCGGTTTTCTGGATGCTGCTGGGAATCAGCAACGGCATTCTTCTGGCAAATCGCGTGACGCCACTGACCGGACCGGACCTGACGACCATGAGCGAAGGGGCGTCTGTACTTTCGAAATATCTGGCCGGGTGGCAGATCGGTTTTTTATATGCTTTTGTAATCGCTGTTCTGGTGGGTCTCGTGATTTTGATTTTCCGGGCACCGCGCTTTCGCGGGAAAATGCACAGAATTCCGGTTTTGATCGGCATCGTACTCTCCTGCTTCGGATTCTGGGGACTGACAAAAGGTCTGGTAAACATCCGTTTGCTGTCGTCGTATTTTGAGAACATCGCCTATGCATATGAAGACTATGGTTTTCCGTATTGTCTGACCGTCACGGTGCTGGATACCGGCATCGACAAACCGGATAATTATTCCAGGGTAATGATCGATGAAATCATTGCTGATGAGAAGGATACGCAGACGACGACGGCGGATATAGAGAAGCTTCCGAATGTGATCATTGTGCAGTGTGAGACGTTTTTTGATCCTACCAGAATGAAGAACCTCACCTTTTCAGAGGATCCGCTTCCGAACTGGCACAAGCTGGAAAAAGAATATACCTCCGGTCTGTATCAGGTTCCGGTTGTGGGAGCCGGAACAGTAAATACCGAGTTCGAGACGCTGACAGGCATGAGCATGCGCTTTTTTGGCGCCGGGGAATATCCTTATAAGAGCGTTTTGAAGGATGAAACCTGTGAGAGTGCGGCTACGGTTTTGAAAAATCTCGGATATGGAGCGCATGCCGTTCATGACAACGAAGCGAATTTCTACAGCCGCCGCAAGGTGTACGCGAATCTCGGATTTGATACCTTTACATCCGGCGAATACATGAATACACAGAATGATGTGAATGAGAACGGGTGGATGCGGGATGAGAACCTGATTTCTCCGATCAATGACGCGTTGGACGCAACATCGGGGAAGGATTTTGTTTTTACGGTCTCTGTGCAGCCCCATGGATCGTATCCTTCGGAGCATGTAATCGCAAATCCGAAAATTAAAGTCTCCGGAACGGTGACGGACGCTGAAAATGCAGCATGGGAATATTACGTGAACCAGCTGCATGAGGAGGACCAGTTTGTGGCCGATCTGATTCAGGATATCAGTGACCGCGGGGACCCGACCGTCATCCTGTTCTATGGCGATCATCTGCCTACCATGGGTCTATCCGATGAAGACCTGAAGGAGGGCTCGATTTACCAGACCAATTATCTGCTGTGGGACAACATCGGTCTGGAGAAGGAGCACAAGGATATCGCGGCTTATCAGGCGGTGGCCGATATTTTCGCAAAGCTGGATATTCATGACGGAGTGATGTTCCGTTACCAGCAGACCATGCAGAACAGCGAGAGCTATACGTTTGATATGCAGGCGCTGCAGTATGATATTCTGTATGGAAAACGATATGTATATGGGAAGAAAAATCCGTTCCAGAAGACGGATCTGAAGCTGGGGGTAAAACCCATCACGGTTACGGGAATTACAAAGCTGGCAAACGGCACCTATTATATCGACGGCACGAATTTTACGCAGTCGTGCAAGGTTGTCATTGACGGGGAACTGGATAAAGATACGATCTATGTGAATGACCACACACTGATGGTGAACAACAAAGAGCTGAACGAAAACAGCATGATTCAGGTTGCCGTTCAGTCAAATTCCAGCACGCATAAGGTTCTGAGCAAGACCTATGCATATCAGTACAGCTGGTTTACGAAGGAAAATTAAACGGGAGAGAATCACAGGTTCTCAAAAACGGGGCCGCCGCACGTAGAAATACGTGCG
>OMUU01000097.1 GCA_900314295.1 uncultured Lachnospiraceae bacterium | reverse complement strand
GTATGGGAAGTTTTAGTTAGAAATATAAAGGCAGAAATCCTCGGGATCAAGGATTTCTGCCTTTGTGTCAGAGCAGAATCCCCAGCAGAAAGCAGAGCTGGGTGATTCCGTTTACCATCTGTTCCTTCCAGTTTGAGCGTGCGTCTCTGCCGTTCAGGTGTTTGGCAAACCAGCACAGCAGCAGGATACCGGCGGCGCCTGCCAGGAAAAAGATGCAGGATGGAAAGCGTGTCACATGACGAAGAACCGCTGACGCGGACCAGCGGCTGTGGTCTACAGCGAGCGCCAGAAGCATGAGGACAAATCCGGCAGGCATAAGGAAACGCATCTGCCGGCTGAGAAACGGGGCATCGATTTTTTTCAGTGCGATGACAAACTTCCACAACGCCTTCATCGAACCTGCGAGGATGACCAGAACCGTGCCGAACCGGAAGAGCGGACTTGGAAAGCGGTACGCGAGAACAGCGGAGCCGATGCTGAAAAAGAGAACGGGGATGCAGTCTGCCAGCGCCATCGACAGGCTGAATCCTTCCGGGATGTTCGTATTGTTCTGCATCATGCGACCAGCCATTTATGCTCCTTCACCGAGTAGAGGGGAAGAAACGGAATCATGATCGGAGTCGTGGATTTATATTTCCGGTACTCCGGGTCATCTCCGTAATTCTTGTCCTGACGGATTTCCAGGCGGCGCGCTCCGCCGAACATCACATAGATGATTCCGGCATAGCCGAGAATGGAGCAGATCCATTCGGCAGCTGTATGGTATACGTTCAGGCCGGAAAGGAAGACTCCGGTCCAGAAGACCATCTCTCCAAAATAATTGGGGCAGCGCACAAGGCGGAAGAGACCTGTGTCGACAAAACGGCGCGGGTTTCTTTTTTTGGCTTTGTTTTTCTGGAGATCTGCAGTCGTCTCCAGAATCAGACCGGTAAGAGAGATGAGGAATCCGATCAGGCAGAGAGCATCCGTTCCCTTGTTGTTCTTCAGACGGAACAGGACAGGGGAGGTCTGCAGAACGTAGAGAACGGCCGCGGAAATCCAGATACCGGCTTTTGCCGCGAAGGAGATTCCTTCGTCCGTTTTTACCTCTCCCTTCATGCGGCGGGTATAGGCGGTTTTCAGATCGCGGTACGCAAGGTATCCGGCGAGCCGGCAGCCGTAGACGACGAACAGGACGCATTGCAGGGCGGATCCGATGGTGAGACTTCCGGAAAAGAGGAATAGAAGACCGACGCCGATGAGGGCGATCGCAGCTCCGTATCCGAGGGATATGAACCATACATATTTGCGGAAACCGCAGGAGCTGGCCAGAAGAGCCAGAAACAAAAGGATTAATAGTTCTTTCATTCAGTTACCTCCAGATATCTTGTGATAATCTTGACAGATGTCCATTCGATGATTCATATTTGATGATAGCGACAGATGTCGTTATTTTCAACGGATTTTTTCCAGGAAGGATGAAACTGCAACATTTGAAGGGAGGTGTCGCTTTCTTGAGGAGAAAAGATCTGGATCACAATCTGATACAGAGTTATCTGACAGAGGCACTGCTGCAGCTTATGCAAACAAAGAATTATCGGGATATTTCCATCGGGGAAATCGCGGAAAGGGCAGGAGTGCACAGAGCGACGTTTTACCGCCATTTCGGTTCAAAGGATGACGTTCTGCGATGCGCACTGGCACGGATGCTGGGGGAGGCGGAAGGAGACAGGGAACTGCTTCGAACAGATTTTGCTTCGTTTATCCGTCCGGTTTTCCAGGCGTTTTATGACAACCGGGAGAAGATGCTTCTGCTCTACAGGGCCGGGTTATCCGGGCAGCTTCTGGATGTTCTGAGAGAGTATTTTCATTTTGATGAGATTCCGGACAGGGCTGTAAGCACGCAGAATGCTGAAAAGGCATCCGCTGCAGAACCTGATGAAGGCATAAATGCGGAGAAAAAACGGATGCCCTGTCATAAAACGGAGAGGTATCAGATGCCGCAGATTAATACAGAAAAATACCGGATGGCCTACCGGATCGGCGGCATCTATTCCTGTCTGCTGCTTTGGATGTCCCATGATATGCGGGAGACACCGGAGGAAATGACGAAAATAGCGGTTTCATTATAAGAAGAAAAAAATTGATGCCGTCTGATTAGAAGAAAATGATGTTAAAATCCATTGTTCAGAGGCAGCACCGTTTGATGGCTTCTCTGAACAATGGGAGTTTTTATATTGGTATGCGTACATTAATGTCCGTGCATGGAGATCTGTATATTGATATCAATACAGAGATATCAGTACAGAGATATCAGTACAGAACCATGGTTTCCGGTATGCCGTTTTTCCATGTGATACGGCTTTCGCCTTGTATCAGCGGTGTCAGGTAATCGATCATTTTCTGTGTCACATCGTTGCCGGACTCGCTGATCCAGTCCGCGGGAACCTTTTTCTCGGCATTTGCGGCGACATCGATATCGACAAGGCCATAGGTTACACGGTAGGGCTTGTCGGAGGTGCGGATGATGGAAGCCATTTTGCCGCTTTCGCCGTTGAGAGCTGCCTGTACAGCCTTCATTCCGACCATACGCGATTCATCTTCGTCGGTTGCGCTCTGAAGGTGGGAGGCGCAGCGCTGCATGAGGTTCAGCTCGATGGAACGGACCTTGCAGCCGATCTTGTTGCGAACCAGTGTCTCGAGGACAGAGGAAGCTCCTGCGATATAGGAATGTCCGAAGTTGTCTGTCGCCTGAGGCTGGACGATCTCGGAGACATATTTCCCGTCCGGTAGTTTTACGCCTTCGCTGACGGCAATCAGCACAGCGTCCTCCTCGGAGAGCTTCTGCTGTACATCGCGGATAAAGGATTCGGGGTAAAAGGGACTCTCGCAGAGGTAGATCAGGTCCGGACCCTTTCCGCCGTTCAGACGGGAGAGGGCGGAAGCAGCGGTGAGCCATCCTGCGTTTCTGCCCATCACCTCGACGATGGTGACGGCTTTTCTGGCGTATACATGGCAGTCACGCTCGAGCTCTGAGAAGGTGGTGGCGATATATTTTGCCGCGGATCCGAATCCGGGGCAGTGGTCCGTGCCGCAGAGATCGTTGTCGATGGTCTTCGGTGCACCCATGATGGAGATTCCTGTGATGTTGTGCACGCGGCAGTACAGGGAGAGCTTGGCGATGGTGTCCATGGAATCGTTGCCGCCGATATAGATAAAATATGAGATGGAGTTCTTCTGAAGAACCTCGATGATTCTGGCGAGCTGCGCCTGGTCGTTCAGCTTCAGGCGGCAGGAGCCGAGCGCTGCGGCCGGTGTCTGGCACAGGAGCTGAAGGGCTTCGGAATTATTGATCTTATCGCGGAGGTCGATGAAATTTTCCTCCATTACGCCTTCTATTCCGTTCACAGCGCCGTAGATGTTGTCGATCTGGTCTGAAATCTGTGCACAGCTGATGATTCCGGCAAGGGTCGCGTTGATGGCAGATGTAGGTCCGCCGGACTGGGCTACGAGTAAATTCTTCATTTAATAATTATCCTCCGGTATATTTCGCTTGCAGTGTCGTTTACAATATAGCATTCCGGAATAAGGTTGACAATAGCGGGAGTGGAGAGTGCGGAGCAATACACGGGACAGCCGGCAGCTTATACAGTTTGCGGGAAAACAGAAAGAGCATTGCCATTTATGGAGCGTGCGACCCGCATAAAGGAAAATGCGAAGAACAGGTTCACTTGCTGTCTGAAAGATGTTATAGTTGAAAGCGTACTGTGATTGTAATGGAATACGGAATCGCCGGATCGTCGTATACAGAATCGTTGAAGAAAATCACGGAAATCAATGCAGAAGCGATGAAGGATAAAGTGTGAATTTATAAAAAAACCGGGAGGGGACGCCCTATGGATGAGAAGGTTACAGATATGACAAAGGAACTGGATAAGTTCATGCAGAATAAAAATACCACAAATGAGAAGACGGAAGCACTTGTCAACGAGATGTTGAAGAGCTATCAGGAATATCCGATCAGCACCCGGCTGAACGTGACGAATATTCTGAACAGGGAGACTCTGATTGATATTCTGGAAAAGGTGCGCGAAATTCTTTTTCCGGGATATTACGACAATACCCGGGTGCGGGCGGAGTATGCCAGATATATTGTCGGAGAAAAAATTGAGTTTGTACAGTATCATCTGACAAAACAGGTGGCGATCGCTCTCGGAACGCTGGAGATCTGTGAGGACTGCGAGCGGTCTGTCCTGACGCAGAAGGCGGAGAAGATCGTCGAGGCGTTTCTGGAAAAGCTTCCGGATCTTCGTGAAATACTTGCCACCGATATTCAGGCTTTTTATGAAGGAGATCCGGCAGCATACAGCTTTGATGAAATTATCCTGAGCTATCCGGGGCTATTTGCCATTTCTACGTATCGCATTGCGCATGAATTGTGGAATCTGAAGGTTCCGCTGATTCCGCGTATTATGACAGAATATGCGCACGGAAAAACCGGAATTGATATCCATCCGGGCGCGACCGTCGGGAAGTATTTTTTCATTGATCACGGAACAGGTATCGTCATCGGGGAGACGACGGAGATCGGGGATCACGTGAAGATCTACCAGGGAGTCACGCTCGGCGGACTGTCTACCAGAAAGGGTCAGGCGCTGAAGGGCGTGAAGAGACATCCTACGATCGGCAACAATGTCACGATTTATTCCGGCACATCGGTTCTCGGAGGGAATACGGTCATCGGCGACAACGTGACCATCGGCGGCAATACCTTCGTGGTCCGCTCGGTACCCGCGGATATGAAGGTCAGCGCAAGAGCGCCGGAGCTGGAATATACGCACGGCCCGTCGCAGGGAACTGACAAGGATACCTACTGGGACTTTGTAATCTGAAGCATTATTTCTGTGCGTTTGAAAAGCAGAGATTTCACACTGGTTTTGCCGACCTGAAAAGGCGGCAGAAGAGTGGGAGCTCTGCCTTTTTTACGCGAATAGTGAGCCGCAGCCGAATGCGAAGTATTCGTGTGCGGCGAGCGTCGCAATAGCAAGATAAAACTCGGGCATCGTGTTTTAGCTCGTTGGCGAGAGATGGGCAAAGTGGTGATGAAAGTACTATCCGTAACGGCAGTAGGTAATCTGGATGGTATTTGTCTTGAGAGGTTTACCATCATAATTCGTGATTTGGCAACGGGATGGTAATAGCAGTAGTGGATGTACCATCAGAAATGGCAGCTGACAATTTTGGAAGGTATTTGTCTGGAGTAGTTACCATCCAGATTCAATTTCTGGCAGACGAATGGTAAAAACGGAGGCAGAAGTACCATCGAAAATGGTTATGGAGAGTTTGGGATGGTATTTGTCTGGAATAGTTACCATCCGGATTTAATTTCTGACAGATGAATGGTAAAAACAAAAGGGAAAGTACCATCCGTAACAGCAGTGGGCTGTCTGTATGGTAATTGGCTGGGAGACATGGAATACACCCGCTGGAAGGTGCGGTTGGACGAACGCCACATACCAGGCGTTTTAGTCAAAATTTGTTGATGTAGAATTCTCAGATGTGGATAGTTTAGTGGATTTTTGTGGTTTTATTGACATTTCGAGTTGATACTCGTATACTTGAGATGAAATGCAGAAGTCTGTGCAGTGAGTGCTGCTGCAGCGGGATAAAAAATCCGCGATGTGCTCGGACTTGTGCGGTTTGTGGCACTGTTTCTCATATGACGGTTTATATACCATATATAATGTAGAAGAAGTGGAATGCCTTGTGCCTTGCACCTGTGCAATCCGGTAGATATCCCGGGGTGAAAGTATGGATCAGAACAGAATGACGGAAAATATCGTGAGTCAGGTCAGAGGGAGCATATCGCTGAAGACGGCGAAAATGCTTATGGACCGGGTAGAGGAATATGCGAGGCAGAAGGGCTTGGCGTGTGTGATCGCGGTAGACGACGCGCACGGTAATCCGATAGCGGTTCATGTGATGGAGGACGCTTTTCTTGTCAGCTATGAGGTTGCGACCCAGAAGGCCTATACGGCGGTTGCTGTGAAGATGTCAACGATGCAGGTGCATGAATTGATACAGCCCGGCGGGACTTTTTACGGACTTGAGTCTATGAATAACGGCAGAATTATCGGATTCGGCGGCGGCGTGCCTCTGAAGATCGGTGATAAAATTG
>OMUU01000098.1 GCA_900314295.1 uncultured Lachnospiraceae bacterium | reverse complement strand
CGCTGCACACCCTTTTGGCGTGCAGCGCCGATTTGTGTTATTCATTCTTCTGAAGAAGCCGCAATGAGTGATCCAATATTTTTTCTTTGCGTTCAGCAAGTATTGTCTTGTAAAATGTCTTCTGCAAATCACAGGCATATCTGTAAAATCAATCATTATTTTTCTCCGTTTTCAAATACTTGCACCGCAAATAATCTGCTTGCTTTTTCGAGATGCTTTGTTCATTTTCAGCAGAATTAATATCTGCATATAATTCACACCAATGAACGTCCCAGTGTATGTCTGGTTTACCGCTGTCTTCTATCTTCCAACTGCGCTTCATTGCGTTCAGAGATTTTTCAAGATAAGGAGGAAGCCCCTTTTCGAGATAAGATTTATCTTTGGGAAGTCCGGTTCGTCTGTCATATTTTGCCGTAGCTGTCTTCATAAGGTCCTCCATTTTGCAGCCCAGTGCCTGTGAGAGACGATAAACGGTTATGGCGTTACAGCCTTCAATTGAGCTTTTTCCTGAACAGATATCGATTACAGTGGTTCTTGGAACTCCGCTCAGCTGTGACAGCCGATACATAGACATATTCTTTTTCTCTAACAATGTTTTGAGGTTCATTATATTATCCCCCTCCAGGTTTCTTATGCATATCATATCGGCTGACCGACCTATTGTCAATGCAAATCAGAAGATGCCTTTGTTAATCATTTCATCTTATATTTTTGCTGCTCCGATTGTTCGCAAATCTCTTTTTGTATTTGAGAAGATAAAAAGGGGTATTCCGGGTATGTCTGGTTTCTCGGCAAATGCTTGATCTTTCCGTATGGCGTTTCTTACAATAGGTCAAAATAGAGCTGTATTTTCGAAGATCCCGGCGTATTTCTTCCGGGAACCAGGAAATAGGATAAAGAATAATGGCATTTTTAGAAGGGAGAAAATTGATATGAGAAAAGTGGTTCGAACACCTGATTTTCCGATTGTCGATACGCCGTCTGGAAAGCTGCATGGTTTTCTTGATAACGATGTCTGTCACTTTTACGGGATACGGTATGCAATTGCCGGAAGATTTGAGATGCCCCGGCCGGTTCCAGCATGGAAGGGTGTGAAGGATGCGAAGGCCTATGGCTACATCTGCCCGCTGCTTCCGGAGGACCCACATGCAGAGGGCGACCCGAATGGTGCACCTGAGAATTCGTTTGAAATGCCGCATGTATACTGGCCGATGAGTGAAAACTGCCAGTATCTGAATGTGTGGACCAGGCATATCAATGAACCGGCGAATCGACCGGTTCTTGTATGGCTGCACGGAGGAGGATATTGCGCCGGATCGTCCATTGAGATTCCGGCATATAACGGGCATAATCTGGCAGCCTCTTCTGATGTGGTGGTCGTCAATCTGAATCATCGCCTGAATGTTCTTGGGTTTCTTGATTTATCCTCCTTTGGAGAAAAATATGCATCTACGGGAATCCTGGGAATGGAAGATATTGTAACTGCTCTTCGTTGGGTCAGAGAGAATATTGCAGCGTTCGGCGGAGACCCGGATAACGTTACGGTTGCCGGACAGTCTGGCGGAGGCGGGAAAGTGGCGGCTCTTCTTCAGATGCCGGAAGCTGACGGACTGTACAGCAAAGTGATCATCGAAAGCGGAGCTCTCGGCAACGGAAAGGGTCGAGAGATGACTGAAGGCGAGGCAAAGACGGCAGACCCAGACGATTCCATACACAGTGAGGGCTTTCTGGAAGAAAAGAAAAAATGGCAGCGGCTGGGGGAGAAAACCGTGGAGATGCTGAATTTGAACAAAGACTCGATCGATGAAATTAAAACCGTCTCCTATGATCTGCTTGCAGATGCCGCAACGGAAGCGGCAAAATCCCTCCATATGCTGACCGGTATGATGATGCTGGAGCCGTCTCCGGTGGCCGGCAGATATATTGGGAGATATTTCGAAGCGGGATTCCGTAAGGAGACCCGGAATATTCCGATGATCATCGGGACCACCCTCGGGGAATTTACCTTTATGCATTATCTGGGTGATAAGAATTCGTATTCAGAAGAAGAGAAGATGGATATTCTTCGGCAAAATCTGGGAGGTAAGGCAGATGAAATTGTAAAGGAATTTCACAGAATTTATCCGGACAAGGATATTCTTTATGCAATGAGTGCAGATACAAAATTCAAGAGGCCCGCCTACCGGATGGCATGCTCGCGGGCTGCTTGGACGGATGCTCCGGTGTATTGTTACCAGATGAATCTGATCGTTCCGTATATGGGCGGACTTGCGCTCTGGCACTGCGGTGAAATTCCGTTTGTTTTCCGCAACGCGGAAATGGAGCCCGTACAGTGTACCGGCGATTATCTGGAGGACATGCAGGATCTGGTAAGCGGGGCATGGACGGCATTTATGCAGAGCGGGAATCCTTCCACGGACAGATTTGCCTGGAAGCCTTTTACAACCAGGGAACATCACCTTGCATTCCTGGATGAAAAACCGGAGATGGTTCTGGAGGATGATGAAAAACTGGTGAACCTTCTTGCCTCTGTCAGACCGCCCTTTCTCGCCTGAGTACGAAGAAAAGAACTGTTGGAAAGATCCGGCAGGAAATGATGACAATTGTCACTTGATCACCTCATTCGTATATTGATCAGGACCCTGTCCCGACAGTAAAACACCGTCCGGGTCAGGGTCATTTTTTTGGACACTCTTTGACCTTTTGGTTGAACCGTTCGCCTGCCTAGTCAAAATTGAATCTATTTTTAGACCTCCCCGTTATATTTCATCTCGAATGTAATGGATATGATTGAGAAAACTGGATGAAGTTGCGTATCGGAAAAACGGAACCGCAGATACGGTCCGGAAGACGGACGCAATCAATGAAAATGTGAGGACTGGAAAATGGATATTGTGATGAACAAGACGACGATTCATCCGTACAGCAGAGGAGTATCCATCATCGGCGTTGGATGTACTCCGTTCATGTACACGGTGGACAATCCGGAAACGGATGGACTGACAGAGGGAGAAATGTATGGATACGCAGCTCTGAAAGCGATGGAGGATGCCGGCGTAAATCCGCAGGACGTGGATTTCTATTTTCATGGTGAGGCAAGCCCTCTTGCATCTTCCAATTATCTGACACCGAATGTGCAGATCGCGAACTGGTTCGGCATGAAGGGAAAAGCCTCCATTCACCATTCTGAAGCATGCTGTACCGGGTATTATGCTATCGAGGAAGCGGTCAATGCCGTGGCATCCGGAAAATATAACTGCGTGCTTTCCGGCTGCGTAGAGTTTGGAGACAGTGCTGCGATTCCGGAGCATCCTTACAAGCGTGAAAAAATCACGATGGAGCGTTTCCTGAAGACGACGGCATGGCTGTATGACCGGAATTATACCAGAAGCCTGATGGGCGGTCTGAACCTGATCTATGACGATGCGGCGGAGTGGTACAAGAGAACCCGCGGGCTTACAGATCAGCAGATGGATGACACATTGAACTGGATGTGCATCAATAACCGGAGAAATGCTTCGAAGAACCCGCTTGCGATTGCAAGAACTCCTTACGAGGAGATCGCAAAGGAGAAGGGCTTCGACAATGTCATGGATTATATGCGTTCACCATATAACCCGAGAATGGGCGATTTCCTCCGCGCTTCCGGACTGGAGCTGAAATGTGACGGAGCAGCGGCGGTTATTGTCTGCGCGACAGACATGGTTGACAAATACATGGGCAATAAATCCCACAAGCCGATTGAGGTGCTCGGCGTCGGCTGCGCTGCCTGTGAGGCGACAACTCCCCATTTTGAGGTAAACGCAACGATCGAAGCAGTTCGTCAGGTATATGAGCTTACCGGTGTGAAGCCGGAGGAGCTGGATCTCTTCTATGCGAATGATTTTATCATCACCTCTCATCTGGTGGCGGCAGAGATCGCGGGATATCTGCCCTATGGAGAGGGATGGAAGTATATATGCGAGGGACGTACGGCGTATGACGGAGACAAGCCGATCAATACAAACGGCGGACGGACATCCTTTGGTCACGCCCACGCGGCTTCCGGTCTTGCGGATCTCTATGAGGCGGTTCATCAGATGCGCGGCGAGGCAGGCGAAGGTCAGGTAAAGAAGCTTCCGAGAACAGCCATGCTCCGCGGATACGGCGGCGCGCAGAACATCTGTACATATATCATCCGCACGGCGGACTAAGGAGGAAACGGAATCATGAGTGAAAGTCCGATCAAATTGGAAAAAGTGGTTGCTACCTTCTATGAGAACCTGGAGAAGGGCAAAATCACAGCGAAGAGATGTAAAAAATGCGGAGCGGTAGAGTTTCCTCCGGTATACGCCTGCAATACCTGCGGCAACTGGGATATGGAGTGGATCGAGATCAGTGGAAAAGCAAAACTTCATTCCATGGTAATGCCGGCCCCGCTTTCGATGAAGCCGGAATACAAGGATCTCGGCAAGTTCTGCTACGGCGATGTGGAAATTGAGGAAGGCGCGCATCTGAATGCTGTGGTTCGCGGCGTCAGCAAGAAAAAGAGACGGGAAATTCTCGAAGGGAAGGGCCTTCCGGTCAATGTACATGCATCGATCTATCAGAGAGATGGCTATAAAACGGTAGTTTTTGATCTGGATGAAGAACAATAGTCGATGCTGCCTGCGTTTTTGAGGAGTTTATCAGGAAACAGAGATCATACTTTTTAATACATACATTAGTTTAAGGAGAAAAAACATGGACAGAAAAGAACTGGAAAACAAGGTAATTGAGCTGGTAGCGGTTTCCTACAACAGAGATGCTTCCGAGCTTTCCACCGAGACGAATTTCAAGGAGGAGCTGAAGGGCGCCTCCGTGCAGATGGTTGCCCTGGTTGCTGAGATCGAGAACGAGTTGGACGCTACGATCACTCTTCAGGATGCGGCTGCATGCACGACAATCGGCGATCTGGTCAATCTGGTTGAGGAAGAAATGTAATCCTATTCATTTCATAACGGAGAGTTGAAAATGAGCGTATTAGATGAAATTTATGCCAAGGCAAAGGCAAACCCGCAGAAGGTTGCTTTTCCGGAGGCAACCAATGAGAAGATGATGCAGGCCGCATATGAGACCGGCAGAGACGGTTATATTATTCCGGTTCTGCTGGGCGATGACCAGCTTCCGAAGCTGGCAGTGGAGCGCGGCTACGATCCCTCTGTATTTACCTTTGTAGATATCAATGATGAAGCATATCGCAAGGAGATTATTGATAAATATGTTGCAATGCCGGATACAAGACTGAAGGAAAAGGCGTTGAACCGGCGTATGGCGGACCCGCTTTATTACGCGATGGCAATGCAAAAGGCCGGAGAGGTCGGAGTTACCTTCGCGGGAATCGACAACACAACCGGAGACGTGCTTCTGGCGGCGCAGATGATGATCGGAATGAAGCCGGGCATCAGCACGATTTCCAGTATCGGCCTCTGTGATATTCCGGGATTCAAGGGAAGTGAAGGATCCCTCCTGGCTATCGGAGACAGCGCGGTCTGCACGAATCCGGATTCCGAACAGCTGGCGGACATCGCGATCTCTGCCTGTGAGACAGTCAGGGATCTTCTGGACTGGGAGCCCAGATGTGCCATGGTCTGCTATTCCACACTGGGAAGCGGGCAGGGCGAGCTGATCGACAAGGTGACAGCGGCTTTGAAGATCGCACAGGAAAAGAGACCGGATCTCGCCATCGACGGAGAGTTCCAGTTCGACGCGGCGATTTCTCCGGAGGTCGCGGCAAAGAAGGTCAAGAGAGAAAGTAAGGTTGCCGGTAAAGCCAACGTTATTATCTGGCCGGATCTGAATGTCGGTAACGTCGGCGTTAAGCTGATCCAGCAGTTTGGTCATGCGGATGCTTACGGTCCCATGCTGCAGGGCTTTAACAGTGTGGTCTGTGACTGCTCCAGAGGAGCGCCGGTTTCCGAGATCAAAGGAAACATTATCATTTCTGCGGTCCGCGCGGCAAAAATGAATCAGAACTGATCGGAGGAGACAAGGTGGGGTACAAAATATTTGCAATCAATCCGGGCTCTACATCCACGAAGATCGCCATGTTTGACGGGGAGACCTGTTTGTTTTCAAAAAATGTAGCACATGACGCGGCGGAGCTTGGAAAATTCAAAACCATGTCAGACCAGCTGCCTTATCGCAGGGATATGATTCTGGACATTGTCCGCGAGAACGGACAGACGCTGGAAGACGTCGATGTATTTGTAG
Organism: uncultured Lachnospiraceae bacterium; assembly: GCA_900314295.1. Classification (GTDB taxonomy): domain Bacteria; phylum Bacillota; class Clostridia; order Lachnospirales; family Lachnospiraceae; genus Bilifractor. The sequence goes on along the minus strand of OMUU01000098.1, from coordinate 8,922 downwards.
GCCGCGGAGGCGGCCTGCTGTCTGTGGAGGGCGGAACCTATAACCTGAGTGATCTGGTTCTGGAGCATGCCAGAACCTGCGCAAACGGTGTGGTACATCCGGCAACTCTTGGACCGCAGCTCGCACATGAGTTTGCCGTAAAGTACGGCGCAAAAGCCATGATTGTCAATCCGCCGGATACCGATGAGCTTCAGGATCTGGCAAGGATGACCGGAATCAAAGGGGTGTACCGAACCGTTCATCTGCATGCGCTGAATCTGAAGGAAACAGCGATTCGTCACAGCAAGAACGTGCTTGGAAAGAAATATGAAGGGTGCAACTATGTAGTCTGTCATATCGGCGGCGGCATTTCCGTATCCGCACACCGTCAGGGGCGGATGGTGGATGGCTTTGATATTGTGGGCGGCGAGGGGCCGATGGCGCCGACGCGCTGCGGCGGTATATCTGTCTATGATCTTCTGGACTATATGGAAAGAGAGAAGATGGATATCAAGTCAGTCCGTAAACTCTGCACAAGGCAGGGGGGGTTCGTGAGTCATCTGGGGATTTCCGACGCGCTCGAAGTCAGCAAAAGAGCTGCTGACGGGGACCGCTATGCGGCGATGCTCTGGAGCACCATGATCTATCAGATTGAGAAGGCGATCGGTTCTATGGCAGCCGTGCTTAAGGGAAAGGTTGACGGAATTCTCCTGGGCGGCGGAATGGTCTACAATAAGGATCTGGTCAATCAGATTACGGAGTCGTGCAGCTTTATCGCACCGGTCTACGCATATCCGGGTGAATTTGAGATGGAGGCAATGGCCGCCGGCGCGATCCGTGTATTGAACGGAGAGGAAGAACTGAAGGAGTATACGGGCAAAAAGGTGTTTGAAAAATTCGATTTTGCCTGAGCGGCGTGAGCGTTTCACGCCTGTTGGAATGTATTCTTATATAAAAGGTAGGGGAAACGATGAAAATATTAGGAATTTCCTTCGGCAGAAGGAACGAACGATGCGATATTTTGTGTAAGGAGGCGCTGTTCGCGGCGCATAAGGCAGGTGCGGATGTGAAATTTATCAATACCATGCGCATGGAAATCACGCATTGCCATGCCTGTGATTACTGCAGTCGCTGCAGAGATCGCGGCGACGTGGATATTCACTGTGCGTTCAAGGATGGCTATCAGGAGCTGGAAGCTGCTTTTGACGAGTGCGATGGCGTTATTATCGCCGCACCGGTGTATGCGGTTGGAATCGTCGGACAGTTCAAGAATTTCCTGGACCGCTACATGCCTTCCCATGACCGCGCCAATATCCTTGAGGAGAACAAGAAGCGCGCGGCAGAGGGAAAACCGCTTCTGAATCCGAATTATACAAAGGATCGTTACTGCGGTTACATCTCTGTGGGCGGCGCGCAGTCGCACCACTGGGTTTCCATGGGTCTTCCCATGCTTCATCTGTTTTCCTTTTCCCAGTGCATGAAGGCAGTCGGACACATTGACGCCTATGACCAGGGAAGGACCGGAAGTCCTCTGCTTGATGATAAGCTGATGCAGACCAGCGCGGACCTCGGTCGTGCGGTTGCTGAAGCAATCGGTAAACCATACGATGAGGTCAATACCTGGGTGGGACCGAAGGGAGTCTGCCCGGTTTGCCACAATGATCTTCTTATGATCGAAAATGACGGGAAGGATGTACTCTGTCCGGTCTGCGGAATCTACGGCAAGGCTTCTGTAGGAGCTGACGGTAAAATGAATGTCACGTTCTCTGAGGAAGAGCAGAAGCGTGCAAGAAATACGCTTCCGGGAATCTATGAGCATCATTATGAGATCAAAAATATGATCAAGGTGTGCGTTCCGAAGCTGATGGCGAATAAGGACATGCTGGATGAAAAGATGAAGAAGTATCGGAATGACTTCGACGCGGAAATCGCGAAGATGGATGCGGAAGCGAAGGAAGAGCAGTAAGCGGACATGCCGCTTTGTGTTTGACGTTACTGTAGAATTGCAGGAGTGCGCAGCACGGAGCAATCCGTAGCTTATACAGTTTGCGGTACAAAGTATCGAATGAGTGTTTGCTGCGTAATACGAAGTGTCATTACTGAGATTTTAAAAGGGACCGGAAGGAGAATTTTCCGCAAAGGCGGGGATCTCTTCCGGTCCCTTCTATAGAGGTCATTTGTCATGCTTCCTTATGATCGCGGGGATGTGTGTGCATGACTTCATCAAAACGCTCCGGGTCTTCTCTGTGTTTCAGGCTCATATAGAGAGCACCGACGCGCATGACATTGAGCAGATTGACGATATCATCAATGTCCATGATTTCCATGGAATCGTCGGAGTCAAGCCAGGTCTGCGCCGAAAGAAAATGAAGCTCGATAAAGATGTCGACAAAATGAGAGCGAAGCTCATCTCTGGGAACTCCATCGCGGTCCATCATATCCTGAATATAGCTGCTGATCAGCGGTTTCAGGCGCTTTACAAAATAGGTATCACCGTTCTTGCGATCCAGAAGGGCCATCATTGCCTGTTTATGATTCCGGCAGAATTCGAACCAGGTCAGAAATATTTCCGGAGGAGCAGGGTTGAAATTGGTGAAAAAAGTTTCCGTGCTGACAGGCAGCTGCGACTGTCGGCGGGAGCTGGTAAAGCGGTTTGACAGCTCCGTGAGGAGGGAGGTTTCAATCTGCTCCATCATGTCGTATATATCGCTGAAATACTGATAAAAGGTTCCCCTGGTGATATCAGACTGGCGGCAGATCTCAATGACAGAGATTTTATCCCATTTTTTTTCCCGGATCAGGCTCAGGTAGGATTCTATAATACGTTCTCTGGTCTGCTCGGATTTATTAGTTCGATGCTGTGCTGCGGATGCTTTTGCCATTATAATTCTTTCCTCTCCTATTCAATGCCTGCATAAGAGGCGGATTCTACCAATGCTGCACAAGAGTCTTGCGGCTGCGTCAACTGCCGGTTGCCCTATGCCGTGCTCATGTATGACTATAGATATTGTACATGCAGATGAAAAAATCTTCAAGCAACGGGAGGGTCAAGTATCTGTCAGTAATGTGAAAAAGGTTACTGTTCGCGTGCGGCTAAAATCCTTGCCGTACATAGTTGTGAGTGAACAGCAGCGGAAAGATAACCATTCACACTTTGCGCTAGAGAAGCAGACATGTAAAATTTTTGCTTTAAAAACTTGAACAGGGTACCTGCGAGAGCGGCGAAGTCTGCGCATACTGCACAGTTTATGGAAAAGTGTGCAATTAACACAGAACAGCCGGATGTGTTCTGTTTTTTACACGATCCTTTCGATAGACTGAAAATAACAGTTGAACTTATGAAGGGAGAGGGACTATGAGCTACAATTTTTTTATAAAGAGTAATATTGTGTTTGGCAGAGATTCCGCGGATAAGATTCCGGAGCTTCTGGCATCACACGGATTGCATAAGGTAATGATTGTCTATGACGGCGGGGTGAAGGCGGCCGGAATAGCAGAGAAGATCATCGCGCAGGTGGAAAAGGCCGGCGTCGGGTATGTGATCTTTGACGGAGTCATTCCGAATCCGACCAATGAAGTCGTTGAGGAAGCGTCAAAAATTGCAAAGGACGAGAAGGTTGAGGGATTTGTAGCTGTCGGCGGAGGCAGCAGTATTGATCTGGCGAAGGCAGTGAACGTGCTGATGACAAATCCGGGAAACATCAGCGATTATGCGGGAATCGGCATGGTAAAAAATGACCTGCTTCCGCTGATCGCCGTACCGACAACCGCGGGTACCTCGAGCGAGATCACAAACGTCAGCGCCCTGATTGACACGAAGAAGGTTGTGAAATATGTCGTAATCGACAACAAGCTTACAGCGTCGGATGTGGTCTGCGATCCGGAGTTCACACGGACGATGCCCGTGTCTGTAACGGCGGCTACCGGTATGGACGCGATTACGCACGCGGTGGAGAGTTATATTTCCAATTGCGCAACGCCGCTGACGGAGTACAACTCGCTCAAGGGACTGTCGATTCTCTATGAGAATCTGCCGAAGGTGGTAGCGGACGGGAACAACATGGAGGCGAGAGAGCAGATGATGCTCGGCTGTATCATCACAGGCTTCGGATTCTCCAATGCAAACCTCGGTCTGAACCATGCGATCGCACATACCCTGAGCGCTCATTTCGGGCTGGCGCACGGAATGGCAAATGCCTGTGTGCTTCCTTATGTAATGGCCTTCAACGCGGAGAGCTGCCCGGAGAAAATGGTGGACATGGCCCGGACGATCGGTTTGGAACCGACGGGTGATCCCGAGAAGGATCCGTATCTGCTGTCGGATGCTCTTCTGAAGATGATCCGGGATCTGAAGATCCGTACCCTTTCCGAGCAGAAGATCCGGAAAGAGGATTTCGATATGCTGGCCGGGGAAGTGCTGAAAGAGGCGCCTCTGATGTTTAATCCCCGTCAGGGTGTAACAAAAGAAGACGTCATCGGTATTCTGGAAAAGGCATACTGAGACAGAAAAATAGAAAGAGAGAGAACAATTGGAACAAGAAAAAATGAATCCCGCAAAAAAACTACGAATTATTTTTTCCATTGTCGGAATTTCATTTATACAGGGACTGCAGTTCAGCGTTTCGCCGGTGCTTGATAAAATCAGCGCGCATTTCCCTGAGGTTGACGTGAGTCTTGTGCAGATGCTCATCACGGCGCCTTCCTTTGTGGCAATGATTTTTGCCCTGTTATCCGGTGTACTGGTGCTCAAATTCAGCAAGAAGTCGCTTTTGATCGTGGCGGGTCTTCTGGCTGGGATCAGCGGATTTGTTCCGTTTCTAGCGGATTCCTTCTGGCTGCTGTTTGTGTGCAGAGCAGTGTATGGCATCTCCCTTGGAATTGCAACTGCATTGAATACAGCGGTTGTCGCCGAGTGGTTTACCGGTCCCGAGCGGACGCAGGTCATGGGAATTCAGGCGGCTTCGGTGGGAGCCGGGATGGTGGTAGTCACGACCGTAGGCGGCCTTTTGGGAGCGCATCATTTTACCACCTCGTATCTGATCAACATCATCGGATTTCTTTCCTTTGCTGTGATTGCGGCGATGCTTCCGGCATCGGAGCACGCGAAGGAGGAGAAGAAAACGGAGAAGATCCGGCTCAATGGAAGAGTTTTTGAGGTATCTCTGCTGGGATTCTTCGAATATCTGTTTTTGATCACATTCACGACGAATATTTCCATGCATCTCGCGGGTGCGCTGAAAGGAAACAGCAGCGCTTCCGGAACTCTGGCAGGTATTTTTTCCGGGGCGCAGATTGTAATCGGACTTCTTCTGGGAGTTGTCTCAAGAGTGGCAAAGAAATACACCCTGCCTGTGGCGATGTTCAGCTTTGCCGTAGGGGCGGGAATTCTGGTGGCTTTCCCCGGCAATTTTGCGATGCTGGCCGTTGGAGCGGTCTTCTGCGGCTTTTCACAGGGAATCTTCATCCCGACCGGAATGGTAGAGGTATCCAACGCGGTGCCGCCCATTGCCGCCGCTCTTGCTTCTGGATGCTTCACCTGCTTTACCAACTTCGGGCAGACGGTTTCTCCGTTTGTCCTGAACACGGCTTCAAGAGGAATTTTCGGAGAAGTGACAACTTCTCATGTCTACATGCTTTCTGCTGTCGGCGTTGCAATTGCCGGTCTTGCAGCGGTCATCCGCATCCGCTTTCGTAAATCAAAGAAGAAAAGCTGATCTGTACCCTGCGGCCCCAGCAACATATGTATCTATAAAATCAGGAGGATTTTTACTATGAAAAAAACAATGGCATTATGTACAAGACTTCCGGAGGAGGAGCTTGAAAAACTGAAGGAAACCTGTGACATCACAGTCTGCGGCGAGCTGAAGCACGGAAAGGGAAACGCGCCGGAGGAGCAAACCCGTGAGGAGTGCATGGGAAAGGAAATGGTGGTTCTGGGCGACGAGTATGCCGGCACGGAAACGATCAAGGCATGGCTGGATTCCGGAATGAAGTTTATCGGCGTAGCTAAGGGTACTCCGGCAACGGTTGATTTTGACGCCATTCAGGCAGGAGGTCTGGATCTGCATTATACACCGGGCAGAAACCGCGTAGCCGTTGCGGAATTCGCGATGGGCATGATGATTGCAATGGCAAGACATCTTGCAATTTCCGCAGAAGGACTTCATAAGGGAGAGCACTGCGGACCGGCGAAAGAAAATATCTACGATGTACCGGACGTTAAAAATGTAACCTTCGGACCGCTGGATGAAAATCATCCGTTTATGGATTATGGAATTGGTTTTGAGCTTTATGGAAAGACACTCGGCATCGCCGGATATGGGGCAATCGGACGTGAGGTGGCCGTACGCGCAAAAGCATTCGGCATGAAGATCCTGGCTTATGATCCCTATCTGGATCCCGCGAAAATCGAAGCGGACGGATGCGTTCCGGCGGATCTTGATACCATGCTCGCGAATTCAGACATCGTGAGCATCCACCTTCCGGTGCTTCCGTCCACACGGGCATCCGTCAATAAGGACTGGTTCAAAAAAATGAAGAAATCCGCGTATCTGCTGAATACCGCAAGAGCAGCTGTCATCGATCAGAAGGATTTTGTGGAGGCGCTGCAGAACGGAGAGATTGCAGGCGCAGCTACAGATGTATATTGGGAGGAGCCGGTGCCGGTGAATCATCCGCTTCTCAAGATGAGAAACGTTCTGTGTACGCCGCATATGGCCGGTCTGACGACAGATGTAGACGGATGGTCCGGGCGGATGATGGCAGAGGAAATTGATGCCTACCTTGCCGGTGAAAAAGGAAAATATCTGTGGAAGGTAAGAAAGTGAGGGACAAAAGATGAGTGCGCAGAGTTTTGAGGGAAAATGCAGATATCCGAATCTGCTTTCTCCGATCCGTATCGGAAATATCAAGCTGAAAAACAGAATCATTGCAGCACCGACCAGTCCCGGAATGATTGATACTCAGGGGCATATGACGTATGCGATGCAGGCGTATCTGGAGCGGAAGGCAAAGGGCGGTGCGGCAGTGGTTACGTATGGCGAATCCATCGTCCATTCTCTGACCGGCAAACAGCACAATATGCAGCTGCAGCTGGATTCCTACGGAAACCGTCAGGGACTGAAGGAATGCGCGGAGGCAATTCATCGCGCAGGGGCTTATGCGAACATCCAGCTGTCTCACGGAGGGAAATATGCCGGTCTTGCCTCTGTCGGCGGGGATGAGGACAAGGAAGGTAAGATTGCATACGGACCGAGCCATGAAATAACGCCGGCCGGTGAGGTGCAGGAGATGCCGCGCGAGCTGATCTATGAGATCATCGAATCCTATGGAAAGGGCGCTGCTCTGGTTAAGGACTGCGGCTTTGATATGGTGCAGGTTCACGCGGCGCACGGATGGCTCTTCTCGCAGTTCCTGTCGCCCGTTATGAACCGCAGGACAGATGAATTCGGCGGCTCTCTGGAGAACCGGGCCAGATTCCTCCTCATGAGCCTGGATGCGATCCGCAAGGCCGTCGGCCCGCGTTTCCCGATCGAGATCCGTCTGTCGGGCGATGACATGATGGCCAACGGCCTCGATGAAAAGGCATGTATCGAGGTGGCGAAGATGGTCGATGATAAGGTGGATCTGATCAACGTCTCCTGCGGAAACCACGAAGATCCGGAGATGTTCTGCCGGACGCATCCTTCTGCCTTCTGGCCGCGCGGTGTCAATGTGTATCTGGCGGCAGGAATCAAAAAGTACGTAAAAACTCCGGTTGCCTGTGTGGGGTCCCTGAATGATCCGGCTCAGATGGAGCATATCATTGCATCCGGACAGGCGGATATCGTGGAGATCGGACGCGCGCTGCTGGCCGATCCGTATATTCCCTACAAAGCAATGCATGATCAGGCGGATGATATCACACCCTGCCTGCGCTGCTATGAGTGCTTCGGCGAAATTGTAAAGAGTGAAACCACAAAATGTACCGTAAATCCGATTACCGGCCATGAGCTGGAGGAAAAATACGGCCATGCAGCGCCGCTGAAAAAGAAGAAGGTGCTGATCGTCGGCGGTGGCCCCGGTGGAATGGAAGCGGCCATTGTCGCGGCAAAACGCGGTCATGAGGTAACTCTTGCCGAAAAGAGCGGTAAGCTCGGCGGAAACCTGCATCCGGCAGGAGCTGCTTATTTCAAGGAAGATATCGTGAAATTCTGTCACGTCCTTGAAAAACGGGTGGAGAGAGCCGGTGTTCAGGTTCTGTTAAATACGGAGGTTACGCGTGATTTTGTAAAGAGCTTTGATCCGGACGCACTGATCGTTGCAGTGGGCGCAAAGGAGTGGAAGCCCGGGTTTATTAAAGGAATTGACCTGCCAAATGTGGTGATGGCTATTCAGGCGGAGCTCCATCCGGAACAGCTCGGACACCGCATCGTGATCATGGGCGGAGGACTGGTGGGCGGAGAAGCCGCGATCTCTTTCCATCATGAAGGTCATGACGTAACCATCGTCGAGATGAAGGATAAAATTGCCGGTGAAGTAAACAGCTTCTATCGCGGCGGACTGATGCCGCAGATCGAGAAGGCGGCAGCATGCTACGTAAATACGACGGTCAAGGAAATTCTTCCGGAAGGCGTACGAGTTGAGCGTGACGGAAAAGAGTTCATTATCAATGCGGATACCGTAGTATGCGCATTGGGATTCCGGGCAGATTACGATTTTGTAGATTCCCTTACCGCGCTTGTAGATGAAAACTATGTAATCGGCGACTGCAGAAATGTAGGCATGATCTATCATGCGGTGAGCCAGGCATACAACGCGGCCATGCAGCTGTAAGGAAAAGCTGACGAGACTATTTGGCATCCTCATCGAGAGAACCTGCGGTTCTCTCGATGTAAATAAATCGTTTTAATCGGACAATTAAAGAATCGTTGCTAAGAGAGGCTGCCGCACCAGATGGTGCGG
>OMUU01000100.1 GCA_900314295.1 uncultured Lachnospiraceae bacterium | reverse complement strand
GAAAAGCTATCTGATCGCCGTTTTTATTGAGTTTTCAAGGAACAGATCCCATTTTTGGTATGGGAAGTTTTAGTAAGTAAATGTTCATCCGTATTACTGATAAGAAAATCAGTCATTGTCTGGTAATCCATGAAATCCTGCATAAGACCACGATCAATGCCATGATCTGCAGCAAGGTCGATATACGCATGATACAGATTTTTATCATTCCTGACTTTTTCGCTCTCTATAATTTCATAGGCAGGGATGAGTTCAGCTATTTCGGAGGTAAACGCAGGACATTTACTGACGAGAATTCCGTCACGGGTACGAGATGCAGAGTATTCGGCAAATGGAATATCCGTGTTCTGCGCCTTGTGAATACGGGTAGCGAACACTTCGTTGATGGCTTGCTGGCCGAAATAGTGATAGCTTTCTTTGATCAGAACAGGTACATCACCACTCAGATCCCAGTATTTATCCATTTTGCCTCCAAGAGAAGCGTTCACATCATACGAAGTGGCGTTATGGTATGGAATACGTATGCCACCGTGTTTGATAAAATTTGTGAATCGGACATCATCGTAGGAAAGATTTGTTTCCTGCGGGCATACCCAGTAAGTGTCTGTAACACTTAGGGCAAGATTTTTTTCAAGATATTGTTCCGGGGTTAGCATACCGGCATCCTGCATGATCCGCTTCATTAGCGTCCGGGAAGCGGGAACCGCACGCATGCCCCACCATTTAGAGAATTTTTGTGTATCACAATTTCCCAGAAAAGGAGCGTATTCTGGATTCGTCAATTGGAAGGCTTCTATTTTGCCTCCGTCTCCAAAGACAACGCTGGCACATGGTGTATTGCCATGCATTAATGTGTATCTGCGTTGTGGCATAATAACTTCCTGGCCTCCTTTTTGTTAAGATAGATATCGATATAACAAAGTGTAGTTGCGAAATATTCTCTGGAAAAGCGGGCTTGGGTCATTTGATCATCACGAAGCAGAACAACTTCTTCTCCATTATCGTTTATATGTAATTCTTCCATTCCATTTACCATTACCCATTTGTATGGAATCTTTCGATAGGTGCCATGGACATTTTCGATATAATGAATAGGATTCGTGATTTCGGAAGGATTGCAGCGAAAATACGCTGCCAGCTTCTTTACCGTTTCATAGGAGCATTTATTTATATCGTTTTTGCTGTTCGCCAATTCATTAATTGTGGTATACGGAATTCCGGTCATCCGACTGATCGCATACATAGATCTTCCGTCTTTTTTCAATTTCTTAATAAAGGAAATGTTTTCCATAACACCACCTCCATGATAAGATTATAACGTCATAACGTTATACATGCAAGGGCGGCATGTATTGCGACTGGACGGTCTGCTTGATGACTGTTATAATTATCCAATCAGAATATTTTGTCTAAAATCAAACAGGAGTGTTCACAGCATGTCAGAACTGGATCATTATCGCGAGGAAATCGATAAGACCGACAAGGAGATTGTCCGTCTCTTTGAGGAGCGGATGAAGCTTGTGGAAGGGGTCGCGGATTACAAGATCAAGAGCGGAAAGGAAGTCTTTGACGGCAAGAGAGAGCAGGAAAAGCTTCAGAATCTGTCCGGCCTTGCGCATTCGGAATTCAATAAAAGAGGGGTGCGGGAGCTTTTCGAGCAGCTGATGGCGATCAGCCGGAAGCGTCAGTACCAGCTTCTGACCGAGAACGGCATCACGCTCCCGGCGGATTACGCGCTGATGGATCATCTGTACTTCCACAATGCACGGGTCGTTTTCCAGGGTGTGTACGGGGCGTACAGCTTTGAAGCCATGAAGGAGTTTTTCGACGATACGATCGAGAGCACGCATGTGAAGACCTGGAAAGAGGCGATGGAGCTGGTGACGAACGGCGAAGCGGATTTCGCGGTTCTGCCGATCGAGAATTCCACGGCCGGAAGTGTGTCGGACATCTATGATCTTCTCCTGGAATACAACAACTACATTGTCGGAGAGCAGGTGCTGAAGATCGATCACATGCTGATGGGACTTCCGGATGCGACCCTGGATGACATCGATGTGGTGTACTCGCATCCGCAGGGGCTTGCGCAGTGCAGGGAGTATCTGCAGAGCGAGCATCCGGAGTGGAAGCAGCAGAATGTGCTGAACACCGCGATGGCGGCCGAGAAGGTGGCGCGCGAGGGCCTGAAGAATCAGGCGGCGATCGCCAGCCGTTCCGCAGCGGAGTATTTCGGGCTGAAGATTTTAAAGGAAGGCGGGCTGTCCAGGGAGAAGAACTCCACCCGCTTCATCATCATTTCCCACAGCCGGCGGTTTGTGCGTACGGCGCAGAAGATGAGCGTGTGCTTCGGCGTACCGCACGCCTGCGGTACTCTGTACAACATGCTTTCGCACTTTATCTATAACGGACTGAATATGTACAAGATTGAGTCCCGGCCGATTCCGGACAAGCCCTTCGAGTACCGGTTCTTCATCGACTTTGAAGGTAACCTCAGTGATCCTGCGGTCAAAAATGCACTGCGGGGGCTCGAATCCGAAGCCGTCGGACTGCGGCTGCTGGGAAATTATTGAGAGGTACAATTAACACAGATTTAGCACGATTTTCCTGCAATACCGGAGAAAAGAGAATATACTGAAACCAATGTGCTTTTTTATAAGAACAGGTGAGTCAAGATAGTAAGCTGGGGGGTCATATCTATGGCAGTTTTAACGTTTGGCGCGATCCATATCGGAAGCTATGAGGTTACGCTGGAAATCTTTGAAATTTCCAGGAAGAACGGCATTCATTGTATTGATAAGGTGGCACACAGAATCGAGCTGGGGCATGATTCTTTTTCCACGGGCAGAATCGGGTTCGGGATGGTGGATGAGCTCTGTGATGTGCTGAAGGATTTCCGGAAGATCATGGATACCTATCGCGTGGACGGCTACAGCGCGATTGCGACCAGTGCCATCCGGGAAGCGGAGAATGATCTGTTTATCCTGGGCAAGATTCACCAGACGACGGGGATTGACGTGCGAATCCTGAGCAATTCGGAGCAGCGGTTCCTCAGCTACAAGGCAGTTGCTTCTATAGCGGATAACTTTGAGGATATGATCCGGGAGGGCACGGCGGTTGTGGACCTGGACGGCGGAAGTATCCAGATCTCTATTTTCGACAAGTCCGAGCTGATCATCACGCAGAACATGAAGATCGGAAATCTCCGTGTCCGCGAGAAGCTTCAGAACGCGGTCGGCCGGACGGACAATTATGAAGAACTGGTGGAACAACTGATTGACTATGATTTTGAACTGTTCCGGACGCTGTACATCAAGGACCGTAAGATCCGGAATGTCGTGCTCAATGGAGATTTCATCACGGAGATGATTTTCCAGGACCCGAAGCACAGGGATCGATCGACACGGATCCTTACGAGGGACAAATTCGAGAAGTGGTACAGGCGGATCGTAGGAAAATCGGTGGCGGATCTTGCCATCGAGAACAACATCGCGGTGGAGTACGCATCCCTGCTCCGGCCGTCGGCCGTGATCTACCACAAGATCGTGGCGGAGCTTGAGCCGGAGAATATCTGGACGCCCGGCACCCATTTGCAGAGAGGGCTTGCTTATGAATTCGCGGAGGCGCATGATGTACTTAAGGCAAGACATGATTTCGGCAATGATATCGTGAGCTGTGCAAAAAATATCGCGATTCGTTATGCGGTCAGCGCCCCGCACATCAACAACATGGATGTGACGGCGATGAGCCTGTTTGACGCGCTGCTTCCGCTGACCGGATTGACCTCGAAGGACCGGCTGATGCTCCGGGTCGCGGTCATGCTTCATGATGTGGGAAAATTCATCGGCTTCAACCAGATCGGAGAGAACTCCCGGAAGATAATCATGAGCAATGAGATCATCGGGCTTTCCCATGCGGAGAGGGAGATTATCGCCCTGTCTGCCCGGTACGTGCAGGAGGATTTTCCGCAGCATGAGGATATCGTCATGGAGACCAGTCTGGATACGGAGCGGTATCTGAAGGTGGCTGCGTTTGTGGCGATCATCCGCCTGGCAAACGGTCTGGACCGCAGCCACAGGCAGAAGATTCAGAACATCAGCGTGGAGCTCAAGAAGCAGAAGCTTGTGATCCGCATCGAGGTGCGGGAAAGCTTTGCACTGGAGGAAGGATTGCTTCAGCCGGAGCTTGACTTCTTCAACGAGGTGTTCGGCATCCGTCCGGTGCTGAAGCTGAAACGGATTGTCTGAGAAATCAGACGGGATTTTGGTGATGAAGCGGATTTTCTGAGGGGAAAATCGGAAGATCTGTCAGCGGTCCGTGAACGATGCATAAATAAAAGAATTGTAAGTAATAAGTGCTGGAAATAAGTGTGGCTGGAAATAAGAAGAGAATACGGGAGATTTCTAAGAAAATGAAGGCAGAGTATGAAGAATACGCGAAACCGGAGTATTACTGGAACAGAGAGCTGTCGTGGATCCGTTTTGATGAACGGATTCTCCATGAGGCGAAGGACAGCACCATTCCTCTTTTTGAGCGTCTGAAGTTTGAGAGCATCACATCCTCGAATCTGGATGAGTTTTTTATGGTCCGCGTGGCTTCGCTGAAGGATCAGATGCACAGCAACTACAACAAGCCGGACATTGCCGGTATGACGCCGGGAGAGCAGATCGACGCGATTCTGAAGGCGACGCATGCCATGGTTCAGGATCAGTACGAGAATTATAACAGGGAGCTGATTCCCAGGCTGCGGGAGGTCGGACTGCATGTGTTCAACAGCCACGAGGAGCTGACGGCGGAGCAGGCATCCTACATCGATGATTATTTTAATGAGAATGTGTATCCGGTTCTGACCCCGATGGCGATGGATTCCTCCCGTCCGTTCCCTCTGATCCGGAACAAGACGCTGAATATCGGCGCACTGATCCGCAAGAAGGACAGCCCTGACGGGAAGACGTTATTTGCCACCGTACAGGTTCCGTCTGTTCTTCCGAGGTTTATTGAGCTTCCGGAAAAGGATGCTTCCGAGCGGGCAATCATTCTCATGGACGAGATCATCGAGCGGAACCTTTCCCGCCTGTTTCTGGGCTATGAGGTGGTTTGCGCGCATCCCTACCGGATCATGCGGAATGCGGAGCTCGGCATTGATGAGGATGAGGCGGCGGATCTTCTGGTGGAGATTCAGAAATCTCTTCGAAAGAGGCAGTGGGGAGAGGTCATCCGCCTGGAGGTGGAGCAGGGCATGGAGCCGGAGCTTCTCCAGATTCTGAAGGATGAATTCCAGGTGCGGGAGCCGGATATTTTCTATATTCCTGGCCCGATCGATCTGACCTTCCTGATGAAGGTATACGGGATTGACGGATTTGACGCCTATAAGGTTCCGAAGTATACGCCGGCGGAGGTTCCGGCTCTTCAGAATGACGACGATATCTTCACGAATATCCGGAAAGGGGATATTTTTCTGCATCATCCGTACATGAGCTTTCAGCCGGTGGTGGATTTCGTGAAGCAGGCAGCGGTAGACCCGAACGTGCTGGCGATCAAACAGACGCTGTATCGAGTGAGCGGGCATTCTCCGATCATCGCGGCGCTTGCCCAGGCGGCGGAAAACGGCAAGCAGGTCACGGCGCTTGTCGAGCTGAAGGCGCGCTTCGATGAGGAAAATAACATCGTATGGGCGCAGAAGCTGGAGAAGGCGGGCTGCCACGTCATCTATGGACTGGTCGGCCTGAAGACACATAGCAAAATCACGCTGGTTGTACGGAAGGAAGAGGACGGCATTCGCAGATATGTCCACCTGGGGACCGGAAATTATAACGATTCCACCGCAAAGCTTTATACCGACTGCGGCATTCTCACCTGCGATCAGAATATCGGCGAGGATGCGACGGCTGTCTTCAATATGATCTCCGGATATTCGGAGCCGGACCGCTGGAATGATCTCATCGTCGCGCCGATCTGGATGCGGGACCGCTTCCTGCACCTGATCCGGATGGAAGAGAAGCATGCCAGAGAGGGCCAGCAGGCGCGGATCGTTGCAAAGATGAATTCACTCTGTGACCGGGAGATCATCGCGGCGCTCTACAAGGCCTCGGCGGCCGGGGTGCGGATTGATCTGATCGTCCGCGGAATCTGCTGCCTGAAGGTGGGAATCCCGGGCATCAGCGAGAACATTACGGTTCGTTCCATTGTCGGAAACTTCCTGGAGCACGCACGTATTTTTTACTTCTACAACAACGGCAACGAGGATGTCTACATGGGAAGTGCGGACTGGATGCCCCGGAACCTGGACAAGCGGGTGGAGATCGTCTTCCCGCTGCTGACGCCGCAGACCAAGAAACAGGCCATGCACATTCTGGAGATCCAGCTTGCCGACACGGTGAAGGCAAGCATTCTTCAGCCGGACGGCACATACCGGAAGCAGGACCTAGAGGGAAAAGAGCGCATCATCGCGCAGGACTATTTCTGCAAGGAAGCGACGGAAAACGCAAAACATCAGAAAAATGCGGCGGACAGTCGGGTGTTCGTTCCCGCCGAGCCGGTACGCCAGACAGAAGATAATATCGTTCACGATTGACATGAATGAAATTCAGCAAGACTTGTCCATTAGCGAAAATTTTTTGGCTTGCGGGCAGGAGCGGATAAATGTATTCTATCCTCATCAACAGGAGGTCAAACTTTTCGATTCTTACCTCATGAACAGGAATTCGAGCTTATTGATTTTGCCTCATTCATGCGGATGAATTCCGGGGCTCTTAAGGAATCGTGAGGGTAGTATAGGACAAGATGAAAAATATTCATCTCGTTGACAAAAGAAATTTTACATAGTAGAATACAAAGAGTTTGAGATAAAAGGTTGTGACAGATATGGAGAAGAGAATTTTATCAATCCTGGTTGATAATACATCAGGTGTTCTTACAAGAATCGCAGGGCTTTTCGCCAGACGCGGCTACAATATCGACAGCATCACCGCCGGTGTGACCGCAGACCCGCGATACACCAGAATCACAATTGTGACAAGCGGAGACGAGCTGGTGCTGGAGCAGATCAAGAATCAGGTCCAGAAGCAGGTGGATGTCAGAGACATCAAGATCCTGAATGCGGATACAAGTGTGATCCGGGAGTTGGCGCTTCTGAAGCTGCGTGTCAGCGAGGCGGAGCGGGATAAGGTCCTTGCCGTCGCAAATATCTTCCGCGCAAAGATCGTTGATGTTGGAACGAATTCCATCATCGTAGAGCTGACCGGATCCCAGAGCAAGCTGGAGGCATTCTTCGAGCTTACGAAGGAATATGAGACGCTGGAGCTTGCAAGAACCGGAATTACGGCGCTGTCACGCGGGATGGACGACGTCACATACCTGGACTGAGGGTATGACTCTACTGTCCGTTCTGTGTTTCGTTGACAGCAGGAATTTGTCGGTTGTCTTTCGTTTAAGCCTTCTTATTTTTCTTTTATTAAATTCGTTAGCTAAAGAGGGAACTCTTTAACCTATATAAGCCGCTGTATACGGCAAAATCTTATAATTTTTATATGGAGGAACTTGTATTATGGCATGGAAAATGTTTTATCAGGAAGATTGCGATCTGTCTCTGCTTGATGGAAAGAAAATCGCCATCATCGGTTACGGCAGCCAGGGTCATGCACATGCACTGAACCTGAAGGATTCCGGCTGTGACGTCATCATCGGTCTGTATGAGGGCAGCAAATCCTGGAAGAGAGCCGAAGAGCAGGGCTTCAAGGTATATACAGCGGCTGAGGCTGCAAAGCAGGCAGACATCATCATGATCCTGATCAACGATGAGCTGCAGGCTGCTATGTACAAGAAGGACATCGAGCCAAACCTGAAAGAGGGCGATATGCTGATGTTCGCACACGGCTTCAACATCCATTTCAATCAGATCATCCCGCCGAAGAACGTTGATGTTACCATGATCGCTCCGAAGGCACCGGGCCATACCGTACGTTCCGAGTATCTCAGAGGACGTGGAACTCCCTGCCTGATTGCTGTTGAGCAGGATTACACAGGCCATGCACAGGATCTTGCCCTTGCATATGGCGCCGGAATCGGCGGAGCTCGTGCAGGACTTCTGGAGACCGACTTCAGAACCGAGACAGAGACCGACCTGTTCGGTGAGCAGGCAGTTCTTTGCGGCGGCGTTGTCGCTCTGATGCAGGCTGGCTTTGAGACTCTTTGCGAGGCTGGTTATGATCCGAGAAATGCATACTTCGAGTGTATCCATGAGATGAAGCTGATCGTAGATCTGATCTATCAGTCAGGATTCGCAGGCATGAGATACTCCATCTCCAACACGGCTGAGTACGGCGATTACATCACTGGACCGAAGATCGTTACCGCTGAGACCAAGAAGGCAATGAAGAAGATCCTTTCCGATATCCAGGATGGAACCTTCGCGAAGGACTTCCTGCTTGACATGAGCCCGGCAGGCGGTCAGGCACACTTCAAAGCGCTTCGTAAGCTCGCTTCCGAGCATCCGTCAGAGAAGGTCGGAGCTGAGATCCGCAAGCTGTACAGCTGGAACGATGAGGACAAGCTGATCAACAACTAATCCCCTTTTCCACATATACAAAGTATCCATATAAGCCGGGGGCGGCAACATGCCCCTGGCTTGTTTTCTCTGTAGTTGCCCGGATCTGGGAATTGTTGTAAAATATGATAAAAATGACGCTGCAAATCACATCTATGTCTTATATATCTATATGGAGGAAAAGCAGATGGGAATGACGATGACACAGAAGATCCTTGCGCATGCCGCCGGGCTGGACCATGTAACAGCCGGTCAGCTGATTGAGGCAAAGCTGGATCTTGTACTTGGTAATGATATCACCACGCCGGTAGCCATCGATGTCATGGACGGATTCAAAAAACAGCAGGTTTTCGATAAGGACAAGATCGCACTGGTTATGGACCATTTCATCCCGAACAAGGACATCAAATCCGCGGAGCACTGCAAGCAGGTGCGTGAATTTTCACAGAAGTATGACATCACGAATTACTTCGACGTCGGACAGATGGGCATCGAGCATGCGCTCCTTCCGGAAAAGGGACTCGTGGTTGCGGGCGACGTTGTCATCGGGGCGGATTCGCACACCTGCACCTACGGCGCGCTGGGAGCATTTTCCACCGGCGTCGGAAGTACAGATATGGCGGCGGGAATGGCCACAGGCAAGGCATGGTTCAAGGTACCTTCCGCCATCAAGGTCGTTCTGACCGGCAAGAAAAAGAAATGGATCAGCGGCAAGGACGTCATTCTTCACCTGATCGGAGAGATCGGCGTAGACGGAGCACTTTACAAGTCTCTCGAGTTCACCGGAGACGGGGTCGCGGATCTGTCGATGGATGATCGCCTGACGATCTCAAACATGGCGATCGAGGCGGGCGGCAAGAACGGAATCTTCCCGGTAGATGAGAAGACCATCGAATACATGAAGGAGCATTCCACAAAGAGCTGGACCGTCTATGAGGCGGACACGGACGCGGAGTACGAGAGAACCGTCACGATCGACCTCTCGACGCTGAAGTCCACCGTTTCCTTCCCGCATCTTCCGGAGAACACGCATACGATTGATGACTGCGGAGACATCCGGATCGATCAGAGCGTCATCGGGTCCTGCACAAACGGAAGAATTCAGGACCTTCGCGAGGCTGCCGCTGTTTTGAAGGGACGCAAGGTAGCGAAGAACATTCGCTGCATTATCATTCCTGCCACACAGGCGATCTATCTGCAGGCGCTGAAGGAGGGATTGATCGAGACCTTCATCGAGGCCGGCACTGTTGTCAGCACACCTACCTGCGGACCCTGCCTCGGCGGATACATGGGAATCCTGGCGGAGGGTGAGAGGTGTATCTCCACGACAAACCGCAACTTCGTAGGACGTATGGGACATGTGAAGTCTGAGGTCTACCTCGCAAGCCCGGCGGTAGCGGCGGCAAGCGCGGTCACTGGAAAGATCAGCTCTCCGGCAGAGCTTGGCTTATAAGGAGGAACAGATATGCAGGCACAGGGAACAGTATTTAAATATGGCGACAATGTAGATACAGATGTAATCATCCCCGCCAGATATCTGAATTCTTCAGACCCGGCGGAGCTTGCGACACACTGCATGGAGGATATCGACAAGGAGTTCGTGCACAAATTCCAGAAGGGCGATATCATCGTGGCGAATAAGAACTTCGGCTGCGGCTCCTCCCGTGAGCACGCGCCGCTGGCTATCAAGGCGGCAGGCGCAAGCTGCGTCATCGCCGAGACCTTCGCACGTATTTTTTACCGCAACGCCATCAATATCGGACTTCCGATCATTGAGTGCCCGGAGGCAGCCAAGGCGATTGAGAACGGAGATAAGGTGAAGGTAGATTTCGACTCCGGAAAAATCTTCGACCTGACAAAGAGGACAGAGTATCAGGGACAGCCGTTCCCGCCGTTCATGCAGAAGATTATCGCGGCCGGGGGACTGGTGAACTACATCAACGAAGAGAACTGACAGCTGCAACTGACAGCGATTTTGGAATTGTAAAAAAAATAGATTTACATTGCGGGTTCTTTGCGTTATAATGATCAGGTGCTGTGAGAAAGAACGCTATGTTCCATGTTTATTCACAGCATCTGACCTTCGGGGTATGGCTCAGTTTGGCTAGAGCGCACGGCTGGGGGCCGTGAGGTCGCAAGTTCGAATCTTGTTACCCCGATTGTTTGAGGATCTCCGTTGGGAGGTCCTTTTTTTACGCGAACAGTGAGCCGCAGGCCGAATGCGAAGTATTCGTGTACGGCGGCAACACGTATGAAATTGCATTTTGAGGTGAGCATGAGGTGAAGAGAGTGGGAATTCTGCTATATGTTCTCGGGGTGGCAGCCGTTGGTTACGGCTTTCTGATCCTTGCCGCTGCATCCGGGACGAAGTTTTTTGCAATATGGTTTCTGATCGGGGCTTTTTTTATCTGGGCGGGATATATGACGAAGGGAAATCACTGGCGCGCCGTTCCGCCAGTCATCCGGATTGCACTGGGGGTTCTGGTCGCGGCAGCCGTGATCGTGATCGCCGGAGGAACAGCGTGCATCATGACGCACTTCCATGACCGGGCACCGGACGGACTCGACGAGATCATCGTTCTCGGTGCGCAGGTCAGAGAGTCGGGGCCGAGCCGGGTGCTGAGGAGCCGGTTGAATGCCGCCACATCGTATCTGAAGGGAAATCCTGAGACGGTATGCATCGTCAGTGGAGGCCAAGGACCGAATGAGCCCTGTACGGAAGCGAAAGCTATGAAAGACTATCTTGTTGAGAAGGGGATCGCGGAAGACCGGATCCTTCTGGAGGATAGATCCACCACAACCGTAGAAAATCTGGAATTCAGCAGCCGTTTCCTGAACCGAAGGGAAGATTCTGTAGGAATCGTGACGAACAATTTCCATATGTTCCGCAGCCTGAAGCTCGCAAAGAAAGGCGGCTACCGGCACTGTGAGGGTATTGCAGCGGGATCGACACCGCTGTACCTGCCGAACAATATTCTGAGAGAGTGTCTCGGGATTGTGAAAGAGGTTGTGAGTGGGAATTTCTAATCAGTGAATTTTAATTTCATAAGCAAGCTGGCGATTACCATCAGCACATCACATACCCTTCCGTGAAGGTAAAGCCCCACTCGTGGTTACCATCAAATCCCGACAAATTAAGATGTGCCGGTAAAGCCCTGTCTGGTGTTACCATCAAATCTCAACAATTTAAGATGTGCTGGTAAATCCCTGCGCGTTGTTACCATCAAATCTCAACAATTTCATTCGTGCTGGTAAGTCTCTTCCCTGGGATACCATCGAATCAGCGCAATCATAATTATGATGGTAAAGCAAGTTTGCGATTACCGTCAGCACATCACAAACCCTTCCGTGAAGGTAAAGCCCCACTCGTGGTTACCATCAAATCTCAACAATTTCATTTGTGCTGGTAAATCACTGTGCGCTGTTACCATTAAATCCCGACAATTTCATTTGCGCTGGTAAATCCCTGCGCGTTGTTCCCATCAAATCCCAACAATTTCATTCATGCTGGTAAGTCTCTTCCCGGGGATGCCATCGAATCAGCGCAATCATAATTATGATGGTAAAGCAAGTTTGCGATTACCGTCAGCACATCACAATCACTTCCGTGAAGGTAAAGCTCCGCGGTAATGCTCTTATTATGGTGTAAATTCAATAATTCAGAAGATTCAATAATTCAAAAGAGCCAATTGCTCAGCCTTCAGGCATAATGATTATCGCGACATTCAACATAATATTTGCACATAATATCGTCTATAAATTCACGGAATATGTGTGCGCTTCGGACGTTTTCATAGAATAAGTGAGGAAGTATTATGGAAATATGGATACAGTCGCACAAAAGAAGGCGCCTAAGCATGTTGTTCAACTGCTACAAAGAGACTGCTGTCAGGATACGGACGAAAAAATGAAAAAGCAGCAGTAGGGTTTGGCATTTGCATAGAATGGGAGGAGGGATAATTATGAGTTCAGAATCACAGGCAAGGCCAGCGAAACCTTTAAGCAGGTCGCTGAAAACGTTTTTTGGTATCGGAGATTTCGGCTTTACGTTGATGACGAATATTGATACCTTTTATGCTTCTTATTTTTTCATCAACATTGCGTTGTTGCCCCTGGCAACTGTGTCGATCATCACTACGATTTCGGCTGTCATCGATCTGATCCTTTCCTGTCTGTATGGGGCATGGATGAACAAGATCAAACCGGGCAAATGGGGAAGATATCGTTCGTGGCTGGTGCTTACGCCGTGGCTGGTGCCGTTCCTTTATATGTTTGAGTTTGTGAAGCTCAGCAATCCGACGGTAATGGTAGTCGTGATGACGATTGCCATGATCACAAGCCGGATCGCATGGAATATTCCGTATATTGCGAATATCTCAATGATCAATATCGCGGGAAAGACAACGGAAGACCGGATGGCGCTTTCTTCGATTCGAAATATCTGGACCGCCCTTGGCAGCGTTGTCTATTCTTATCTCGGACCGATGGTCGTTGCCGGTTTTACAGCGGTTTTGAGCGAGAAAAACGCCTATGCCGCAACGGCGTTTGTATTTGCTGCTTTCATGGCTGCCGCGTACTTTGCGCATTTTAAGATGTTCAAGGGATATGAAGAAACCGGAGCAGAGGAGCTGGCGCGTCTGGCAAAGCAGGAAAAAGCAGAAGATGCCCCGAAGGTGAGCGCAATCGCAGCGGTAAAATGCAATCCGCATCTGCTGGCACTGATGCTTTCTTCTACGACAAAGTACATGGTTCTGTTTCTGGTAAATGGTATTGCAATATATTACTTTCAGTATATCGCCCTGAAACCGGCAATGTTTGCGGCATTTATGCTGATCACAAATCTTCTGGGGGTTCTGGCATCGTACATCTCCAAATTCTTTGTCGCAAAAGCAGGAGCCAAAATGACCGTTGTATGGGCGTATCTTATTATGGGACTTGCGATGCTGGCGGCATTTTTCATCTATGAAAAATGGGTTCCGGTAATCGTACTGATGGCAGTCACTTTTTTTGCCATGAATATTACTACCACATGCGATCCGGAGCTGTTCGCGACCTGCGCTCAATTCAGCTCGGCAAAAACCGGATTCGACACGACCGGAACCGTCATGGGACTGCTTACCGTTCCCGTGAAGTTTGGAATTGTAATGCGAGGTATTCTTATTTCTGCGGCGCTTGCGATCGGCGGGTTCTCTGCGACAGTAGATCCAGCAGAGGCAACGGAGCAGATGAAACGAGGAATCTGCATCGGATTCATGATCATTCCCGCCATTGTGGTAATTGCAGGGGCGTTGATACTTGTGTTCGGCTATCGGCTGGACAGAGAAGATCCGACGAAATGAAACATTATCGGACAGAGAAGATATGACAAAATGAAACATTGCCGGACAGAGAAGATACGACGAAATGAAACATTGAAGACGGAATAGGCAGAAAACGGTCAGAGTGCAGGCTGAATGGGCATACCAAATATTGAAGAAAAATGTATGCGAAATAGAAAAGGAGGAGCTTCTATGCTGACGAGAAGACAGAATTTGCTGGAGACGATTCATGGCGGTCATCCGGACCGACTGGTGAATCAGTATGAATATATGTAGCAGGTATTTGACCCGGTTCTGCTGAATGCGCTTCATCCCAAGCACGACAATGGGAGGACCTGAGAGCACCTATCCGGGTGTTTACGAAGCAGTATCGGAGACCATCGACAAGATTTCAGAGGAAAAATTCGGCTATACCGGAAAATCAGGCAACAAGGCAGATCCGCTGTTCGCGCATGTAGATAAGGCGTCGAAGGAAATCTCAAACCAGGATTCGTGAGGCACTTTAGGAATTGTAGAGTCGTTGTCAAGACAAAGAGAAAGCAATAAGAAACAAATAAGAAATTAAAAAGCAAACACAAAGCAATTATCGGGTCGGCTGCATGCCGGCCCGTTTTTGCGCTGCAGCCAAATGCTGAATTTTTCAACTGCTTATTAATCTTTGCGGCCATTTCAGCTGCCGGCAATACCATCGGATCAGCGCAAC
>OMUU01000131.1 GCA_900314295.1 uncultured Lachnospiraceae bacterium | reverse complement strand
ACAAAGATGATATCCATGTCTCTTGCCTTGTCGATCTTATCGTAATCGATCTCCGGGAAAATCAGCTGTTCCTTGATTCCGAGAGCATAGTTTCCTCTGCCGTCAAAGGCGTTCGGATTTACACCGCGGAAGTCACGAACACGGGGAAGAGAAAGGTTGATCAGACGATCCGCAAACTCATACATGCGCTCTCCGCGAAGAGTAACCTTGCATCCGATCGGCATACCCTCACGGATTTTGAAGTTTGCAACGGACTTTTTTGCTTTTGTAACAACAGGCTTCTGACCGGAAATCTTCTCCAGGTCGGACACAGCGGAGTCAAGGAGCTTTGCGTTCTCCTTGGCCTCACCTACACCCATGTTGATGACGATTTTGGCGAGCTTCGGCACTTCCATGACGTTCTTGTAACCGAACTTCTTTGTCATGGCATCAACAATCGTATTATTATATAACTCTTTATATCTGCTCATGTTTTATGCCTCCTCTCCTCAATCAATCACTTCGCCGGTCTTCTTGGCTACGCGGACTTTCTTGTCTCCGTCGAACTTATATCCGATACGTGTTGTCTTGCCATCCTTCAGGTAGGCAACATTGGAAATATCGATCGGAGCCTCTTTGTTGATGATTCCGCCCTGCTGATTTGCAGCATTCGGCTTAACGCTCTTTGTAATCATGTTGATGCCCTCAACAAGCACGCGATGATTCTTGGCGTCAACAGAGAGAACTTTTCCTTCTTTGTCTTTATCTTTTCCGGCGATTACACGGACGGTATCGCCTTTTCTAATCTTAACTGACATTGACGTCCTCCTTATAATACTTCCGGAGCTAAGGAAACAATCTTCATAAACTGTTTATCACGAAGCTCTCTTGCAACCGGTCCGAAAATACGTGTACCTGTTGGAGTTTTGTCATCCTTGATAATTACTGCAGCGTTCTCATCGAACTTGATGTAGGATCCGTCCTTACGGTGTACGCCCTTTACGGTACGAACAACAACGGCCTTTACTACGTCACCCTTTTTCACAACGCCGCCTGGTGTTGCATCTTTGACAGAAGCAACGATGATATCACCGATATTTGCATATCTTCTTGTAGAACCGCCCATAACACGGATGCAAAGGATCTCTTTGGCACCGGTATTATCAGCAACTCTTAATCTGGTTTCCTGCTGAACCATTCTGGTAAACCTCCTTTAGCAATCCTGATTATTTTGCTCTCTCAATAATCTCAACCAGTCTCCATCTCTTATCCTTAGAAAGCGGTCTGGTTTCCATTACACGCACGGTATCGCCGATCTTGCACTCGTTGTTCTCATCGTGTGCTTTCAGCTTGTAAGTCTTTTTTACAATCTTGTGGTAAAGCGGATGCTCAACGTGATCCTCGATTGCCACTGTGATGGTCTTGTCCATCTTATCGCTGACAACCTTGCCGACACGTGTTTTTCTTAAATTACGTTCTTCCACGATCTGTCTCCTTTCAATCGTTACGAAAATCTGACCTGGAAAAATCAGTCAGCTGACTTCGCATTCTGCGCGATGATTGTTGAAATTCTGGCAATGTTTCTGCGAACTTCGGTAATACGTGCGGTATTATCGAGCTGATTTGTAGCATTCTGGAATCTCAGGTTGAAAAGCTCTTTTTTCGCTGCAACAAGCTCATCATTCAGCTCTGCTGCGGATTTTGTTCTTAAATCTTCTACGTACTTTTTACTCTTCACTTGTTTCACCGCCTTCTACTTTCTCACGGGCAACAATCTTGCAGGTGCAAGGTAATTTATGCATAGCAAGACGAAGCGCCTCACGAGCAGCTTCTTCCGGAACACCAGCAATCTCGAAGATAACGCGACCCGGCTTAACAACAGCTACCCAGTACTCTACAGAACCTTTTCCGGAGCCCATTCGGGTTTCAGCAGGCTTTGCTGTGACTGGCTTATCCGGGAAGACCTTGATCCAGACCTTACCACCACGTTTTACGTATCTGGTCATGGCTACACGGGCAGCCTCAATCTGATTGGACTTGATCCAGCAGGGCTCGGTAGCGACAAGTCCATACTCACCCTGTGTTACGGCATTGCCTCTAAGGGCTTTGCCTTTCATAGAACCACGGAACTGCTTTCTATGTTTTACTCTCTTTGGCATTAACATAATTATTTATCGCTCCCTTCCTTATGATTCTTGGTTGGAAGTACTTCTCCGTTGTAGATCCATGCCTTTACGCCGACTTTTCCATATGTGGTATCTGCCTCAGCAAAACCATAATCGATGTCTGCGCGAAGGGTCTGAAGCGGGATTGTTCCATCGCTGTAAAACTCTCTGCGGGCAATATCTGCTCCGCCGATACGTCCGGAGATGCTAGTCTTAATTCCCTTAGCACCGGCGCGCATGGTTCTCTGCATGGCAGATTTCATGGCACGTCTGTAGGACATACGGTTCTCAAGCTGAAGAGCAATGTTCTCAGCAACGAGCTGAGCATCGCGGTCCGGTCTCTTTACCTCTTTGATATCAACGACAAGCTTCTTGTCAGTGAACTGCTTAAGCTCTTTCTTTACCTTCTCGATTTCTGCTCCGCCTTTTCCGATTACAACACCGGGCTTGGAGGTGTAAACCGTAATCTTTACACGGTCAGATGCTCTTTCGATTTCGATCTTGGATACACCGGAGGTGTACAGTCTCTTCTTCAGATATGTGCGGATTTTGTAATCCTCTGCCAGGTTGTCTGCAAAATCTGCTTCTGCATACCACTTGGAATTCCAGTCTCTAATAATTCCGACTCTTAATCCGTTTGGATTTACTTTCTGTCCCATGCTTTACCTCCTCTTATCGCTCATCAAGGATAACAGAGATATGGCTTGTACGTTTTTCAATTCTGTACGCACGTCCCTGTGCTCTTGGCTGAATTCTCTTCATCGTCGGTGCCTTGTTTGCATAGCACTCAGCTACATAAAGATTTGTTCTGGAAAGGCCGTTGTTGTTCTCAGCATTTGCTACAGCGGATTCCAGAAGCTTCTTGATAACAGAGGAAGCGTATCTCGGGCTGTATGTCAGAATGCCGAGAGCGGTCTCGACATCCTTGCCGCGGATTGCATCCAGTACGAAGCAGGCCTTCTGAACAGACATTCTAGCGTAAGAAAGCTTTGCAGACGGTCTGATATCTTTCTTTTCATTTCTTTCACGTTTAATCTGGCTTCTATGTCCCTTTGCCATTTTATATAACCTCCTTTCGATCTACAATTATGCGCCGGTTCTCTTCTCGGTTTTCTCATGTCCTCTGTAGGTTCTGGTAGCTACGAACTCTCCAAGCTTGTGGCCTACCATATCCTCGGTGATATATACCGGAACATGCTTTCTTCCGTCGTGAACCGCAATTGTAAGTCCAACGAAGTTAGGGAATATTGTAGAGCGACGAGACCATGTTTTAATGACTGTTTTGTCGCCGGACTCGACAGCCTTATTAACGGCTTTCAGTAAGCTCTCATCAGCAAACGGGCCTTTTTTTAATGAACGAGCCATCGTTTATCCTCCTTAAATTATAACGTCTTACCGTTTCTTCTGCGAACGATCAGTTTGTTAGATGCTTTGTTTTTCTTTCTGGTCTTAAGACCCATAGCAGGCTTGCCCCAAGGCGTGCAGGGACCCGGACGTCCAACCGGAGCCTTACCTTCACCACCACCGTGCGGATGGTCGTTCGGGTTCATGACAGATCCGCGAACATGAGGACGAATGCCCATATGACGAGATCTTCCGGCTTTACCGATATTTACCAGGTTGTGATCACCGTTGCCGATGATACCGATTGTTGCACGGCACTCAAGGGATACCATACGCATCTCACCTGACGGAAGTCGAAGGGTAGCATAGCCGCCTTCCTTTGCCATCAGCTGCGCTCCTACTCCGGCAGAGCGAACGAGCTGTCCGCCTTTGCCCTTGTGCAGCTCAACGTTATGTACCATAGTACCAACCGGGATGTCCTTAAGCGGCAGGCAGTTTCCGGGACGAACTTCGGCGTTGCTTCCGTTCATAACCTTCATGCCGACCTTGAGGCCTTCCGGTGCGAGGATATATGCTTTCTGACCGTCTGCATAGCAGATCAGCGCGATGTTTGCGGTGCGGTTCGGATCGTATTCGATCGCCTTTACAACAGCAGGAACATCATCTTTGAATCTCTTGAAATCGATGATTCTGTATTTTCTTCTGTTTCCGCCGCCGTGATGTCTGACGGTGATTTTTCCCTGATTGTTACGGCCAGAAGTCTTCTTCAGTGAAACGGTAAGAGATTTCTCCGGGACGGTCTTTGTGATCTCAGCGAAATCCGAACCGGTCATATGTCTTCTGGAAGGTGTATATGGGTTATATGATTTGATTCCCATTACATTATCTCCTTTCGATGTTTGTTATCGCGCGTCGCCGCGCATAAACTAGATATTACAGGCCCTCGAAGATTTCAATTTCCTTGCTGTCTTCGGTAAGTGTTACAACGGCCTTTTTGGTAGCTGCTGTTTTGCCGACGTTTGTGCCGCGGCGCTTGGTCTTTCCTGCGTAGTTAACGGTATTGACCTTCGCAACCTTTACTCCGTCAAACATTTTCTCAACAGCTTCCTTAACCTGAGATTTTGTAGCGTCCGGATGAACAAAGAAGGAATATCTCTTGTCGCTCATCTGGCTCATGCTCTTCTCGGTGATTACCGGACGGATAATAACGTCATAGTACTGAACGGATGCCATTATGCGTACACCTCCTCAATTGCTGCTACACTGCTCTTTGTAGCAATTACGGTGTTGTATTTCAGAAGATCAAATACGTTGATGGTCTCTGGAGAAGCGGTAGCTACGCCAGCAAGGTTTCTTGCGGAGATGACAGCGTTATCACTGTCTTTTCCGACAATGATGAGAGCCTTCTCGACCTTGAGAGCGTCCAGAACCTTCTTCATATCCTTTGTCTTGGGAGCGTCAAACTTCAGCTCATCCAGAACCAGGAACTTGTTCTCCTGAACCTTATCGGTAAGAACGGACTTCAGAGCCGCTCTCTTCTCCTTCTTATTCATCTTGAAGGAATAATCGCGCGGAACCGGAGCAAATACCATTCCACCGCCGGTCCACTGCGGAGCTCTTGTGGATCCCTGTCTTGCATGACCGGTGCCCTTCTGTCTCCAGGGCTTTGCACCGCCGCCGCTTACCTCGGAGCGTGTCTTTGCCTTCTGTGTTCCCTGACGGTTGTTCGCAAGATACTGAACAACTGCCTGATGAACAAGATTTTCTTTTATTTCTACGCCGAATACGGCATCGGAAAGCTCAAGTGTTCCCACTTCGTTGCCTTCCATATTGTAAACAGATACGTTTGCCATCTGTAAGTTCCTCCTTTCTCGTTAGAGATTACTGAACTGTCTTAACAGACTCTTTGATTGTAACCAGGGATTTCTTCGGTCCCGGTACGGAGCCCTTGATAAGAAGCAGATTGTTTTCAGCATCTACCTTTACGACTTCCAGATTCTGGACGGTAACTTTTACATGTCCCATATGTCCGGGCATGTGCTTTCCTTTGAATACCTTTGAAGGATCAGAACAAGAACCGTTGGAACCTGCATGACGATGATATTTGGAACCATGAGCCATGGGTCCTCTGGACTGTCCATGTCTTCTGATGGCGCCCTGGAATCCTTTACCCTTGCTGATTGCAGATGCATCGATGTGATCTCCTGCAGCAAAGATATCGGCCTTAATTTCCTGCTTTACTTCATAGTCTTCCGAATTGTCGAAGCGGAACTCCTGGAGATATCTCTTTACCGGAGTCTCAACCTTGTCGAACAAGCCCTTTTTCGGCTTGTTAACGAGCTTTTCGCGGATATCGCCGAATCCAACCTGTACGGCGCTGTAACCGTCGTTCTCCTCAGTCTTTACCTGCGTGACTACACAGGGACCGGCCTGAAGAACAGTTACCGGAATTGCCAGACCGTTCTCATCGAAGATCTGAGTCATTCCAACCTTTGTAGCTAAAATAGCTTTCTTCATGATAAACCTCATTTCTACAGCGGAGCTTGATTCCTGTTCAAGCTCATGTCAGCCTACAGCGGAGCATCCTGTATGGGGAAGCTCATTATAGAGTTACCAGTTTGTTACTTTGTCTTCATCTTGATGTCGATGTAGACACCTGCCGGCATTTCCAGACGAGACAGTGCATCAACTGTCTTCTGGGTCGGTGTTATGATATCAATCAGTCTCTTGTGGGTTCTCTGCTCAAACTGCTCACGGGAGTCCTTGTACTTATGTACGGCTCTCAGGATGGTTACTACTTCCTTCTTGGTTGGAAGCGGAACCGGTCCGCTGACCACTGCTCCGGTTTTCTTCACAGTGTCGATGATTTTTGCGGCAGATGCATCAACCAACTGATGATCATACGCTTTCAGTGTGATTCTCATTACTTGACTTGCCATAAAAAAAGTCGCCTCCTTATCGTACTTTTGATAGCACGGCGGCGGTGACTGTACACATTTCCGGGTGTGTCATGCGATCAACATCCGGCGTTTCCGCTCATTGGCGGACATTTCAATTGTACAGTGACGTTTCGCCTGTATCATGACTAGACATTTGCTCCACATAAGTTACCAGCCGGGAACGCTGCAATCTTATGTTTCATCGCTTTTATGTCACAACAAGCTGATTATACGAGCATATAAGAAATAATGCAAGAACTTTCTTCTAAAATTTTGTATAAAACTACAAATGCCTTCCGGCGCTTTCTCATCGAAGTGCCGGAAGGCAAAAGAAATATCGTAAAGAATAAATACTCGTTACAATTATATTACAGACATAGATTATAGACAGTCAGAGTAATCAACAAGTGTTACGCCGGTGATTTCATCGTCTCTGACCTTTGGGTCGAGACCGTCACTATATGCTTTGGAAAGCAATTCGTCTGCGGTATGAACCGGCATGGCAAGCTCAATCTCGCCGGTCGGCGCGCTTCCGGATGCTTCCGCGTCGGATAATACATCTTCATCCGGAATCGTCATTCTGGCTGTTTCACCGGTGCGGTTCAAAGGCTGGCTTTCCAGAGCGGCTTCCAGAGCAGCCTGAACATCAGGAAGAGAATCGGTTCCCAGATCTTTCTCTTCCGGCACCACATGTGGAACATCGATAGAGGCAGATACATCGGAACCGGAAATCTCTGTCATTCCGTTCGTATTTGCGGAAGCAGAGGATGCTGCTTTATTCTCGGCTCCCGCGTTTTTCTCCCTTTCCCGTTCTTTCATCTGACCGGCCTGGCGATGTGCCGCATTGCGGTTGAGCTCGGCGGATACATCGGTCTCTGCATCGCGCTTCTTCTTACGTGCCGCCAGCGTACGGTAGAATTCGTCTTCTTCCGGTTCTTCCTCCTCGTCCTCTTCTTCTTCCTCCTCGCCCTTTCGGATGATCTCCGCGGCGATGAAAAGGAATACGACAAGGGCCAGGATCAGAGCAAGTGCGATGATTCCCGTCGTAGACTGTGTTGCAATCATCAGAAAACCAATGAGCGGAATGGTAAAGATTACTTTCAGATATTTGGCGGATACCTGAAAGGTTTGATTGTTCGTGCCATCGGTTACAAGGACCGTGCCATCTGTGGCGCTGTATTTCTCAACGGTATAGATATTGAGAGAGTCTGTGCCGATCCCGAGAATCTTGTCACCGACAGATATGGAGGTAGAGTCATATTCCTTCGAGTAGACCGCGCTTCCGACAGGAATATTTCCGGTGGTCTGCTGTTGTACGACCCTCATGTCATATCCGACAAACGACGGAATAATCAGAGCTGCACCCGACGCGATAAAGAGCGCCAGTATAATTCCTACAATAACCTTTAGTGCTTTTGACATAGTGAACTCCCCTTATTACAGGCATGAAAACATGCTTTTTCTGCTGTTTCGTCACGAAAGAAGAATCCTATCCCTCCCGTGCACACAGCGTAATTATAACCCAACAGAAATTCGAATGCAAGAAATTGTATTTTTATAGAAGAAACGCTGTAACTGCTCACGCACAATTTGTTCTACGATTTGCGTTCACAGCGATTGAAGCACAAAGCCCTTTTATGCTATGATAATACAAAAGAAATGCGCGAGTGCGGAGGTGACACATGGACCCGTTGATCAAAACAATCGAAGATTTATCGCTGAATGCCTGGCCGTCTCATCAGATTCAGATCTACGACGGATGGCTTTTGCGCTTTTCTTATTTTTATACCCACCGCACAAATTGCGTGGAACAGATCGGTGCATCCGAAATCCCTCTTGAAGAGAAAATCAGATATACGGAAAACGTGTATCGGAAATGGGGAACGCCGTGTATTTTCAAGATATCTCCGCTTCTTGACGCATCGTTTGATGCTTTTCTGGAAAAGCACGGGTATGTGAGAGAACATGTGAACTATAATATGGTGATGGACCTTCCGAAACAGATGAACATCAAGCCAAACGTCCGGACGGATGTCTCGCGGTTCATTTCTTCTTCGTGGATAGAAGGACTTTTTGCATTGAAGGGAACGACGAATGTCATGCACCGGCAGGTCGTTCCCTCCATGTATCGCGCGATCCCGAAGGAGACGGTATGTGTTTCCATTCATAATGGAGAATCCATCATCGGAACGGGGCTGGGAATTCTGGACCGGGACTATATTGGCGTATACGCGATTCATGTACGCCAGGATTTCCGGAGACGAGGACTTGCCCGGGCGATTGTGGGCACCATTCTGATGAACGGAAAAAAGATGGGGGCATCTCACGCCTATCTTCAGGTCGTGGAAGGGAACACTGCCGCCATTCGCCTGTATGAGTCGCTGGGGTTCCGTTATCTGTACACAGATTCTTTCCGGGTAAAAAGACTGTGCTGAGTAAAAAAGGCGGTCAGTCGGGCTCTTCTGTTTCTTCAGGACCGCCTATGAAATCATTGATTTGCGCGACCATCAGATCTACTTGTTCCGCATCGATTCCATGAACGTAGCAGGCTTGTTCCAGCGTCTCATTTACGGCTGCGCCGCAGAAGAGACAGCTCATGCCGTGGCCGGCCAGAATGTTGCTGATCATCGGATCTACGTTCAAAATCTCTGTGACTGTCATATTCTTGTTGATTTTCATGTCTGAGCTCCTCGCATGAGGTAAACGATTCTGCCTGTATGAAGGCAATACAGTATGTTTCAATTTCTGGCGGCAAGGAAGCTGTAAAAGCAGTCTGTTTGCCGATAACCGGTCTTTGCATTCCGGTAAATGTCTGTTTTTGACGGAGGAAGAAAAACGCCGACGCAGCCGCGTCGGCGTTAACTTTGGTGATCTTGTAGCCGGATTATTCAGCCTCGCTGATTGCTCCGGTCGGGCATGCAGCTTCGCAAGCGCCGCAGTCAACGCAGGTATCAGCGTCGATTACATAATGCTCATCACCCTGGGAGATTGCTCCAACCGGGCACTCGCCCTCACATGTTCCGCAAGATACGCAATCATCAGAAATAACACGTGCCATCTTAAAAATCCTCCTTAAATGAAAACATAAATATCAAATAGAGTACATGGCGGAACCCATCATCCGCCTTGTCAAGTAGTATTCTATACTATCTTTTCGGGTAAGACAAGTACAAAATCAAGAACATCTCACACCGCCGTGTGAAGGCTCAGCCCCCGTACTGATCCCGCGGTGCCGCATTCTCGAATTTGGTAAAATCAGGAAGCCATACCAGGTTGATGGTTCCGATCGGTCCGTTTCGCTGTTTGGCGATGATGATCTCACAGATGCCCTTGTTCTCCGAGTCCTTGTGATAGTAATCGTCGCGGTACAGGAACATCACAACGTCGGCGTCCTGCTCGATGGCTCCGGATTCGCGGAGATCTGACAGCATAGGACGATGATCCGGTCGGCTCTCGACAGCACGGCTGAGCTGGGAAAGAGCGACGACAGGAACGTTGAGTTCACGGGCCAGAGCCTTCAGGGATCGCGAGATGTCGGAAATCTCCTGCTGCCTGGAATCCGATCTCCTTGTGCCGCTTCCGCTCATGAGCTGGAGATAGTCGATCATTACAATGTCCAGGCCGTGTTCCAGCTTGTATTTTCTGCACTTGGTGCGCAGCTCCCGAACGGTGATACCGGGGGTGTCATCGATGATGAGGTTCGATTTTCCGATTACGTTTGCGCTTTCGATCAACTTTTTCCACTCATCGTCCTTGAGGTTTCCGTTCCGGATGTTCTGAGACCCTACATGAGATTCCATGGAGAGAAGCCGGTTCACGAGCTGTTCCTTTGACATCTCAAGTGAAAAAATAGCAACATGCTTGTCATGGCGAAAGGCCATGTATTCTGCGATGTTCAGTACAAAAGCTGTCTTTCCCATGGAAGGACGCGCGGCCACAAGAATGAGATCGGAGTTCTGCAGACCGGAAGTCTTGTAATCCAGATCTGTAAATCCTGTCGCAAGTCCGGTGACATTACCCGTTGTCCGGGACGCCTTCTCAATGGTATTCAGCGCGTTCAGGACGACCTGCTTGATTGGAACAAAATCGGAAGCTGTTTTCTGCTGAAACAGCTGAAACATCTTCTTTTCGGATTCATCGAGCAGCTGTTCGATGGGAACCTCATCCTGATAACAGCTATTTTCGACTTCTTCCGAGGCGCGGATCAAACGCCGGAGGAGAGATTTCTCAGCCACAATTTCCGCGTAATGACGAATGTTGGCCGACGTGGGGACCGCTTTCAGGAGGTCCCTGACATATTCCATATCCGATATTTCCGGTGGAACTTTTTTCTCCCGGAGACGGTTCTGCAGGGTTACGACATCAACGGCGACCCCCTCATTATTCAGCTCCACCATTGTGTCGAAAATGATGCCGTACTGCTGCTGGTAAAAGTCGGCGCCGGTAAGTGTCTCCGATGCCGCTGCGATCGCCTCACGACTCATGAGCATAGAGCCGATTACGGACTGTTCGGCTTCTTCGCTGTGCGGCAGGATCCTTTTGATTACGGATTCATCCATCGTTACTTCTCTTCTGTCACATTTATGGCGAGCTTGGCAATTACCTGCGGATGCAGCCGGACGTCAACCTTTGTCGTTCCGAGTTCTTTGAGCGGCCCATCCATGGAGATTTTCTTTTTGTCGATATCATAGCCCAGCTGATCCTTTGCTGCTTCTGCGATTTCCTTTGCAGAAATAGAACCAAAGACCCGTCCGCCTTCTCCGGTACGGATTCTCAGCGAGACAGATTTTTTCTCAATCTGCTCCTTCAGCTCCTTTGCAGCTGCAAGCGCCTCCTCGGCAAGCTTTTCCGCGTGTTTATTCTGAAGCTTCAGGGTATTGAGATTAGCAGGAGTCGCCTCAACACCCTTCTTCTTTGGAAGAAGCATGTTGCGCGCATATCCGTCGCTTACATTTACAAGGTCACCTTTTTTTCCAAGGGATTTTACGTCTTCAAGTAGAATAACTTTCATCAGATTTCTCCTCCGTCAAGCATGTTGTCCAGTACATTCTTCAGTCTTGTTTTTGCCTCTTCGACAGTAACTCTCGGCATCTGGGCTCCGGCCATGTTCAGATGGCCGCCGCCGCCGAGCCGTTCCATGATAATCTGCACGTTGACTTCATCGATTGCTCTGGCACTGATATAGACTATATTTTTGTAGCTGGTAAGAACAAAGGATGCTCTCACATTTTTGATATTCAGCAGCTGATTTGCCGCCTGAGAGCCGACGATGGTCGGACTCTCGACATTGTCGCTCGGGCATTCCGCAATCACAAAGTGATCGCGGTAGATCTCCGCGTTGCTGAAGGTCTCGCCCTTTGCCCGGTAATCGCCGAGATCCTCGCGGAACATCTTTCTGACGCGCGTGACATCCGCACCGCTCCGCCGGAGATAGGCGGCGGCTTCGAAGGTCCGCACACCGGTCTTCGACATGAAGTTGTCGGTGTCCACCATAATACCCGCGTAAAGGGAATCGGCTTCAATATTCTTCAGCTTTACGCCTTCTGCGAAGTACTGGAGGATTTCGGCGACCATTTCACAGGTCGAGGATGCATAGGGCTCAATGTAGGAAAGAACCGCGTTCCGAATGTAGTTATTTCCCTGGCGGTGATGATCCAGCACGACAATTGTCTTTGTCTGGTGGAGAAGCTCCTCGCATTCTGTGTAATCCGGCTTATTGGTATCGACAACAACGAGCAGGGTGTTCTCATCCACCATTTCCTTTGCGTCGTGAATATTCAAAAGCATTTTCGGGTCATAATCGGGATTGTCCTCGAATTCCTGAATGAATGGACTCGTGGAGGACGTGGGACTGTCAATCACCACATAGGCCTTCTTGTTCAGGGTTCGGCAGGCGCGGTAAATGCCAATGGAAGCTCCAAAGGAATCGATGTCGAGAAGCTTATGTCCCATGACGACAACCTTTTCCTTGCTTTCGATGAATTCCTGGAGGGCGTGTGCCTTGACACGGGCCTTTACGCGGGTACTTTTTTCAACAGCCTGAGACTTTCCTCCGAAATAGGTAATGCTGTCACCGTCCTTCAGCACCACCTGATCGCCTCCTCTGCCGAGGGCGAGGTCGATCGCCATTCTGGCACAGTCGGCATTTTTGTTGTAGGACCCGTTGTTGGCGCCGATGCCGATGCTGAGGGTAACAGCCATATCGTTTCCAATGTTGACGGTCTTCACATCCTCGAGAATGTTGAACTTCATGGCCTTGAGCTCATCGAGTGTGCTGCTGCGCATCAGAACAATATATTTGTCCTTCTCGTATTTTTTTACAATTCCGTCGAGATCCTGAAAATATTTGTTGATTTTCCGATCAATCAGGGCTGTAAGAAGAGAGCGGCGCACTTCCTCGACACTTTCCAGGGCTTCATCATAGTTGTCCAGATAGATCATGCCGCAGACCATCGTTTCGTCTTCGTATTTCTGGATATACTCATTCAGTTCGGTATCATCGTACAGAAGAAACGCATAGATGTAGCTGCTCTTTTCTCTGGTCTCCCTGTCGATCAGCCCGGAATCATCAATCAGAGAATCGAGAACAACGCTTTTGATCTGAATGCGGTAGTCGCGTTTATTATAAATGATCTCGTAATCGGCTTCCTGATCTCTCGCAGGAAATTTATCGGGAGAAAGACCGTTGAAAATACTTGCGATCGATTTATAGAAATTTCTTCGATTTTTCCCGGTAAGATCCGCAAAGGCGTCATTGAACCACAGGAGTCTTCCGTGGTCATCGGTAATAGCATAAGGAAGGGAGAGATCCATCATTAACTGGCGCTGGATCTGTCCATACTGGGTCGCGAAGGTGACCAGCTCATTGGTGATTCCCGACCGCTGTCTGGCATAGGCTGCAGCGACAGCGGCAATGTAAACCGCAAGCCCGCAGGTTGCGAGGAGACCGGCTTTCACATTGATAAAGTAGATCGCTATGTTGAATACAACGAGAAGAACCAGCAGCAATTGTGGTAAAAAAAGAAATCTTCTCAACTGACCGGTCATTTTTACTCTGCTCATAGATTGATCCTCTTTACATATATGGGCGGCCAGTGAAGATCATCAAAGGCCGCCCTTCCGGAATGCTGGTTTGTAACGATATCACCGATTATTTGAATGGAAGCTCCTCGTCGATTCCGTCTGGAATGTTCATGAAGCCGTCATTCGCCGCGTCACCCCCCGCAAGATCAGCGCCGGCTGACGGAGCAGAGGGCGCTGCAGGTCTGCTGTACTGCTGAGCGGCAGCTGCATTCTGCTGGCTTGCCGCCTTGCTCTCGGCAAATTCCTGTTCTTCCACTACGACATCTGTCGTATATACCTTGGTTCCGTCCTGTCTGGTGTAGCTTCCAGTCTGAATGCGTCCGGTAATGGCAATCTTGATCCCCTGGTGGAGATACTTCTCTGCGAATTCGGCCTGGCGTCCAAAGGCAACACATCCGATAAAATCGGCGGTCTGTTCGCTTCCTTCTCTGCGAAATCTGCGTTCAACGGCCAGCGT
Organism: uncultured Lachnospiraceae bacterium; assembly: GCA_900314295.1. Taxonomy (GTDB): domain Bacteria; phylum Bacillota; class Clostridia; order Lachnospirales; family Lachnospiraceae; genus Bilifractor. Next base: position 9,140 of record OMUU01000131.1, on the reverse strand, counting down.
ATATCTTGCGATTGCCTGGGAGTTCTCTCCCTGGGAGTAACGGATATCGGGGTCTCTTGTTAATCTGCCCATTAATATGACTTTATTCATTTCTTTACCTCTTATTTTAAAAATCTGTACCTCTTCAACAGGTTTCCGGATTTACGCTGCGGCTTTTCCCTCCGGCAAGGGGAAGGCTGCTGCGTGGTGCTATCATCCGTGGCAGATGGAATGCAGATCCGGAGGACCTTTGGAAAAAATATTTCGACTCACTCATTTTAGCATATCTGTGAATCAAAGGGAACACCGGATTCGCCTCGGCATTAAACGTCCGGATTCCGGAGCCCCCGGGTATTTTTCTCTACCATCCTGCGGGGAACCATGATCTGGTGACCGCAGCCCAGACACTTCAAACGAAAATCGGCGCCTACCCGGAGGATCTCCCACTCTTCGGAGCCGCAGGGATGCCTTTTCTTGAGTCTGACAATCTGACCAACCTTGTATTCCATAATAACTCCCTCCATTTGGAAAACTCCCGGATTCCATTACAGGCTTTCCAGACAGTAAACACTCATACAATACATTGTAACACAAACTGTATAAGCCCCCGGGTCACTTCGCAGCCTCTGGCCGCTAAAAGGTATTCACAATGCCATTGCCGGAATTGTACACCCTGCAGTTGTGCAGTCCGTCTCTGTCATGCGGCTGGACTTATGCAGCAATACGCTGTGCCTGCACGACAAAACGGTGTCCGCTGTCGGTGGTACAGGTGGACAGGGTGAGAATTCTGCTCTCGGTGTTAAACGAAAAGCTGCCGGTGTCGACATCGGAGGAGGCCTTCATTTTATTGCACCAATCCGTGAAGCTTTCATCTGTACCTATGAAGAGCGTATAGGTTTCATCCGAGATTGCCGCTTTTTTCATGCTGAAGATCTGGTAGCAGTAATCTCCATCCGGAGTCAGAACCCAGATAAAAGGATCATCGGTATACGTCTGCTCCAGATGAGAAAGCGTTCCGAACATAGACCCGTTTTTCATATTGTGACCGTAGATGATGGTGTTCGGGTCATTAAAGTCCGTGCTGTTCTGGCACTCTTCAAAAATAGAACCTGCAAAGTTGTCGTTCTTCTCAAAGGTCCGGTGCAGATAAAAATCATTGTCCGTATAATGCGTCACAGGATAGCTCAGTTTCAGAGCGCCGATGTAAATCCATCCGACAATGTCCTGATTGATGGACTTCAGAGAATTCCAGTCAACGGAAATGGGAGCCTTTCGTGTATTCTCTGCATTGTCCTCCGTGACAGAAACGGCGCGCAGGGCTTCTGTGGGCTTGGTGGCGGAAGCGGTAGATTCCGAAGAAGCGGATACGCTTTCGCCGCCGTCTCCGGAGTCTTTCTGCGCAGTTGTATACTGGCGCAGCTGGTTGTACTCCTCTTCTCCTTCGCGGTATGCCATGGCAGTTTTGATGATCTGATAAAGGGAAAATGCCATGACTGCAACGCAGAGAATGATGCCAAGCACCAGCACCTTGTCACTTACTTTTTTCTTTTTTCCGTCAGGCTGTAACTGTGCCATTTCTGATTCTCCATGTTTTATAAACGAGCCGCTTCCTTCTAGCAAAACGTTAGAAAGCTTTCTCGCAGGGTGCTCAACGACGATTCTTCAGGTAAATGATGCGAAGCCCCTTCAGAAGCAGGTATTTGTCCAGAATGATCTTCTGCCGGCAGTTGGGAACGATGACCTCGGAAAGACTTCCGGTTGCAACAACGACCGGTTTTTCCCCGAGTTCCCGTGTAATGCGGTCAATGACACCGTCGAGCATGGCAGCGGTGCCGAAAATGATACCGCTCTTCATGCAGTCAATGGTGTTGGTGCCGATGATGTGATCCGGATGCTCCGTCAGGTCGATCTGCGGCAGCTGACTCGTCCTTGCGGTCAGTGCGTCCAGACTGATCAGGGTGCCCGGCATGATCATCCCGCCGATGTAATCGCCAGCAGGACTGATAACAGAGAATGTGCTCGCCGTCCCCATGTCAAAGATAATGGTTGGAGAGGGATACAGGTTGATGGCGGCGACCGCCTCGGCCACCCGATCGCTTCCGAGCTGAGCCGGGTTGTCAATTCGGATTTTGAGGCCGTTTTTCAGACCCGGGCCGACAATCTTGCATTTTTTGCCTGTAATTGCAAGAACTGCGTCATATAAAATTTTCTTGAGGGAGGGTACGACGGTGGAAATAATCCCGCCCTCCACGTCTCCGGTGGAGATCCGGTGAATGTGAAGCAATTCACGAAAAAAAACGGCGTATTCGTCACTCGTCTTGTGACGGTCAGCGCGGAGCTGGCTGGCAAACAGAACTGTCTCCTCATCCATTACACTGAATACGATGTTGGTATTGCCCGCATCAATTGCAATAAACATTGGCACCTCTTTCTATTGCCACACAGAAATCACGGAAGATGGCTCTCCCCGTAGTTCCGTGCGTTCTGACAGGTCAGATAAATGATTTGATAATTTTCGGCGATTTTCGAGAGAAAATCTCTGGCACCGCTGAGTTTACGGTCATCCAGATTGACAAAGGGGTCATCGAACAGCAGAAACGGTTTTTCGTTCTTGTACATGATATCAATCATGGCCATCCTCCGGCAGAGCCCGATCAGGTCCTGATACCCTTCGCTGAGATATCCGACATCTCTGGAGGCACCGGCCTCCCGCACCCGTATGTTCAAATCGGCGTCCAGGGTATACTCCTTGCCGTCCTCCGGCGAAAGCAGAAGGTAATATTTCATGTATTTCTTCCGGACCGGTTCCATAAATCTGGCGGAAAAGCGGGCTCTGGCCTCTTCGAGATACCGCCGCGTTGCCATCAGCAGGTTGTAGCGATGCTCCAGCTTATTCAGACGCTGCGCACTGAGCTCACGCTCGTTTTCTGCGTCAGCGATCTCCTCAAGGCGATCATTGATTTTCTCGGAATCGCGCTGACAGGTTTGAAGCTTACGTTCCAGATCGGAAATTTGTGCGTGGATTTCCTCCTGTCGGGTGGCGATGGATTCCAGCGTTTGGCCGGGCTTTCCGGAAGCTTCGCTCCGGGAGCTATCCGCGGCGCCTGCCAGAATCTGTCCCATATTATGATGATTTTCAAACTGCTCGCGGGCTTCCTTCCGGTTCTGATAGATTTCCTCCAGGGAAGCAAGCTGCCTGAGCTGCTCCCGGATGCGGCTGAGCTGCTTTGCCATATCTCGTTCTGGCAGGTAGCCGATGCTCCTCAGGTATTCCCGGAGTTCATTTTCACTGCGGGTTCGGCGGTCGCTTACCATCTGCTGCTTTTCTTTCTGCTTCAGGAATTCCCGATAGCGCCTGACATCATATTTCAGCTCTTGGATCGTCTGACTCATATCGACGTCCTCTTCGAGATCCGGATAGAAAGTGTGGAGGAAGCGGTAGAGCTGGGCCTCCATCTGACTGATTTTCCGGTTCTCTTCGCCGGAAAGGAACCGATCGGAGCGATGCTCCAGCTCCCGGTATTCTCTTACCTTTCCGCGGAGGTCATAGAGCGTCTGATAGGTATCCTCAATCGGGACATCGATTCCGATCCGCTCGAAAATGGCCTGTGTTTCCTGCTCAACCTCGTCAATTTCTTCTTCATCCGCATGGATTTCGTAGGAAAGCTGCTGAAGCTCTTCTTCCGATGACTCTGTGAGAGCAGGATTCTGTGCGTCAGAATAGGGGGCAGGACGCTTCTCCTTGTTTTGTCTCCTCCCCTTTGCAAACTCCAGAACGGATCCGATAAGGAGACCCAGAATTCCCGCGCCCATCAGTGCGACAACGGGTATTCCGAATCCTCCTGCCGGGCTGCGGCTGATAAAAAATCCGGCGGCAATCATGGCAATGCCGCAAAAAATCAGGAAGATGCCGGCAAAAGAATGAGCGGCCGGGCGTGGGCGATTGTCCTTTGCGTCACGATCAAGTACATTCTTTAGAAGGCGGGCGTTTGCCTTCTTCTGAGGCAGCGCACTGGCAATGGCATTTCTGCGGTTCCAGTTCCGGATAGCCTCGGAGAGTTCATCACTTTTAGGAAGATAGTTCGCGAAGAAAGCGGCTTCGTCCTGTCTTTTCTTCTCTTCCTCCGGGGAAAGCCGGCTTTTGGAAGCCCTGTGAACGGCAATCTGGAGCGTTCGGTTCAGCTCTTCCGCGCGCGCAATGGTCGATTCCTCGGGGACGTTATCGCGGAAAATGGAACGCAGACGGATATATTCCTGCTGTTGCTCCGGAGAAAGATCCGCGTCCTCCTGGGAAGCGGATCCTCGCTCCAGTGTATTCGCAGTTTCCAGCCATTCATCAATCTCTGCGGGATTCGGTATCTCGTCGGGAAACTGGCGTCGCACAGCATCCCGGTTTTTCAAGGCCGTAGTCTCCTCGCGCCGGAAGTTCTCGTAGAGTTCTCTTTTGGCTCCAAGGTCCTTTTCCCGGCTTAGCGTCCGCTGGTCGCACTGCAGCCGGTCAAGCTCGGACAGCAGGTCTCTCTTCTTATCCTGAAGCGATGCGATCAGGAGATTGTTCTGGTGATACTCATTTTCTTCTCCGGCCTTCCCGGAAATGACGGCGGAAAGCTCCGCCAGATGGTTCCGAAGCTGATGGATCTCCCCCGTTTTTCTGGATGGCGTGAGACGGTCAGTCTCGGACTTGAGTCGTTTCTGTACCTCGTCGTACCTCGTCATATCCGCCTGTTCACCGGTCAGATCCCCGATCTTTGCATGGATACCGGCGGTGACATCGGTGTGGACGGACTGCTGTCCAATAAAGATGGTGCGCTCAAAGGACGGCCTGTCCAGGGAAAAAATATCCTCCCCGGGAACGGCGGAAAAATCATGGCAGGCAAGACCGGTGTCGGCATCGAACTGGGCAAAGGAATCTTCTTTTCCGTCCCTCGGACCGAACGTTCTCTCCAGACGATATTTCCGGTCACGCCAGATGAAGGTAATGTTTCCTCCGTAGACGCCGTTCTGCCAGGGAGCAAACCGTCTTCGCTCATTTTCCAGGTCGTTTTTTTTTCGTTCGTTAGCAAATCCGTAGAACATGACCAGAAGAAAATGGGCAAACGTACTTTTTCCCCAGCCGTTTTCGCGGAGGATTGGGTTGAGCCCGCCATGAAATTCCAGGTCAAGATTCGCAAGGCGGCCGAAATTCTCAATGTGGCAGCTTAGTAGTTTCATAAATCGATATCCTCCCCCGCGAGTGCCAGGATTCCGCAACGGATGATCTGGGCTTTTTCGTCGTCAGAAAGATCCGGATCCTCTTTGACCGTGCGCACAAATTCTCCCTTCAGAGAAGCGTCGAGCGCGTAGGTATTGTAATCTACCGCTGGTCTGGACTGATCTACGAGACGGAAGACGAAAAATTTCGCCTGGAAATAGTTCTGAATCTGTACCGTATTCTTTTCGCACCCCACATCGGGAGTTCCCGTCAGGACCGCCTTCACAAGGTCATCCGGCGGAAAGTTCAACTGCTTCTCCATCTTTGAAAGGATCATCGGGGTGCTGGTGCAGTCCGTGATATCTATGGATTCCTCATGAAAATGGCGCTGGGGTACCGACACAAAGCTTCCATTTAAGACGAATCCGCTTCCCATTAATCCCCGCCCGGTAAGAACCGGTACCTCACGGCGCTGTATTTCGGTTCTGTCCTCGATATCAAGCAGCACATAGCCGTGTTCTCCACACTCATCAAACCCTCTTCCCTCAAGACAGCCGGGATAGCACCATGCGCCGTTGGGAGGAAGGACCTCCTGGTGGTACTTGTGAACATGTCCGAGCGCCAGGTAATCGATATTTCTGTTTGCGTACTGATTGAGGCCAATGATTTCGGGCCTTCCCTTGACAGGGTAATCCTCCACCTGTCCGTGAAGCATGACGATGTTAAAATCTTCCGGCGAAAGATGAAGACCCGCTGCGGCAACCGGGGCGTTTGCTTCATTGAGCTCCAGACCCGTGATCGTGATTCTTCCGCCGGCAGGGTCGCCCTCTTCGACCGGTTCGGCATGCGGTCTTCCGGCGCGGTCTATGCGCATGGCGTAGGTACACCAGGATGGTCCGAAGGTCAGGAGATTGTCCGGGCGACGTGATAGCCTGTTGAGAAAGCCGTCGCGTTCATGATTGCCGGTGAGATAGAAAAATAATATTCCCGGATGGGTGAGAATCGTCTCAAATACCGTGTTTCGCGCATTCGAAGAGATGCGCTCAGAGTCAAAAAGATCCCCGCTTATCAGAATTGCCTTTACGGAGCCTTCGCTTGCACTCCGGACCATATTCATGAATGTTTTCAGGAGGTCTGCTCTTCTCTCCCGGGCCTCTGTCGTGTTCAGAACGGAGGTCATTCTGGAATCGAGATGCAGATCCGCGCAATGTATGATCTTCAATATTTTACCTCTTCTGTGATCTTCTGTGGCGAGACGCCCTTCGTGCGTCCTTTTGTCCCGGACAGTTTATCCGGCGATCAAGACGATGATACGGATGAAAGGGATTCTGACGTATCGGAGGGGGCGGCCGGGTACCAGCTCATCTGATTGTCGGTATCGGTGAACAGAACGGTAACGTCCAGACTGTTTTTCCGGATCAGTTCCTCCGCCTTGTCCCGACCGAGCAAAACGCAGATGGTGGATAATGCGTCTCCGAGAACATCATCGGCTCCGATGATGGTGGCCTGATTCAAGCCGGTATCCGCGGGATACCCGGTTTTCGGATCGAGAATGTGATGGTACAATTTTCCGTTTTTCCTGAAATATCTCTCATATACGCCGGAGGATATGACGCTGTCATTTGCTGCGTTCACGGTAGTGAGAACGGTCCCGCGGTCGGAAAAGGGCTTCTGGATGCCTACGACAAACGGACTGCCGTCCGGCTTTTCGCCGAGAACGCTGACGTTTCCGCCCAGATTGATCAGTGCGGAGGAGCATCCCTTCGCCTTCAGATAATTTTTTAATTTCAGCGAAATATATCCCTTGGCGATCCCGCCGAGATCGATTTGTGTGTCAGGAGAATCAAAGGTCACTGTGTTGCCGTTGACATGAACGCCGCGATAATCCACAAGCTTCAGAGCTTTCCGGACTTCCGTGTCAGCCGGTATCCGGGGATCATCGGTATCTCCTTCAAAGTCCCAGAGCTCCTTAACCGGATAAATGGTGATGTCAAATGCACCGTCGGACATCTTCCCGTATTCAAGGCCTCTGCGGATGCATTCCGCGAGGTCATCCGAGACATTAACGGTGTCGGAGGTGCGATGATTCAGTTTGTACAGTTCACTCGTCTTCTTCTGCGCAGAAAGGACGTTCTCCATGGTATCGCATATGGAAAAACATCCCTTGAGAAGTTTTTCGGCATGCTCTCCGTAGACCCGGATGTCGATGACCGTATCAAAGTAGGTACCGGCGTCTTCGGCTATCTCCGCGTTCGGAGATGATGTCTGTGCCGAAGAACCCTTTCGGGGAATGCCACAGCCTGCGGATAAGCTGCCAAGTATAAGAGCAGCACAGAGTACGCAGGGGACGAATCGAGAATATAATCGGCCGCAGCGCCGCTTCCGGGCGGTATGTGAGTCACTGTTCTGAAATTTTCTCATGATCAGATTTCTCCGTTGCTTTTGCTTTCTGTCAGCCGCGATCATTGGTCGATGCACCGTGGCAGGAAACCTCCATCAAATGGATTCTTACCATTATACACTGTCTTAGAATGCTGCGCAAATCCACAGAATATTACAGAAAATGCGAGATGTCTGACAGTTACTGTTCATGCAACACTAAAATCCTTGCCGATCATAGTTACGCGTGAACCGTAACGCGTGACGAGTATTATTCGGTGCAAACAACTGCGGGATACCTGGTGGCCTAAACTGCATAACGCAAGATTTTCCGGTATCGAGGAGGGCAGGATTTATTTCTGCACGACAATACCCTGGATTCGGAGAAGAACCGCCCAGACAGCGAATCCGATCAGGATTCCGGTGATGAGTCCGGCGATCATGAGAATAGGAAGATACCACAGAAGAGGAAGCTGTGGGGTGACAAGATATGCAACCAGAATCTGGCCGATGTTGTGGGCGGCGCCTCCGGCGGCGCTAATGCCGGTCTCATGAAATTTTCCGGTGCGGATGAGGATGGCCATGACAAGGATGCTGAGCATGGCACCTCCCATGCTGTATGCGATGCTGAACAGGTTTCCAAAGAGGAAGCCGATTACCACGACTCTGGCGGCGGATACAAGCGCAGCCTCTTTCCAGCCGAACAGCAGAAGTACGAGCAGAATGACTACATTGCAGAGTCCGAGCTTCATGCCGGGGATTCCGAAATTGAAGGGAATGAGACTTTCTATATATCCACAGAGAATGGCCAGTGCGGTCAAGAGGCCGAGATAAGAGGCTCTTTTTGCTTTATTTATCCGGTTCATGCTATCTATCAACAGATCATCTCTCCTGTTCTGACCGAATCCATCCGATGTGTTATCGATATGGATTGCGATCGCATTGTAGGACCATGGAAAAGGGGTTGCCTGAATCACTCCGCCAGCGTGTCAATATGAGGGACAGATGATGTGGAATCTGCGGAAGTGCCGCCGGTGTCCGACTCTTCGGCGGAGGGAGCTTTGGAATCATGGGTGTTTACGATTTTCAGCACCACCCGGTTTGGGAGGCAGACAATGCTCCCTCCTCTTTCGGTGATCGGCAGGGAATGGACACAGATCTGATCCGGGCAGTTTGCAGACAGCATGCGTACGGCGCCGTCTTTGATTTCACATACGTTTGTGTTGTTTATCCGAATGCGTGCGTCATGCTTCAGATCGTAAGTGCCGAACAATCGATTGTCAACCGTGATCTCAAGCATAGGGGTGTCGGCATGGCTCATATAGCGGGAGTATGCCACAAGCATCAGAACAGCTGCGGCGAAGATTCCGAGAATCAGGAATAAATCATTCCGTCCGAAGTTTTTCTTGGTCATAAGGTTCTTTTATCTCCTTATCGCGACACCTGCGGCAGAGGATCAGCATTTGCTCCTCGCTGTTCGTGTTAAAAAAAGAGGTCACCGTGTGGGCGGCGGCCTCTTTCAATGTACGCGAACAGTGAGCCGCAGCCGAATGCGAAGTATTCGTGTGCGGCGAGCGTCGCGATAGCGAGA
>OMUU01000102.1 GCA_900314295.1 uncultured Lachnospiraceae bacterium | reverse complement strand
TGAATCTTTTCATTCCATTCACAACGCGACAGATCGCTGCAAAGTCACGTAAATTCTCCTGAAATTTTTCAGAAAGCGGATGAACAACATGTGGTTTCAATACCGTAAACGGCACCTGATACTGCGTGAATACATCGGTGACCGAGAATTTTCCGCAAAACGCGTCTCTTCGGTGGGCAAAGTCCATTTTTCCGATCTCATCCGGATATGCCTGCATCAAGATCGGCACTTCCGCATCCCGCAGCGCAGTGATCGCCCCGTTCTCATCCGCAAAGATTGGCATAGAGAAGATGACTCCGTCGAACTCCCCCTCATGCTCCTTTAACCATTTTGCGTAAAGCATTCCCTCGTCCCTTGTCTCGATACCGCCAAACCGGGTAAGGCCCGCATCCATCGCAATATAATCATAGCCCGCATCCGTGACAGCCTTGATCATGTCCTCTCTTGCACCGTAGATTAACTCTCCCGGCATGAAACCTCTGTTACAGAACGCCAGCGCAAATGTCATTTTTCTTCCCATTTTTTGTCCTCCTTTAAATCCATGAAACTTCAATCCATCAACGCGAACATCTTCATGGCTGCCTTTACGTTTTCTTTCATCGCATCCCGTCCTGCCATACTAATAGATGAAAAGAAAATCGGCTCATCAGATTTCAGTGTTTTCAGATAGGCAGCAGCTGCACTTCCACCGGATTTATCCATGTATGTAAAATAATTCACTTTTCTCACGCCGGCTTTCACTGCCTTTCCGTAATCTTCCCTGCTGACTCCGGAGCCGCCGTGCATCACCACCGGAATGTTATTCGTAAGAGCTCTGACATTTTTTACGACATCAAAATCCAGCTTCGGCTCTGTCAGATAAATGCCGTGTGTGGTGCCGAAAGAGCATGCCAGCGCATCAATTCCACTTTCTTCCGCAAATATCTTCGCCTGCTCGGGATCGGTATAGATCTTGGTTTCGTCCGCTTCTCCCGTATCATCCCCCGCTCCGGACTCTCTTCTTCCCATGGAACCCAGCTCAGCTTCCACGGACGCTCCTGTTCTGGCCGCCATGGCTACCGCCTCTTTTGTATTTTTCAGATTTTCCTCATAGGGAAGCGTGGACCCGTCATACATAATAGATGAAAATCCCAGATCGAGCGCCTGCTGCAGATACTCTAAGGTCTCACCATGATCCAGATGTACACACACCGGGACTTTAGATTTCTTCGCTGCTTCTATCATAATCGGTCCGATCAGATCCAATGGGATCCACGGTTCGTGGCACTGTGCAAACTGAATGATGACCGGAAGCTTCAGCTCCTCCGCTGCTTCCGTCACTGCCTGTAGCGCCTCAAGATTCGGCGTATTAAAAGAGCCGATGGCAATCTGTTTTTCTTCTGCTATTTTCATTACATCCTTTAATGTTGCTAACATAGCTACCTCCTTTGATTTTCCGATCCTCTCTTATATAAATCATATCTTTTCCCCCAAGCGTTTTATATAGAAGTCTGTTCATTTTACTTTAAATTTGTTCGGTGATATCATACAATATCTTATAACTACGCAGCCTCCAATCTCGAGAGCCTGCGATTTCGTAAGCGAGGTAAAGGAAAGCATGATCTCAACTTTTAATCGAGCAAAACTGAACTCCCTTCTATATGATTTTTACCAGCTCGCGCCAATCCGTATTACCGTCTTCGATGATCAGTTTGTAGAACTGGCTTCCTATCCGGAGCATATTGCACCCGTCTGCCAGATCATCCGTGCGGATAAAGAGGGATATGAACACTGTAAAAAATGTGACAGAGAAGCATGTCTGCGCGCGTCAAAACAGCGCGCCCCGTACACCTACCGCTGCCATGCGGGCCTCACGGAGAGTATCACGCCTCTTTACCTCGGTAACATTACCATCGGATATCTTTTATTTGGTCATGTATTTGCATACGATTCCCACGAAAAGGGATGGCATGCCATTGAAGAAAAATGCAGAAATTACAACCTTGACATGAAACTCCTGAAGAAGGAATGTTTTTCCATGCCGCTTCACTCAAAGGATTACATTACCTCGGCCTCCCATATTTTAGAGGCAGTAGCGAGCTACCTCTGCCTCGAACGCATGGCCTGCCTGCGGGAGCAGACACTTCCCGTACGGATTGATGAATATATTCAAACCCATTTTCTGGAAAATATAACAGCCCAAAACATCGCTGAACAATTTGAAATAGGCAAAACGCAATTATATGAAATTGCAAAACAGAACTATGGTGTGGGAATTGCAGAACATATTCGTATTCTAAGAATTGAAAAAGCAAAACAGCTTTTAGAGAACAATAATCTTTCTTTAGCTGAAATCGCCGCACAGTGTGGATATAAGGACTATAACTACTTCATTACGATATTTAAGCGTACAGTGGGTATATCTCCCAAAAAATATCAGCACAGTTATTTTTCTCTTCTGAATACGGATCGCACCCACATTTAATTCTTGTTGCTGCCTCCCCTTCAACGTATAATGGAAAAATGAGTACAAACCATGTTTAAACTGAAAAGGTGGATAACAATAATAGATTCAAGGAATAAGGATGCAGTTGACAGTGCCGATGTTTGTTTAAAGAATGCCGGTCTGCGCACAAAGACCTGGGCTTCCGAGCCCATGCCCGTCGGAGGGTGCGGGGCACAGATGCGGCCCGCGGACTGGAGCGGGAAAAAGCCGCCCGTCCGGCTGCGAAACGATATGCTCTATCACCTCGCCGTTACCGCCGATGACGAAGATCGTGCACGTAAACTGCTAGAAGCTCTGAACGAAAAAGGTGATAGGCATGACCTTTCTCTCTGATATTCATGTCGATATTACGGATTGTTTTTGTTAAGGAAAGAGGTGTTTTCCATGAAATTTTATATGCCCGTAAAGCTTTATCAGGAAGTGAATTGCGTAAGGAATCACGCGTCAGAAATAGTCTCGTTGGGAACCAGAGCTATTCTCGTTACCGGCGGCAGCTCTTCCAAGAAGAACGGATCGCTCTCAGATGTTGAAGGTGTTCTCGATGATTCCGGAATTCCGTTCACGCTTTTTGACGGCGTTGAGCAGAATCCGTCAACGGATACTGTAATGAAAATCCGGGATCAGGCACTTACTTTCGGCGCAGACCTCTGTATCGGCATCGGCGGCGGCTCCTCGCTTGACGCGGCAAAGGCCGCAGCGCTGATGATCAAAAACAGCGACAAGGGAATCGACTATCTCTACGAAAAGGGAAACCCTGTCGATACCATTCCCGTCATCGAAGTTCCCACCACATGTGGAACCGGCTCAGAGGTCACGGCAGTATCTGTTCTTACGAACCATAAGACCAATACCAAGGGCTCCATTCCATACAAGATTTTTCCGGTACTCGGTCTCGCCGACCCGAGATATCTCAAATCTCTCCCGCTGTCAGTCCTGAGAAACACCGCTGTTGACGCGCTCGCTCATCTCTGGGAAAGTCTGATCAATGTACACTCCGACGCTTACAGCGATATGACAGCCGAAGCCGGCCTTAAAGCATGGGCCTTAAACCGGGATATCCTTCTGGGTATCCGTCAGGCTTCCGACGACGACTTTTCAAACTTCATGACTGCCTCCGTCATGGGTGGAATGTCCATTGCTCAGGTCGGAACCACGATTCCTCACGGCCTTTCCTATGCACTCACCCTGAACGCCGACATCCCTCACGGCAAAGCATGTGGATTTTTTGAAGCCGGTTATCTGTCTCACGCAGACAAAGAGCTCCGAAACAGGGCCCTGTCCCTTGCCGACTTTAAAGATCTCGATGACTGGCGCGAATTTTATGCCGAAGTAAGCGACCATCTTACGGTAAGCGAGGATATCCTCCGCAAGGCTGTCGATGAACTTCAGGAATCCAAGATGGCCCTTGCCCCGTTCCCCTGCGATAAGAAGATCCTTGATGAGATAGCCAGGAATCTCTCCCGCTAAACCGCCTGCCTCAGATACAGGTGAATGCCTGATTGGCAGTCTTATTCATCCCGTGCCGAATAGAAACGCAGAAGGAGCAGATCTTTTTATTTTAGTGGATGCTGATCTAAACACGCCTTGACCGGAATCGCTCTGATCAACGATTCCGGTCAATATATGCATCCCCGTTTTGTCAGGACTTTTTGTCAAAATACGGTGCCAGCAAGGCTGCCACATTGGAGATGGGCATAGTCTGAAGGATAATTTTTCCCGGTCCGCGGACCACCGTATTAAAGATGCCCTCTCCTCCCAGCATCATATTTTTCACGCCGGGTACGGTTACCACCTCCATGCTGCAGCTTTCATCCATGGCTGCCAGATAGCCGGTGTCCACAATCATCTCCTCGCCATCCTTCAGGATATACTCGCATCCGTAGCCGTCGATCTCAATAAATGCGGTCCCCTGCCCGGAAAGCTTCTGCATGACAAATCCCTCTCCCCCAAAGAGCCCTTTCCCCAGACTTTTCTGAAAAAACATCGACAGCTCTACACTTTCCTGTGCTGCCAGATATGCCTTTTTCTGTACGATTACGCTTTTCCCCGGTGAAATCTCAATTGCATGGATGGATCCGGGAAAACTGGAAGCAAAGGCGATCATCCCTTCTCCGTTCTGCGCCGTATAACGGTTCTGAAAGATACTCTCACCGGAAAACATTCTTCCGAACATTTTCTTCAGACCTCCGCCGGAAGTGGTTTCCATCTTCATATTCGGAGTCATCCAGCTCATGCTGCCGCTCTCGGTCATCATCGATTCACCCGCTTGAAGATAGCACTCCACTACAGGAAGATTTCCGCCTTTTATTTCATACCTCATAAATTGCTCCTTTCTCAGAATCCGCTGACTCTGTAGACGATAAACTCTGTCGCGGATTTATCTGCTCTGTCCTCGGTCATACCTACAAGTATGCTGCCGTCCGGCAGCCTTGCGGCTGTACTGATCCACGGATAGTTTGTTCCGAAAAGCTCGCCGTCCTTTGCCGATCCAAGGAAACTGCCATCGCTCTTCCAGAATAGCAGGTTCCGCATATTTCCATCCAGACCGATAAATCCGTTTGCCGTCTCCTGGATATGGGTGATACTGCCCAGAGACTGTTCCCCGCCGAATTCCTGATTTCCAAGCTCCATCTGCTGGTTTCCTTCGGTATCCAGAACCCAGATGGCTTCATTCTGCGTGTCCGGATCCTCGCCTGCGATGAAGATATGGTTATCACTCAGGCTGACCGTATTTATGCTTTCATTGGAAAAAGCCGGCCACGCCTCTTTTGACGCCTTGCTGCCGTTAAATACTACCTTTTCCGGCTCTGATCCGAAAAACCAGGAAAGCCCCCAGGTCCCGCTGCTATGTATCACGGCATTATCGATATCATCGTTTGACGCAAGGATCTGTCCGTCTTTTACCGTAAGCATCGGTGACATAAACCCCGCAAGGTACAGATTCCCGTTCTGGTCCGCAGAAATCTCTTCATATTCATCGTCCAGCTTCATGGTGCTCTTCAGCGTCAGCGAATCTCCCAGCGCATATTCATACAGTACATTGTCCAGAAGGATATACACCTTGTCACCAGCCGCAACCATTCTTCCGCTGAAAATATCGTGTGCCAGAAGCGGCTCCTCCATCGGAACCCATGTGGAAGTTATCGTAGTATCCGCAATCATCTTGGAATGTTCACGATCGACAGTGAATGCTTCTCCTTCCCAGGGCCATGGATAATCTTCATTCCCGGTATCCTCGAGATGAAACGACAGGTTGCCCAGCAGCTGATCCACCTTCGGATCCGTATATTCGCCACTTATACTTACTTTTACCGTAATTCCCGAACCTACATCTCTTCCCATATATGTCAGAACGGGATCTCCCCAGCTGACTGTTTCAGAGAAAACACAGGGTACTCCGCCGACCTTTTTCTGCTCAACCGTCTTCTCTACCGCCAGCGCATGTGCATCAATATCCGACGCATATAGAAAATCCCGGTAGTCGTTGCAGTCTTCTACGGTTGCAGAAATGCTCACCGCTAACAGAGTTTCCTCACCCTGTTTATAATCCAGCCGTCCATAGCTGTTGGTCTCACTGTCACCCTTGTAGTCTTCGTTCTCCGTCCAGCCCTCCGGATAATAGATATCCCACAGCTTCATTTCCAGATGTGTCCCGCTTGTATCCCTGTTATCCACGGTGTCTGTCTGCGACCCGGACACAACGCCAGACGTACTGTCTGTTGCCGTCACGCTTTGAGAAGAAGCACTCTCCGTCGCCTTGACACTCTCCGACTTTGACGATGAGCCTGCGTTGACGCCTTCACTCCCCTCTTTTTCAAATCGGAAGCTGACTCCCTCATAATCGATATACAGGTCACCATCCTTATCGGTTAAATCCATCGTGTCCGTGGAATCCTTGATCTTAACCCCGTTCTCTGTCTCCTCCCACTTACCTTTCTCAACTTCATCATCGATATGCGCCTCACAGGTCCCGTCTTCCTTAAATACGAAAGAAAATTCATCCATGAAATCTGACACGGCAAATTCCATCCCTGACATTTCGGCTGAGACAGCATTCCATTTTCCCAGGTATTTGCTTCCCTTCATGCTTTTTCCGCCACATGCGGCAAGCAATACCGCCGAGAGAACCAGAATGCTGATCAACAGGATCGCAGAACTCTTTCTAATATGCTTCGTCTTCCGTTTCATAACAATACCTCCTTCCGCAATTTCCCTTCTTCGTGTATAATAGATTCAGAATCTTTGATCAGTCGTCTGCGCGCTTTCGTCTTGTACCATTCAATATACTGATATTTGAGATTTTGTCCCCATCTGTTTTCCCCGTTTTGATGGGAAATTGCAAAAAAAAGAGGATTCAAAGGTATCTGCGTATGAAAAAACAGCGATTTTTTTCCATATTTCTTTCTATTCTTCTTTTGATTTCGCAACCGCTCCTGTCCTCCTGCTCGGGAGGCAGCCGACTGAATCCTTCGGATCCGGTTACACTGACCTTCTGGCACGTCTACGGAGAACAGGTAGACTCTCCGATGAACCTTCTGGTACAGCAGTTTAACGAAACCGTCGGTATGAAAAAGGGGATCATTATCAATGTGACCCGCATGTCAAATGCCTCTGAAATCGGAGAACAGCTTCTCGCAGCACAGGAAGACCGCCCCGGAGCCGGCAGCATGCCGGATCTGTTTCTGTGCTACCCGGGAACCGCTTCCCTTCTGGGGCCGGAAAATCTGGTTGACTGGTCGGAATTTTTTTCCCAAGAAGAACTGGACTCCTATGTAGACGCTTTTGTGGACGAGGGAATTCTGCAAAACCGCCTTTGCGTCTTCCCTGTCTGCAAGTCTACCCGTCTCCTCTATGTAAACGGAACGGAATTTGATCGTTTTCAGGCGGATACCGGTATCAGCTACAGCAGCCTGCGAACCTGGGACGGGTTTTTCCGCGCCGCAGCCAAATACCGGGAATGGTCGAAGGGAAAGCCCTTTTGCGCATTTGATTACCTCGTGCAAAATGTAGATCTGTACGCACGCGAAATGGGGGACACCCGGCTCATAAAAAACGGCTGTTATGACTGCACCGATCCGTTGCTTCGAAGCTCCTGGAAGCAGTTTGCCGATGCGCTGATCCGGGGGGATATCATCGTCTCTGACCTTTATGCCAATACGCAGATGATGACCGGAGAGGTTCCAGCAGGAACGGGTTCCAGTGCAGCTATCCTCTATTTTAATAACATCGTTACCTTCTCCGACAATACGACCGAGCCTATGAATCTGAAGGTACTTCCCCTCCCCGTTGCCGACCATCCCAAGGTCGATTCCGCTCCGCTCGCCCCACAGACCGGCTGCGGCATCTGCGCCCTCAAAACAGACAGCATTAAGGCGGAGGCCGCCTCTGTTTTTGTTCACTGGCTGACGGAAAGTGAGCGGAATCTCGATTTTGCGGCACAGACGGGATATTTCCCTGTAACAGAGGAAGCCTTTGAGGCGATCGACAGCTACCCCTTCCAGGACCCTTCCTACCGTTCTGTATACAATGCCGTCCGGGTAGTAAAGAACAATTGCCATTTCGTTCCGCTTCCCTCGGACAGTGGATTTATAGAAAAAACAAACCAGCTTTATGACACGCTTCGTTCTATGCAGTCTTCCCTGAACGAGCGCTACCTCGACGGTGCGGATCCGGATGATCTTGAGCTCGAGACCTGGGAGCAGTTCTGCTCCTTCCTGGGACCTCCGGAAACCTGAAAGGAGTATCGGCGTAAATGACATTGCGATCCGTTTTTCAGCATAACCCGGAAGAAAACAGCGATCTGACCAGGAAAAGGAACAGTCTGCGTCATAAGCTCTTCCGATATATGTTCCTTCTGGCCGCCCTTCTGATGGCCGCCTTTTTAATCGGACTCTCTGTCATCATCACCGCATTGAGACAGAGAAACACCTTTCACTCCTCCCTGCAGATGCAGATGACTGTTTTTTCACAGGATGTTTCCTCTGAATTTGAGGCTCTGCAGGCAACCGGCCTTCAGATGTCCCTTTCTGTTACCGACCAGATCCGGAGCTACCTGAATGACCATCATATGTCTTTTTCCGAAATCAACGACTCGGAAACGGATCTGAAAGCACTCCAGGAATCTGTCTTCGATACGATAAAAGAAAAGCTTCTTCAGACAGACAGCTCCGGCGCATTTCTCCTGCTTGACGCCACCGTCAATACACACCTCACAGGATCGGATCGCTCACGGTCTGGACTGTACATCCGAAAGAGCTCTCCCGACTCCGCATCCGAGCTCCTTCTCTATCACGGAATCCCCGAAATCGGCAAAACAAACCATGTCATGCCGCATCGGAGATGGACGCTGGAATTTCACACGCAGAACCTGCCGGGATATGACGCCTGGAAAACCAGCGCTGAGCCGGGTATATGTAGTGTCAGTGACATCTTTGTCCTGCCCGGAACATCGGACAAGGTACTGCTTCTGCTGTTTCCTCTTTTTTCCCCGGACGGTACCTTCCTGGGTGTCTGCGGTTTTGAGATGAATGACACTTTTTTCCGACAGAAAATGGCGCAGCCCACAACCCTGAGCCATCTCACCTGCATTCTTTCCGATATTCACAATGCTCCTGAGGGACAGGACTCCGGCACGCTCCAGGTTGATCCCGAAAATTCCCTGTCCTGCGGAAGCACAGACGGCTATTATCTTGCACCTGCCGGCACGCTAACCGTTACCAAAAAGCTATCCGAGAAACAGGTCCTTTGCACGGACCGCATTACCTCCTATCTGGGAATCACAGAGAAAGTAAAACTCGCCGGACTCAATGAGCGGTTCCGCGCTTATATCCTCATACCCCGGCGCGACTACCAGCGAATGGTTTTTCGGGAAGGCACCGAGGTCCTTCTGATCTTTGCCGTTCTCCTCTGTCTCGCACTCCTCTGCTGTCGCTATTTCAGCCGACGTTTTCTGAACCCGATTCTGAAAAGCCTGGAACAGCTGAAAAACAGAGAAAAAACAGATCCGGATGAAATGGTGCCCGAAATCGCCGAGCTCTTTACCCTTCTGTCAGAGATCGAAAATGACAGACAAGCAGAAACCTCGGCCTTAGAAAAGGAAATTGAAAACGCACGAAAAGAGCTCAGCCGAGTAAACAAAGAATACGACGACGCCAAACGGGAACTGTCCCGCCTGGTGTACGCACGCAAAAAAGAAGTGGATCCGGAAAGCTATCAGCTGTTTCTGAATGGGCTGAACACCTTGACGCGAACCGAAAAGAAAATTTTCCTCCTCTATCTCTCCGGAAAAGGAACCAAAGAGATAATGGAGGAAAATCAAATAAAAGAAAGTACCCTTCGCTACCACAACCGCAATATCTACAGCAAGCTCGGGATCAATTCGATGAAACAGCTTCTGCGATATGCAGCCATCATGAACGGAGAGGACTCTGAGTAATGTCTCCAGCCGAATCCTTGAAAAATGCAACGACTGCCGGCACTGCGAGATAAAACACGCATACTTCGCATTCGGCTGCGGTTCACCGTTCGCGCAAAAAAACACCAGCCTATGACTTTCATAGCCACAGGGCTGGTGTTTTCTACAAATAACCTCTTTAGAAAAGCACAAATGTTCAAAATCCTTATGCACGTAAAAACCACATGTGCAGTTACTCGACCGTATTCAGGTCAACCGTATAATCTTCCGGATCTTTGGAATGAAAGAATACCTTTACACGCTTGCCGATGATCTCCTTTCCGGGATATTCCTTCATGGAACGGCTTGTGAAAGTGTGCTCCACATGCTCCTTGAAATCACGGTACCGGCAGATCACATAGTACTCGACTCCGGAAGATGCATCTGTACGAAGGTTTCTCGTGATCCCAATCACATCCGCAAAGATCCAGCCTCCGACAGGAATCCAGCTTGTATCTTCCTCCTGTATCTGCTCTCTTCCCGAAGAATAAGGATTTTGCTCTGCTCCGCTGCCTGCCCCGTACTGCTGGCGATAGCGGATCGCCGGTGTAATTCCGAGCAGCAGAAGGACCGCGCCGACTGCCTGAAATCCGATGTATCTCGCATTATCGTAACCGGCCTCGCGCAATCCCAGGAATATTAACCCGATTCCTGCCGCTGCCGCGAGATAACCGAACACTCTCAACTTCTTTAAATTCTCTTGCTTTCTGTCCAAAATCCGCTCCTCCTCCTTTGAGAAAACGCATCCCCAAAACGCGAATCACAATCTATCTATCGTTGAGTGACAGTCAACCTGTACCGCATCACACAGATTAAATTGTGCGCTATTTATTGATGTGAGGCTATTATATAGCATTCGTTTTCAAAAAGTCAAGGCGATGGGATTTTTTTCATTTTTTCTTCAGATATTGTCGTCAACACTCCTGCGATACTTTGACGAAATATTCTTCGTACCACACAAGGAAGGTATAAATGGTCCATACCTTTCTCCAGAGGTCCGAATTCCCGCCGACGTACTCGTCAAAGATCCGGTTGATCTCATCGACATGGAAGAACCGCTCTGCGGACTCACTGTGGAATAGCCTGATCACATCGCCGTTGTATCTGCTGTCTGCCATCCAGACCCGGATCGGAACAATAAAGCCCAGCTTTTTGCGGAAGGCAACCTCCTTCGGGAGCACCTTGGAAGCTGCCGTGCGGAAAGCGACCTTGTTCTCATTCTCCGTCACCTTATACTCAGCCGGAAGCCTTGACGCGATCTCAAACATTCTGGTGTCGGTAATCGGCATTCGGATTTCCAGCCCTGCCGCCGTACTCATCTTGTCGACATTCAGATAAATATCTCCCTCAAGCCAGATCTGGATGTCTACATCCTGCATCCGGGACAGAGGATCCAGTCCTTCCGTCTCCTTGTAGATATCGCGGACCAGATGAATCGGGAGAACCTCCGGATTGTAATTTTTGAGGATTCTCTTCTTCTCGTCCTCTTTCATGATGTTTGTGTTGCCCACATAAAAGTCCGGGAGATTATCCCCATATTTCTGCGCGTTCCGGTACATGTTGTATCCACCGAACATTTCGTCCGATCCCTCCCCGGAATAACAGATCTTTGTATGCTTCGCGGCAGCCATGCATCCCAGAGTAAATACGATCGCCGATGCATCCCCGAGAGGCTGCTCCATGTTGTACATCGTGTACGGAACCACCGAGAAATAATCCTCCGGAGTGACTCTGAGCCTCGACAGGTGACGGCCGAGCAAATCCGCGGTCTGCTTTGCCAGCGGAGATTCATCAAACCGCTCCTCATCGTAGCCGCAGGTGTCCGCCATCTCGCAGTCTGACAGCGCAAATACATAGGACGAATCCACTCCTCCGGAAAGGAAGGATTCCGCCTTCTCCTCGGGAGTCTTCACCTCGCGAAGCATCTGCTTCATCGTCTCGTGAATCTCATCCGCATACTCCTCCAGTGACCGGCTGCTGTCCTCATGAAATTCCGGTGTCCAGTAACGAGTGATGGTAAGCCTTCCATCCTTCCACTCCAAGTAATGTCCCGGCATCAATTTTTTGACACCTTTAAAGAAGGTGTCCTCGCCGGCGACATAAGTCAGAGACAGGTAGATCTGCAGCATCTCCTCATTGACTTCCTTCACGAAACCGGGCTGTTTCATGATATCCCGGATCATCGTGCCGTAAAGCAGTCTGTGATCGGACGTGATATAGTAATAGAACGGCTTTGTCCCGAACTGATCCCGGAGGGCAAACAGCTTCTGCTCTTTCTCATCCCAGAGAGCGAAAGCAAACATGCCATGCATGTGGTCCGCCATTTTTCCGCCCCATTTCTTATAAGCTTCTGTCAGAATTCTCCGCTCCCGTTCCTCTCTCGACATTCCGGAAGCATCAAACCCGAGCTCTCTGCTCAAGGATTCCCAGTTTCTGATATGTCCGCGATACTCTTTTATCTCTATCATAATCCTCTACTCCTGAAAAAAAGAAAAGTTACCACCCTATTGTGCTACTATTTTGAAAAGCTCTCCTCTTGACATTCTCTCACATACCGATCAGCATACCGATTCCATGAATCAGATACGCCATCAGCCAGGCAACCGCACATTGGAAAGCCACCATTCCGACTGCCCATTTCCCGCCGAGTTCCCGGCGTACGGATGAAATGGACGCCACACAGGGTGTGTACAAAAGACAGAACACCAGAAGCGACGCGGCCGCAAGCGGTGTGATCGTCTGCAGAAGTGCCGCTGTACTTCCGAACAGCACATTCAGCGTAGAAACCACACTCTCCTTTGCCAGGAAACCGGAAATAAGTGCCGTTGAGATTCTCCAGTCCCCAAATCCGAGCGGTGCAAAAACCGGTGCGATTCCTCCGGCGATAAGCGCCAGAATACTCTTCGATGAATCTGCAGCTACCTGGAACTGCGGAGTAAAGGTCTGCAGGAACCAGATGACAATGCTTGCCAGAAAAATAATGGAAAAGGCTCTCTGAATGAAGTCCTTGGACTTCTCCCAGAGAAGCTGCAGCACACTTTTTACACTCGGCATACGATAATTCGGAAGCTCCATGACAAACGGAACCGGCTCACCCTTGAAAAAGGTTCCCTTCGACAGAAGAGCAACCAGAATGCCCGTCAAAACACCCAGAAAATATAGACCAACCATGATCAATCCGCCCTTTCCCGGGAAAAACGCCGCCGTAAAGAATCCGTAAATCGGAAGCTTTGCCGTGCAGCTCATAAACGGTGTGAGCATAATCGTCATCTTGCGGTCCCGGTCTGACGGCAGTGTCCGGCTTGCCATGACACCCGGCACCGTACAACCGAATCCGATCAGCATTGGGACAATGCTCCGGCCGGACAATCCCAGCTTCCGGAGCAGCTTATCCATCACAAAGGCAATCCTCGCCATGTAACCCGTATCCTCCAGCAGCGACAGGAAGAAAAACAGCGTTACAATGATCGGCAGAAAGCTCAAAACACTTCCGACGCCGGTGAAGATGCCGTTTACTACAAGCGAATGCACAACCTCATTTACCTTCCCAGCTGTCATCGCATGATCCACTGCCACCGTCAACGCATCAATTCCCTCTGCCATAAGATTCTGAAGATACGCTCCGATCACATTGAAGGTAAGCCAGAAAATCATTGCCATGATCCCGATAAAGGCCGGTATCGCCGTATATTTTCCCGTCAGGATCCGGTCAATCTTCTGGCTTCTCAACCGTTCCCTGCTTTCTTTCGGCTTAACCACCGTCTCGTCCACCAGATGGCGTATGAAGTCGAAGCGCATATCGGCAATCGCCGCCTTGCGGTCCAGTCCCCTTTCCTTCTCCATCTGGATGATGATATGCTCAATCATCTCCTTTTCATTCTGCTCAAGCTTCAGCGCCTCCTGCACCCGTTGATCTCCCTCGACAAGCTTTGTCGCGGCAAATCTCACCGGGATACCAGCTGCCTTTGCGTGATCCTCGATCAGGTGCATAATACCGTGGATACATCTGTGGACGGCACCTCCGTCCTCATCCTCGCTGCAGAAATCCTGTCTGCCGGGCCGCTCCTGGTACTTCGCCACATGCAGTGCGTGCTCGATCAGCTCCTCGATTCCCTCATTCTTCGCGGCAGAAATGGGAATCACCGGAATCCCGAGCATCTCCTCCATCTTGTTGATATGAATAGAGCCGCCGTTTCCCTGTACCTCATCCATCATATTCAACGCAAGAACCATCGGGACATCCAGCTCCATCAGCTGCATCGTCAGATAAAGGTTCCTCTCGATGTTTGTCGCGTCAACGATGTTGATGATTCCCGTCGGATGCTGATTCAGAATAAACTGACGCGATACAATTTCCTCGCTGGTATAAGGCGAAAGGGAGTAGATCCCGGGCAGATCCGTGACACTTGTATTCGGATGATTCCGGATCGGCCCGCTCTTCTGGTCTACGGTCACGCCTGGAAAATTGCCGACATGCTGGTTCGCTCCGGTCAGCTGATTAAACAGCGTCGTCTTTCCGCAGTTCTGATTCCCGGCAAGTGCAAATGTCAGTATCCGATCGGCCGGAAGCGGATGTTCTCCCGCTTTTACGTGGTATTTTCCGCCTTCGCCGAGTCCCGGATGCTCGTACCTGCGCTGCTCCTCTCTTCTTCTCCTGGCCTCATCACCTACAGGACCTGCGTGATTCACCGGTACCAAATCAATCTGCTCCGCATCCGACAACCGGATCGTCAGCTCGTATCCGTGAATCTTAACCTCCATCGGATCTCCCATCGGGGCATACTTCACCAGCATGACATCCGCCCCCGGAATCAGTCCCATATCCAGAAAATGCTGCCGGAGTGCGCCCTCGCCGCCCACTCTCGTGATCCGCCCGGATTCACCAATCTCCAGATCCTTCAGGGTTTTTCTCTTCTTTTCTTCTTTGCTCGATTTCTTGATTTCATCTGTCATATGAATCTCTACTCATCCCCTGCACAATGTTAGTTTTACCTTACTTTCGTAAAAATCCTACGACACTATCCCGCGTAAGTCAAGCCGCTATCGCACAAACCTGAACTGCTCACCCCCACACATAAAGTTTCTGTTCACGCGCGACTAAAATAGTTAAGATTTTACAGTATCTTTACCTGACATTACTGGCTGTTAAAAGTTTGATTCGTGCATTCTTTCTCTCAGCTGATCTTCCATTTCACATGACTTCCGGCATCGTCCTTCACCACCTGAAGCTGATCCTCGATCTCCTGCCGAAGCTCTGTCACATGTGAAATGATTCCGATCAGCTTCGTGCCGCCATCCATCTCCTTTAACACCCGCACTGCCTGGTCTCTGGCGTGATCGTCCAGAGAGCCGAAGCCCTCATCGATGAACATGATATCCGGGTGGATCGATGCAGAGGTCTCCTGAATCTGGTCCGCCAGCCCCAGCGCAAGGGACAGAGCAGCCATGAAGGATTCTCCTCCGGAAAGTGTCCGCACCTCACGTTCCTGCCCATTGATAAACGAATAGACCATCAGGTCCAGTCCCCGGTTTCTCCCCTCTCCTGCCATCGAATCATCCACCATCCGGAGCTCATACTGTCCCGCCGACATCTCCTGGAACCGAAGGTTCGCAGCGTACAGAATTCTTCGAAGGTAATATCTCTGAACAAAGGTTTCGATATCCATTCTCGCCCCGCTCACCTTGCCCGCAAGACGATTGTACAGACTGTCGATCCGTGAAAATTCCCCGGCAATTTTTCCGCGTTCCCGAAGAACCGACGCGAGCTTTTGATACACGGCGGTATCTGTCCGGAAAATTTCTCTGACCCTTTCTCTCTCTTCCTGAAACTTGCGATATCTCGCCTCCTCCAGATCTCTTTTCCGTTCAAGTACCTCCAGATCGGGCTTTCTCTCACCGCCGATCACCTTCCGCGCCGTATCCAGAGCTCCCTGCGCGGACGCCTTCTCGCGCTGAAAATCATCGACCTTCTCCTGCAGACGCACGGCTTCCTCTCGCGTATGCTCCTCCAGAATGCGCATCCACTCCTTCTCCGTCTGCTGCTTTTCCCTGCATAGATTCCGGTAGCTTTCTTCCCGCGTCTCTGCCGTCTTCTTCTGCAAGGGCAGGGACTTCCGCAGCTGCGCGATCAGCGTCTCCGTCTTTTCCTTTTCCGTCCGGGAGATCGCTGCCTCGTCTCTGACCTTTTCATAATTCTCTTCCGCTTTCCGCTTCTTCTCTTCTGCCGCATGAAGGGCGCCTGCCGCTTCTTCCTCCGTTTCGAAATCTCTGCGCGCCATCAGCTGTGCGCACAGAGTCTTCGCCCCGGCCAGAGCTGCCCGGTCATCAGATTCCCGACGGACGGCCTCATCCTTGATTTGAAGGAGTGATTTCTCCCGATCCTCCGCCGTTTCCAGAAACCCATTAAGCTCCGTGAGCCTTCGAGAGGCCTCCTCCAGTTCCTTCTTCTTCCTCTCAAGATCCAGGCGCCACTGCTTCATTGCCTCCGTCATTTCCGAAAGAGAAGAATTCTCCGGGAGCGAAGTTTCCGGAATCGCCTCCCCCAGATGCATCCGAAAATCCTCAAGGGCGGCCTGAAGCTGCTTTTCTTTTTCGGACTGAAGATCTGCGGCCGCCTTCGAGACAGCCGCTTTCTCCGTCATGATCCGGCTGCGCCTCTGAACCTCCTGTGCAAGAGCGTCGATATCCTCCCTTGTGAGGTTCGTGTGCTTCGCCGAAAGCCGAAACGGAGCCGGATGACTTCGTGATCCGCAGACAGGACAAGGCTCCCCCTCCACGAGCGACGCAGCGAGGAAACCCGCCTGATCATTCAGGAATTCCGTCTGCCGGATGTTGTACTCCGTGTTCTTCTTCTGATAAATCTGCCAGG
This sequence comes from uncultured Lachnospiraceae bacterium, assembly GCA_900314295.1. Classification (GTDB taxonomy): domain Bacteria; phylum Bacillota; class Clostridia; order Lachnospirales; family Lachnospiraceae; genus Bilifractor. The sequence continues at coordinate 58,798 of OMUU01000102.1, read as the reverse complement.
CGTCCCGGTATTCGTCCGCAGCTTTTTCCAACGCTCTTTTCTGTTCTGCAAGTGCCACATCTGCCTTGGATACCCTGTTCCTCTCATCCAGCAGACGGTTATAGCCTGCCAATGTATTCTCGCGAAAGAGATTCCATCGCACATCCGCATCCGCAAGACGGGATTTGTCCTCTGTCCACGCCTTCTTCTGCGCCTCTAGCTTTTGCACTCCTGCAGCCGCATCATCCGCTGCCTTCGCAGATGCGGCAGCCTTCTTCTCGCGCTCAGCAAGCGCTTTTTCCGCATCCGCAAGCTGACGCAGAACATCACATGCCTTTGTCACCCGCTCCTTCGTCTTCGTAAAACGGTCAGCTTCCTGCCGCCGGAGATGATCCGCTTCCTCCTCCAGCTTTAATTTTCTCTCGCAGACCGCCTTCTGATCCGGAAGCGCCGCCTCGAGCCGGCCAACCTCCTCCTTCGTATCTTCCACCGTCTGTACCGCTTCCCGGAAGCTGTTGAAAACCTGTCTGATCTCCAACGCATTCTGAATCGATAGGATCCGCTTTCGGCTCTCGCCAATCTCCTCTTCGCGCGCACGGCATCCGGCGAGCACCTTCTCGGCATCCTCCATCTGTCGAAACGAGCGCAAAATTCCCTCCGCCTTCGTGCATGCTTCGCGCGTCAGATCCCTGGAAGCAGCCGCATCCCCGTAGTCCTTCTCCAGCTTTTCCTGCTCTTTCCCCAAATACGCATTCAGCAGAGAAAGCTCCTCCAGAAGTGTCTCCGCTTCCGCAACATTCAGCCTCTCTCCATCCATCACCTGCTGCTTTCCCACCAGAACCTCATCCGAGCGCCCATAATCGTCCGGCACCTCGATGTGTCCGGCCTCCAGTCGGCAGGCTGTCCGCACCTCCGCAATGTCCGAGAGCTTGTCCTTCCTCCTCCGTGCCAGCTCATCGACAATATCCCTGTACTTTCCGGTCCGGAAAAGCTTCCGGAAGATTTCCTTTTTCTTGTTGGAATCCGCGCGCAGTACCTCCATGAATTCTCCCTGCGCGATCATAGCAACCTGCGTAAACTGGGTCTTGGTAAGTCCGATGATCTCAACCAGCTTCGCGTCGGTCTCCTTCTGCGGATACACAGAGCCGTCCGGCATCTCCAGAGATACCGACTCCGGCTCCATTCGACTCCCGGTCCCCCGCTTCAGCGCCCGGAGGTGACGGGGTACCCGGCGCACCCGGTATTCCTCCACCGCAGTGCCCTTCTTCTCCGAGAAGGTGAGATCCACAAACGGCTCCGTCCGGATATCCGAATACTGACTCTGAAGCTCTTCGCCATCCTTTCGATTCCTGTTTGAGCTTGCCTCTCCGTACAGGGCGAAGACGATTGCGTCGAATATGGTGCTTTTTCCGGAGCCGGTGTCCCCGGTGATCAGAAAGAGATTCTGATCCGGCTTCCTGAAGTCTATCTCCGTTCTCTGTCCATAAGACCCGAACGATTGCATGACAAGTGTAATCGGCCTCATCTCTGCTCCCCCGTTCTTCTCGTAATAATAATCATGTTCTCCATACCAGTCCTCTTCTCTCCGAATCCCTCATTCTTTTCACGGTTCTCCATCCCCGACGGTATTTATCACGTCTTTCAAAAGACTTCTCTCCCCCTCATCCGGCTCGCCCAGAAAAGAACAGCAGAGGTCATAGCTATTCATGACAGCCTCTTCTGCATAATCCGCCCGGTAATCTACACCCGGAAGCCCCTCTCTTCTGATTTCCAGAAGATTCGGAAACGCATTGCGTACACGGTCCTGCATATCCAGCGCATCCGCTTCCCGCACATCCGTCAGCGTGACGACCGCATAATCCTCACATCCCTGTCGGAGCACTTCATCCAGGTCGCCCCGGAAGGTTCGAATCTCTCTCAGCGGCGTAAGCGGAAGGACCGATACGGACACCTCCCCCTTCTTCCCCAGATCCACCTGGAGAATCCCCTTCTTCTGCCCCGCCTCACTGACCGAGCAGGCCATCGGTGTCCCACAGTAGCGTGCATACTCACTGCCCACCCGCATGGGCTTGTGAATATGCCCAAGCGCCGCATAATCGAACTGCTGAAGCACATCTGCTGTTACACGGTCAATGTTTCCGATCGTCAGGATCTCCGAATCCATACGTTCGACGGTGTCCGCCTCTGTCCCCTTCGGAAGATAGAACTGATGACTCACGAGTACATTCCTCTCCCGCGTGTCAATCTCCTCCCTGTCCATCAGCCTGTGTATCGTCTCGTCGTAGCTGAAGCCGCTTCCGTCCTCCCTCGTCCCGATTACATTCCGAACCATCGAAGGGCGGACAAACGGCAGCAGGTAAAAATGAACCGGACCGTATTCATCCTGAAGCGTCACCCTCTCCATGTGATCCTCCACGCTCTGTGGCGGAATTCCTATCATATGAATCTTCTCTCTGCCGAGGATCCTCCGGAACAGATTCACACGCGGCGCGCTGTCATGATTCCCGCTGATCATCATGATCTCCGCCTCCGGAACCGCTTTCCGAAGTCCAAAGATAAAATCGTCGAAAATCTCCACCGCATCGGCTGACGGAACAGACTTGTCATAGATATCCCCGGCGATCACGACCGCATCCGGCCTTGCAGCCTCGGCCTTCTCGACAATCTGCCGCAAAATAAACCGCTGATCCTCCCCGAGATCCCGGTTGATCAGCTTCAGTCCGATATGAAGATCCGATAAATGAAAAAATCGCAAGATACTTCTCCCTTCCTTTTCCCATGCTCTTACGACATACGTTTTTCTTCATCCTGCAGCACAGATCAAGCCTTCTCGGCCATCTTATCCGGAGGATTCGTCAAAGCATCATAACGCCGCAGGACATTTCTCATATAATCCAGGTATTCCTGCCGCGTTTTCTCCGGCCGCAGGATCTCAATACCACTTCCGAGTGCCGTCAGCCACCCGAAAAACTGAGGGCTCACCGTAACCGGCACCCGCACAGTAAACCGCTCTTCTCCAGCCGGTATCAGTGTCGAATCGATACCAAACCTATCGATGATTACGCCTGCGAACCGGTTGTCACAGAGCAGCGTCACCCTGACGTCTTTGCCGGAAAACATCCCGAAGGTCTTCTTCTCGAAAACGGCAGGATCAAAGTCCTTTGCGAGATTCTTCCCCTCTCTCGGCTCCGGTTCAATCTCAAGATTCATGATCTTATCCACCCGGTAATGACGCATCATATCACTTTCCTTTTCGTATGCGATCAGGTAGTAATTCTCATCATCCCAGATCAGCGCCCACGGACTCACACGGTACCTTGCGCCGTCCCTTCGAAATCGGTATTCCTTGCGAACCGTCCACTCTACATACTGAAAGGTAATCTGGCGGTTCTCATAGATCGCGCTGTGGATCGAATCCGTCACGTAAAAAACCGTCTCATTCCTGGCTTTCGGTCGATTGTACAGAATAATCTGCTTCTCCAGCAGCTTTCGCTGCGGCTCTCCGACGAAACCAATCAGCTTCTCGATCAGCTCGCCGGATTTCTTCTCTGTGATCGACTTCGATACCTGTACCGCGTCCACCAGCATCCGCACCTCCGGAATCTCAAATTCACGCTCCCCGATAAAATAGCCGTGATCCTTCCCCTTGCGTATGACAATGTCCACGCCCCACTCTCTCAGGGTATCGATGTCACTGTACAGGCTTCTCCGGTCGGCTTCCATATTATACCGGCGCTTCAGGATATTCCCCAGCTCTGAAGCAGACAGTATGTGATCCTCATCCGTCATCTCCCGCAAAATCGAATAAATGTAGAGCATTCTCAGTTTCTGTTTCTGTACAGCCATAGCGCCTCCGTAAAATCGAACATATATTCTATTGGATTATACCATGTATTCCTCCCTTCTGTCTGCATTTTTTTGTACAGTGGTTTTCCTCTTCTATACAACAGACACTGTTCCCTCAACATGATGTACGGCAAGGATTTTAGTCGCGCGTAGTTAGTAAACACGCATACGATACTTTGTGTCACAAACTGTATAAGCTACGGATTGCTCCGTGCTTCGCACTGCCGCAATCCTACAGGCATTCGATACTTTGTATAACTACAGCAGGAGGCTGCCCCCGTTTACGGAAACAGCCTCCTGCTATATTCTGTTATATTCTTCTATTTGTCCCCGGCGCTGCACCCGGTATCATTCCTTTCCGGTATGCATCGCCGATGCTGAACGGCATCACAAGTCCGTCATCATGAAACAATGTCCCGGAAGTGAAATTCCTTCCTACCGGAAGCATAGTCTCCGACAATCTGGCCGTGACCGTAGAGCTTATATTTATAGGTAACAAGCCCATCAAGGCCCACCGGCCCCCTCGCGTGAATTTTTCCGGTGCTGATGCCGACCTCCGCCCCGAAACCGTAACGGAACCCATCCGCAAATCTCGTGGAGCAGTTCTGGTATACCCCTGCAGAATCCACCAGATCCATGAACTTCTCCGCCGTCTCTTTATTCTCCGTAATGATACAGTCGGTGTGATGGGAGCCGAACCGGTTTATGTGGTTCACCGCTTCTTCCAGGTCATCTACCAGCTTCACGGACACAATCAAATCCAGATACTCCCGGAACTGATCCTCTCCGATGGTCTCGCCCCCGATCAGGGATGTGACCTCTTCCGTTCCCCGGATCTGTACATTCTCCTTTCTCAGTGCCTCTGCCAGTTCCGGAAGGAACACAGGCGCAATCGAACGGCTCACCAGCAGCGTCTCCACCGCGTTGCAGGCGGCGGTATACTGTGTCTTCGCGTCGATGATGATCGGAATTGCCTTCTCAAAATCTGCGTCCTTGTCTACATAGATATGACAGATTCCGTCGGCATGTCCCATCACCGGAATCTTCGTATGCTCCATGATGTACCGCACAAACCGATTCGATCCCCTCGGAATCAGGAGGTCCACGCAGTCATCACAATCCAGAAGTTCATCGATCTCATTGTGTTGTTCCGCCTGTATCATGCAGTACTCCGGAAGACCTCCCGCCACTGCCGCCTCATGAATCAAGCGGAAGAGAATGCGGTTTGTATCCGTCGTCTCCCGTCCTCCCTTCAGAACCGCGCAGTTTCCGCTCTTGATACAGAGAGACGAAATCTGAACCAGTGCGTCCGGACGAGCCTCGAAGATCACACCGATCACACCGATCGGACAGGTCACCCGCTTCAGCAGCAATCCCTCATCCAGTTCCCGGACGAGCGTTTCCCGGTGAATCGGATCCGACAATGTCATCAGCAGACGAATTCCCTTTTCCACATCCTCCAGCTTCTCTTCCCCGAATTTCAGTCTCTTGCGGATCGCCGGCGCAATCTGCTCCGCATCGGCCCTTTCAAGATCCTTCCGGTTCTCCTCGAAAATTTCTTCCTTATGAAGCTCCAGGCTTTCCGCAATCAACCCCAAAACACGATCCCGTTGTTCTCTCGAGGTTGACGCAACTACAGGCGCCACCTGCTTCATTTTACGAACCTCTTCTCTGATCTCCATATATCTGACCTCTTTTCTCTCTATTCTGCTGTCCCTCAACGCCTGCTTCGTCCTGTCGTCTGCTGACTGCCCAAATTCCCCAGCCCTGAACGCTCTTCAAATTTGAAAACAGTCTAACATAAACCTCCGTAGACTTCCATACCGAAAGCTGCGCACGGAGAATCTCCACACAGAATCCTCTCTCAAAGCACTGCAATTACGTTTCACTAAACCGCCAGGCAAAATATGACTGATAACAAGATTAATTTGACAAGACATTCATATATTCGTCATATATATTCGAGAAGCAGAACAAAAGGTATATAGACGCCGTTCATGAATCGCGCGGCAGGAGGATACGATATGAAGATCAATAACATTACAAATGTAGAAAAATTTTTTGAAATTGTAGATAGCTGCAAGGGAAGAGTTGAGCTGGTTACCGCTGAGGGCGATACCCTGAACCTGAAATCAAAGCTCAGCCAGTATGTATCCCTCGCTAACATTTTTTCCAATGAGGCGGCCATTCCGGAGCTCGAGATTATCGCATCCAATCCGGAAGATATCCGCAAACTCATGAACTTCATGATGGACGGAAATGAATAAGCGTGAAAAAGGCGCAATGCGACTTTAAAAGCAGCAGGTTTAAATACAAAAGATGGGTCAGCGGCAGGATCTCCGGCAGGGAGTCCTGCTGTTTTTTTCGATATGAATGATGGCAGGCTGCCATCACGACAGGGATGAAGTCCCGACCATCTCTCCTTTTCTGACGGAGCTTCCCCCGGAAAGCGAATAGGAATACGAATAAAAGCGCAGTACATGCTCTACATAATCCGGATCCCCGTAGGAGCTCCATCCGTTTTCATATGCCTTCATATTGGAAAACGTGGTCGCGTTTTCTTCCGAATAGCCGCCGTAATTCTTTTTTGCCCACTCAATGTATCCGATTCCATAGTTATAGCCCTGCACGGCAAGCGAAATCCCCTCAATATCCTCCGGTCCCCGGACATCGGCCGCTTTAAGCGCCGCCGCAAGCTCCTGAACACCTGCCCGGATGGAATACTCCGGATCTGAAATCGTCTGTCCGGCATACCGCTCGTTGTAGAAGGAGCCGGATGCCTGCATGGGGTCTGTTCCCTCGCCGCGAGACTCCTGCATCATAATCGCCTTGATCAGAGCCGTGTAATCACGGATGGAATATTCGTCCGCGTATTTCCGGATCACATCGGAATAGCCCTCTACCTGATCGTTCACCAGATTTTTCCGGATCGTGATTGTCGTATCCCTGCTCGTGACCTTCTGCCAATCGGAGATTCTCTCATTCTGTTCTATTGCGCCGACGGCGGCAAACACCACAACCAAGGCGGTAACCGGAATTACGATCTTCCCGCCCGCCTGATACAGATAGCGCACGGCGCGGCCGAACATTCTCCAGAAGCGAATAAATTTTCGCCAGAAACGTCTTCTGCCTTTGCGCCGCCTGCGTCTTCTATTTGCCTTCCCATATCCGGATTTTTCACTCATACCATTTCCCCCGGGATATTCGCCCCGGTTCCTCTCCTGTTATCTGCCTCCCCTTAATTCTCTATCTGCCTGAGCAGATATCTCCCCACAGTGTTCGAAAAATGATCAATGGACCGGATGTACGCAAAATCCTTTCCAAAGATTTTTCTCTCAGCGGCCAGCTCGCTCTCCTCCCCTACAAAAACGCCAAGCACCGCCACATGATTCTGTCTCAGCCTTCGCACCTCCGTGCCGGCATCAAGTGCCGCCCTGTGCCCGGAATACGGTTCCGGATTTCTCGCATTCGGCCGGTTAATCATCACATCATATGGCTTCCCGTCACTAAGTACAAGCAAAACCTTATTTGTCTCTTCTCTTTCCAGCAGGCCCTGCCCCACGGTCCGAATCGCCAGGCCATCACGGTTATTGGAGCTTGTGGTAAATTCAAAGATATTTTCGTTCGCGCTCCGGTCGTCCCCGTACTCCCGGAATCTGCGCAGCACCGTATAGTCCCAGAACGTGCAGAAGCTCATCACCCGCATGGGAATTCCAAGGTTTGACATCGCCTCACAGATGATATAGGCCTGCATCGCCACTTCCCTCTGCCGTTTCCGCTGAGATCCGCTCGCGTCAATCAGAAAATCGACAACAAAATCCATGGAATCGTTTCGCAGCGTTCTCCGGAAAAGCCTTGCGTCCTCCGATCTCCCCACCTTCCACAGGGCGGACGGATCGATCTGCCCGCAGTCGGAGAGGATATTGTCCTCTTCATCCCGCAGCGCAAACGCCCGTTTTAACATATCCGTGAGAACCCGGACGTTGTGACGGATCGTCCGGTAATTCGTACGGAAGTATTCCAGTGTCTTTTCTTTATTGCCCTTTGCAAGTACATACTGATTGTTCCGGATGACCGGATTCTTCAATATCCCGTCCGTGAAGAACAGGCCGCAGTCCGAATGAATTCCCCTGCACATCCGGCTTGTGATCCTTTTCTCCTCCGAAGGTGTAAGATACGATTTTCCAAAATTCCGCTGTACATACTCCCTGGATTTTTCCAGGACGCTGTCATCGATCAGAAGAAGCCTGCGTACCTTATCTCCACTCTCAGCCGAAGCACTCTCATCCGGCTTTCCATCGCCTGCGGGCTCATCCGGTCCGATCATTTCTTCGGTGACTCTCTCCAAGACATAACGGACCGAATCATCCTCCAGTTCTTCCTTCAGGTAATCGCTCCAGGAAAACTCCGTAAGCTCCTCCGGCGTTACCTGAAGCACCTCCTCCAGAGTCATCGGAAATGCCGGATCCACCACATCCTTGTACAGGCTGTCGATCACGCGTATGATTTCCTCTGAGGTTTCCGCCTGACGCAAGCTATGAATCCGCTCCAGCTGACGCATGATCTGCTCCGGGCCATGATAGCTTCCGTCCAGCTTTTCTCTCCAGCTTGCCGCCATCAGCCGACCCAGAGGATAGGCTGACATTTTGCCGAAATCCTGATGAAGCCATGTCTCCAGTGCCTTTTTCCGAAGAGAACGCACCCCCTCGCGCTCCCTGTCAAGCCGCCAGCCGACCGCCTCCTCTATACACAGCCTGGCGGTGTCCATCAGCGCCTTCTGATCGGCATGGCAGTATATCTTCTTCAGCAGATACATGGCAAGCGCATCCTGATCAAAAAACTTTGCCAGCGCACCCTGCTTGATCCCGTTATAAAGGGCAATCTCCGGCGATCTGGAATACTCCTCAAGATCCGGCTTCACCGCAAGGGTGTAATCTCCGCTGACGGTCCAGATCAGGTTCCGTATTCTGTTTTCCAGCTCATAGGGATAGGACTCCCAAGCATCCTTGCTGATCTTCAAGCAAAAACATCCTCTCTGGTCCATTCCGAGGGAATCCGTGTACTGAGAACATCGCGCACGATTTCCTTTTCAAAGGTGTCAAAGCATTTGTTCACAACTCCCATCTGCAGAGCAGAAAACGGGGAGATGCCCTGGCGGATTGTCCGCGCCGCCGCTACGATTCCGCGCAAATCCAGGCTCTTCGCCGTGATTTCTCCGTGCTCCGCCTTCGTCTGCAGATCAAGAAACAGGCCCGACAGCTGTTTCTTCGCCTTGTCGGTCATATCCGGAAAGATGCGACTGAAAATATAATTCAGCGAAGTCTCCGTCTGCGAAGGCATATCGATGACAAGGAAACGGGATACGAGCGCCTCGTTCAGCTCCTTGGTTCCGGCATATCCGTAGTTCATGGTACCGATAAACCTGGCCGCCGGGTGGAGATCAATCTTCTCATAGCCCGGTATATCAATGCTTCTTCTGTAATCAAGCGTCGAATGCAGCACAGATACCGCGTCATTTTTTGCCATATTGATTTCGTCGAGGATTCCAAACCCTCCGTACTCGGCACATAAACTGATGCTGCCCTTCCGGAGCTCTACCTGATTATTCCGGAAGGTATCGGTTCCGATCAGCTCTGAGCTGCTGGTGTTCACATGGAACGACACGTTATAGACCGGCCTTCCGAACAGCCACGCAAGATTTTCCGCCAGAACATTTTTTCCGGTCGCCTTCGCGCCTGTGAGCAGCAGGTTCTGCCCCTCCAGGAGGGCGGCAATCGCCATCTCCAGCACCTCTTTTCCGAAAAACGGAATTGCAGGTTTAACCACGCGATTGCGGACAGATTCATCGACAGTATATCTCTCCCCGAACTCCGCCACGCCGCGGATCAGCTCCGGGCTCACCTCCTGCTCCTCCAGAATTTTTTTCTGTTCCAGCGTCATTATTTTTCTCTCTCCAATCCTTCTTCTGCTTTCGAATGCTCCCCGATGTACCGTTTCATAAGCCGGGATGTAAATTCCACTTCAAGCTCCGTATACCTCCTGACATCTGTCAGGTAACTGATTCCGTGTGCGCCGCCCTGAAAAATTTCAAGTCTCACAGGAACTCCGGCCTTCTCCGCCGCGCGGTACAGCTCCCGGCTCATCCGGACCGGCACATAGCGGTCGGCGTCTCCGTGAATCAGAAGAACCGGCACCCTCGATTTCCGAACAGCATCTATTGCACCGCAGCTTCCCAGATCCACGCGTCCGAACAGCTTTGCTCCGGTCTTCACCAGCCACCAGACCGCTCCCTCGGGATACCGCCTCGCTCTGCCGACCTCTCGTATTATAGCCTCCGGGGAAGTATATGCACAGTCCGCGATAATTCCCACCACATTTTCCGGGAGGTCCAGATCCGCCGCCATCAGCACTGTCGCAGCTCCCATCGAGACGCCGGACAAAATCACCGGCGTCTCTAACCCGAACCTATCTGCCGCATATCTCGCCCATGTCAGACAATCCTGGCGTTCCTTCACGCCAAAGGTCGTGATATTTCCGCCGCTTTTTCCATGTGCTCTCTGATCCACGACAAGGGTATTCTGTCCGTGTTCTCTGGCGATCCGGTTTCCCCCGGCCATGTCGCGGACTGCCTCTCCCCGGTACCCGTGAAACTGAATCTGAAGCGGAGCTCCCTTTTTCACCTCATAATACCTGCCGAAAAGCGTCAGGTTGTCAAAACTTGTGACCCTGACCTCCTCAAAGGGGATCTCCTTCATCAGGTCTACCAGCTCCTGCATGCTCTCCTGCTGCTCATCATACCCCTCTCCCGTCGGAAGCGGCACATGCCTAGCCTTCCGCTCATTTGTATTGTAAAGCACGGCACGAAATACTGCATAGAGTCCAAAATACAGCAAAACCGCTATGCTGAGAATAAATGCCAGAAGTATCTCTATTATGATACGAAACATGTGGTCTTCACCCCTGGTAAAATCTGAAACTTACACGCGTCCTCCCACCGTCCAAGGACAGTGGATTTTCACCTGTAAAACCGAAAGGATTTTATTTTTTACAAAAATTCTAGGGATTACACCGCCTGCAGGGCACATATCCCCTCTCGATAAGTTCATCCCTGGAACCGGACCAGTCCATCCGATTCCCGGGTGCAATATCATCCGCGGAGGAACAAGTCGGATAATGAAATTTCCCGGTATTCGTATTGACAACATAGGTGACCGTCCCGTCTGCATCGGACGATTTTGGAGCCGGTGTGTCTGACACGGTCTCTTTCTTCGCGTTTCCGCCGCTGCCGGATGCGGAATCTGATCCGGTGAACTCCGGCCCGCTGCTGTCCCCAGTCGCATAATCAATGGTAATTCCGGGCTGCACATTATAGCAATAGACGCAGAACCGGATTCTCTCTCCTTGATCCTCTACGGACTCCGCCTCCATCAAAACACCGGATGCCAGAAGATTATTTCCCTCAAAAACAGGGGTTACTCGGTACAACACATGAAAATTAAAATCCGTGACCGCGTAACTGACCTCATTTTCGTAGGGAAGCATCCCCTCTACATTCATGTAGCGGGTCCCGGTGATCAGATTTTTGCTATTCGCATTCTCGCCCGTCAGCTGATATCCGATCAGATGACAGCGATTGTAGAGATAATTGCCGTCGATCCCGTCATACTTCACCGTATGCCAGCCGGTCGGCTTCACGGATCCGATTCTGCCTCTCTCCTCCACAGGCATTGTATCAACACAAACATTCGCCCAGGCTGTTCCGCACCGCCCCAGGCTGTCCATGTCGCTATAGAATTCAAACTCCTGTGTCTTGAGATCCTCATCCGTAAAAAAAGGAACATTCCCGTTCACTTCAACTGAGGGAGAACCGCTGTAAGATGGGAGATCCTCGGGATGAAAAGCCGAAAGCTCTTCCGCTGCTCTTTTCTCTTCAGAAGGCAGAGCCCCTCCGACAGAGGCGGTTGTCCCATTCCGGATTCGGGCGATAACCGTCCCGACGGATCCCATCGTCTTTTGTCCGGTACTGTTCTGAATTCCTCCGGGAAGAACGCCAAGGAGAATCGTTCCGATTACAATGACCGTCATGGATCCGGTCAGCCATATCCGGGACTTCCGCCGATCACCGCCGCGTTTCTTTTTCACAATACCCGCGATCAGCGATACCGGAAATATCACAAGCGCTGCCAGAAGCAGCAGTTCCATCACAAACATATCCCATCCTCTCCACACCCAATCACAGAACCGTGTTGCCTCCGATTATAACACAGAACACATGTTTTGTGAAAATTCGCGCTTCATCCTCATACCTGTTGCCTTCGAAATCGCATCCTGGCACTTACACGCGCTTCGCGTGTGACGTGCCTGGATGCGTTTTCCTAGAGCTCTCTTCCATTCTGCATAAGCTACGGATTGCTCCGTGCTTCGCACTCCCGCAATCCTACAGGCATTCGGATTCCGCGCTTTCGCGCTTCATCCTCATACCTGTTGCCTTCGAAATCGCATCCTGGCACTTACACGCGCTTCGCGTGTGACGTGCCTGGATGCGTTTTCGAAGAGCTTATGCACTAAAAATTTCGGTTAGGACTTCTTGTATCCTGTCTTTCTCTGCGTGAAAGGATCCCTGGATCATCTCCGGACTTCCGCCTCCCCGCCCGTCCAGGCTGGAGTTGATCGTCTTCGTGAGATTTCTCAGATTGACGGCAGAGCTGCAGATGCAGTACGCATAGACGCCCTTTTCGTCTACCTGCGCCGTAATTACGGCGCAGGTAGGTGCCATGGATTCCTTCACAAGCCTGTCACAGAACTTCCGGCAGCTGTTTCGGTCGATATCCTCTTCAAAATCAATCAGAAAAGCTTCCTGCTTTGCGAGCTCCTTTATCCTTCCATCAAAATACCGACTGATCCAGGCGTTCAGCTTCTGGTTCGCCACCGTCAACTCCTCCTTTACTCTCTCGACAGCCTCCGCTGTCTCATACGGCTTTGCGGAGAGAAGATGGGATATTTCTGCATTCTGGTCCACCTTCCGCTCATAATCGAGAAGGGCCTTTCTGCCGCATACCAGCTCAATTCTCACACCTTTTTTATAATGAATCATACTAAGGCATTTCACCATACCGATTTCGCCGGTTCTCATCACATGTGTCCCGCAGCAGGCACAGGTATCCGCTCCCGGAATCGTGATGATCCTCACCTTCCCGGTCAGTTCCTTCTTGCTCCGGTAGTCCAACTTCTCCAGATCCCCTCCCTCCGGAAAGCTCTCCTCCACAGGAACATTGCTGCGGATCACCGCGTTGGTCTCCCGTTCCACCTCCATCAGTTCGTCCCAGGTCAAGACTCCGCTGATGTCAATGGTGACGCTTTCCTCGCTCATATGAAAACCGACATTATCGTATCCGAAGTGATTGTGAATCAGGCCGGAGATGATATGTTCTCCGGAATGCGCCTGCGTATAATCCATGCGCCGCTGCCAGTCGATGACCCCATGCACCTGACATCCAACGGTGATTTCGCGGTCGGCTGTATGCAGAATACGGTCCCCGTGCTTCTGGACATCCCCCACCTTAATATCCGCCTGCCCATCAAGTTGAAAAATCCCGCGATCCGAAGGCTGTCCGCCGCCTTCCGGATAGAACGCCGTACGGGTCAGCTCTATGAGATATCCCTCCCCGCACGGTTCACAGGAGACCACCTCTGCGTCAAACTCCTTCTGATAGGGTCTTTGATAATATAATTCATCGAAATTTTCCATCGCTGTCCTCTTTCTCCTCATACCTGTTGCCTTCGAAATCGCATCCAGTCTCTTTCGCGCGCTTCGCGTGCGACAAGCCTTCCTGCGTTTTCGAAGAGCTTTTGCCACATTCTTGTATAAGTCCTCGCGTCACTTCGCTGCTTCGCAGCTTCCGTGCCGCTAACAGGTATGAGCATTCTCGTGTCGCTTACGCGCCACTCCATGCTCATACCTGTTGTCGTCGCCAATGTTCTTGCCTACCGGTGAGCAAGCTCCCCGTGGGCCAAGAACATTGCGACTGGACTTATACACTAAAAAAAGCAGATATTTATCCTTTTTCGAACAAATATCTGCCGATCTATTCTGTCTTACTTGTTTCAACGACATATCTGAACACGAATTACAGTGCATATGCACTAAGATACTCTTCCATCTGTGCATTGCCTTCCATGAACTCGATTTCCACCGGTTCAAATCCGAGCGCAAATACTCCCATGATGGATTTTCCGTCTGTCTCATTTCTGCCCTTGCGGACTGTAACGTCATCTGCGGATTCACCGGCCAGCTTTACAAAATTTACGATATCCTCGACCCGATTGAATTTTACCATTGCCTTTTTCATTTCCGATACTTCTCCTTTGCAATTTCTTCGGTCTTCGATATCTACGGCCGACTTTCAAGTAAAAAATGATACCGGGCTCCCGGAAAACATATCCCAGCCTACTGAACTCTCGTTATTTTCTGTTCTCCCGGTGTTTATACGTTTATATTTTACCCTGTTGCCATTGAAATGCAATTATTACGCGATATTATGCACAAAATTCAGGACTAACTCCCATAATCTTCGAAGAAATGCAACTGGGTTTTGTGCACATCTGCTATACTTTTCGAATTCGATATGAGATTTGCAGGGAAAGAATGGTATCCGGATCCTCCAGATTCACCCCTGTAAGCTTCCGGATGTGATCCATCCGCCTGCAAAATGTAGTCCGGTGTATATAGAGACGTTCGGACGCCTTTGTCATGTTCATGCCGCTCTCCAGAAATGTCTCCAGGGTTAACGCAAGCTCTGTTCCCTGGGATCTGTCATATTCATCCAGCACACCTACCGCAGGATGAACAAGCATGGAATCCGGGAGTTCCCTTCGAATCTGTTCAATGTAATAAGGCAGCCTGATTTCATCGAACAAATGATACCATAACTCGGGTTCCTGAACCATTCCAATACGCAGCGCCTCCCTCGCCGCCTCTCCCGCCTGTTTTAATTCCATAAAGTTATGAAACACCGGGCTGACCCCTGCTCTGCAGACATTGTCCCGGACAAAATATGCCATTTTTTGAAGCAGATCCCCATATGCCGATTGGATATCTTTCTTCCCCTTTCCTCTGTTCATGCAGATTTCACAGTTTAAAATCAATATGATTTCCGACTCCGAACGAACTGCGCAGGAACCCATCCACTCCTGTTCCAGCTGGACAGCAAGAAACGGAAGTGTAGTCTTCAGCTGTGCATCCCATCCCTTTTCCTCAAAGAACCGGATCACAACGACGAGATATTCCTCTTCTATCTTCCACCCATACCTTCCGATCGTCTTTTGAACAGTCTCCTGTTCCGGCTCATCCCCCTGAATCATCTGCCTGCAGAGATTATGAAGCCGGTCGTTCTGATGTTTTCCGGGAATCAGCTTTCCATAGCGGAACATATCCTGGACATGACCCGCATACAAGGAGAACAATTCCTCTTCCCCTGCCGAAAGTCTTTGCCTTCCATCGGGAAGATCCATTACCACACGGGCGATATATTGATTGTCAACAAATATATTTGCGCAGTAGTTCACTACCTCCTGTTCTTCAAAAACATAATAAAACGGCTTTTTCAGGTAGGCCACATCATGAAATTTTTTATGAATGATCAGACTCTGAAAGACCTCTTTATCCACTCTTCCCTCTTCGATCTGATGCGTCCGCCTGTAGCTTTCCGTTACATACATATAATTCATGTCAAAATCTACAATCGCATAATTCTTGTGCAAAAATGCCTGCCCAAGAGATAAAAAATGCTTCACATCCTCATCTTTGTAAACCCCTTCGGTCATCTCTCTGTCCCACGAATAAAGATCCAACACCAATTCTTCCATTTTCTCCAGAAAGCCAATCGGTTCCTCAGAAGCGAATATGACTGCATAATTTTTTATCTGAAGAGAAGAAAGCACCTGCTCAATCCGCGTAATCTGCACAGCTTCCTCCTCTTGCTGTTTCCCTCCTTTGCTTTCATCCCTGCAGAGTCCTTCCCGGTCTCCGGAAAGAAATAAGAATACTGCATTGCCTTCTCCGTATCTCTGTCCGGTCATACCGGAAAGTTCCTCCTCCACAACAAGGAACAGCGTATCTTTCATATCAAACCGTGTTCCCGCATCCTCCGATCTGGCCAGCCTGATATGACGGATTTCCATTCCGGGTTCTTCCACGTGTTCCAGAATAATTGCCAAATCATTCCACTTTTTTCCTTCCGTTCGATGCTTCCATGCTGCAAGAAGCATCTCCATTGTAATCTTCATAGTACCCCTCCGCTAAGTGCTACAATTTGATGCGTTATCTCTGATTTTTCTCACTGAAAAGCGGCTGTAACACCACAGATTCTTTTATTATGATATATATTATAGAAGATACAATGTATGTATAAAAGGGGATTTACAAGTAAAACAAAGAAACCGGCGCATCCAATTCCAAGCCGGCGATTAATGCATCATTTTGTAGCGCATAAATCTGCGCAAATGAAAAAGGAGGAGGTATTCATATGAATGAACAGACAAAGAAAATCTACCAGGAAAAATTAGATCGTGTAAACAATGCCATACAGCTGAAACCCACTGACCGCGTCCCGATTGCGCCGTTTTTTTCATCCTACGCACAGCGGTCAGAGGGCTCCAGCTATCGGGATCTCTATTACGATTTTGATAAAGCCGGCGAAGCAGCCGTCCGATTTTATCGGAAACACCCTATGCTGGATGCATATGCCGGAATCTCTTTTACAAGCGGAAAAGCGAACGAGCTGGCTAATTCTCAAATGATTGACTGGCCCGGAAGACCCGGCACAAAGGTTTCCGATTACAGCTCCCATCAGGTTATCGAACGGGAATTCATGACGCAGGATGAATATCCCGAAATGCTCAGTGATTTCACCGGATTCATGATCCGAAAATATATTCCAAGAGCATTCCCGAACCTTCGCGGGCTCTCCGGTATTCAGGCAATCCCCACCATTGTTCTGTCCACTAGCATCCTCTCTCCGTTTTACAGTCCGGCGGCCCTTGAAGCATATTCCACACTGGGAAAGATTGCGGAGGCCGATGCCGAGGCCGCAGCCGCTTCCCAAAAATACGGACCGAAGATTGCCGACCTCGGACTTCCGGTGATGTTCACCGGTGCTTCTGAAGCCCCCTATGACATCCTCGGAGACTATTTCCGAGGCACAATGGGTATTTTTGAAGATCTGATCGACGAAGATATTCAGGAATACATGGAACAGGCATGTGATCTGTTTGCTGACCAGCAGATTCAGGCACTGCAGTATTTCCGCTATGCTGATCTTCCGGTAAAACGGGTATTTTTCCCACTCCACAAGGCAATGGACGGCTTCATGAACGACGAGCAGTTTGAGCGCCTGTACTGGAAACCACTGAAAAAAATCATGCTTGCCCTTATCGACATGGATGTTACGCCCTTTATTTACTGTGAAGGCAAATATTCTTCCCGTCTGGAACACCTCGCAGATGTTCCGAAGGGCAAGGTTCTGTATCATTTTGAAAAAGTGGATATGAAAGAAGCCAAGCGCATTCTCGGCGGCACCGCATGTATCAGCGGCAACCTTCCCATTTCCCAGCTGGAATTCGGAAAGAAAGAGACGGTTATCGATATGACCCGTCAGCTTCTGGAAGACTGCATGCCTGACGGCGGATACATCTTTGATTTTGACGGCTGTCTGGAGAATGCAAAAGAAGAAAATCTGGATGCCATGTTTGAAACACTTGAAAAGTACGGAAAATACTGATACAGCAAAGATAAACCCGGCGGACAACAATAGAAATCCGCTCTGAAAAAATCCCGTAGTCCAACACTCTGTTCTGCATCTCGTGCAGATTCCAGATATGGATTACGGGATTTATTACCTCAATTATCCTTCATAATCGAAGATTGCCTTCTTCTCCAGATATTTTCCATAGTCTCTCTTCCAGGTCTTATGAATTTCACAGTCATCATAGACCGCCAGTGCCTCCGGCATCATGCGAATCCGGATCAGAACATCGTATCGATTCGCCCGGTCAATGACATTCGGAAACACCTCAACCGCTTCGATTCCCTCAATTTCGGTAAGGCCCCCGAAAAGCTCACGGATCTTCATCAGAAGACTCTCCTTCTGCTCTGCGGATATTTCCGGGTTGTATTTTGCAAGTATGCAATGAAACATTCTATTTTCTCCCAAAACAACTATTGTTTTAAGCTACGTCTCTGTCTTTTTCGAAAACGTGCAGTTCTGTGAAACCTGTAAGGCCTATCACTGCTGCGCATCTGCGAAGTTTGCATATCCGCCCGGATTCTGGCCGGAGAACGGTTGCTTCTCAATCTTAATGGCATCGTAGAGTGCCGCATTTGTCTGCGCCATATACGGGTCCACATAGAAGATACCGGCCAGTCCAAGAGTTATTCCCGAAAGGAGCACCCAGAGAATAAAGGACAGATCCAGCACAAATGCCTTCCATTTGTTGCCGTACATCATGTTTCTGCTGATGGTAAACGCATCCTCCATCGGCATGTCCGGATATTCGGCCAGAAGATACGGGATCATCCGGTACTCATAGCCTTTTACAATCCCCGGAATCACAAAAAGCAAGGACCATAAAAACGTGTACAGATCCCGGAAAAACATCACCTTCACCACATTTTTGTAGGAGTGATCGAATCCGTGCATGATTTCACGAAGCTCCGCCTTCTGATGAAGGTTCGTATAATAGAATCTCCGGATGCCTACCTCTAATGGATTCATCAGAAAAACATCGGCCACAATCGCGAGAACGATGATCATCAGTACCACCGTAAAGATAATTCCGGCAGCCATTAGCATTGCGCCGAACATTTCCCCGGAAATATCGCCCGGTTCCGTGTGGAAGCCGAATCTCATGGAATTTCTGTTGAAAAAGGCTTCGTAATTTACAATACCGTCAAAAAATCCGTATGAAGCCCCTCCTCCGGATCTGCTGTACGATCCTCCAATTGCCACAGAAAGAAGAAGCCCGGCCAAAACAGCTTTCCAGTAGTTGCCCCTGAATACCTCTTTTGCCCGGGTCTTTAAGCCGATCCTGGTCCACATAGTAATCCTCCTTTTCTATAATGCGGCACATGCGGCGCTAATTACGCCTCCATCCGCTGCATCCCTGCCTCAGACTCCGCTGTGAGGCGGAATCTGAATTCTATGTTCTTCTCCTCAAGTATACAGAAACAGAGGCAGATAGGAAAGTCTTTTCTTTTGCCTTTTCCGGCGCTTTTCAGACATTTCTGATAAACCAGGGATTTCACAGAATATCGATATATTCTCCTGCCAATGCCTTATTCATGCTCCGAACCGCACAGAATTTTCCGCACATAGAGCAGGTGTCGCTGTGATCATCCTCCGGCGCGCGGCTGTCACGTATGGATTTCGCCGTCTCCGCATCAAGTGCTTCCTTGAACTGAGCATCCCAATCAAGCTTCCGCCTTGCATCCGCCATCCGGTCGTCCTGTTCGCGCGCACCCGGAATACCCTTGGCGATATCCGCTGCATGTGCCGCAATCCGGCTCGCAATGATACCCTGACGGACATCGTCTACATTTGGAAGTGCGAGATGCTCCGCGGGCGTCACGTAACAGAGGAAAGCGGCTCCGCTCATCGCCGCGATTGCTCCGCCGATTGCAGCGGTGATGTGGTCATAGCCCGGCGCGATATCCGTTACCAAAGGTCCGAGTACATAGAAGGGAGCTCCCTTGCAGATCGTCTGCTGCACCTTCATATTCGCGGCAATCTGATCCATCGGCACATGCCCCGGTCCTTCTACCATGACCTGCACATCCCGATCCCAGGCCCTTTGCGTCAGTTCTCCAAGCCGCAGCAGTTCACCGATCTGACAGCTGTCCGTCGCGTCCGCAAGGCATCCCGGCCGACACGCGTCACCCAGGCTGATCGTCACATCGTGCTCCCGGCAGATCTCCAGAATTTCATCGTAATATTCATAGAAGGGATTTTCATTGCCCGTCATTGCCATCCATGCAAAAACCAGGCTTCCGCCGCGGCTGACAATGTTCATCTTCCGCTTACCTGCCTTTATTTCCTCGATCGTCTTTCTTGTGATTCCGCAGTGCAGGGTCACGAAATCAACGCCGTCCTCCGCATGCAGACGCACGACATCCACAAAGTCCTTTGCCGTGAGCGTTGCGAGATCTCTCTGATAATGAATCACGGAATCGTAAATCGGAACTGTACCGATCATCGCCGGACATTCACTGGTCAGCTTTCTGCGGAACGGCTGTGTATTGCCATGGCTGGAAAGATCCATGATCGCCTCCGCACCGAGATTGACGGCGCTCAGAACCTTCTTCATCTCAACATCATAATCCTTTACATCCCGGCTGATACCGAGATTTACATTGATTTTTGTCTTCAGCATACTTCCGACACCGTTCGGATCAAGACTCTTGTGCGCCGGATTCGCGGGGATAACCGCCTTTCCCTCCGCGACCCAGCCGCGGATTTCCCCCTCCGTTCTTCTCTCTTTCCCGGCTACCGCTTTCATCTCCGGCGTAATAATTCCCTTTCGCGCTGCTTCCATCTGCGTATGATACTCTCTCATCTCTAGACCTGTCCTTCCTTGCGAATTCCACTACTTATTTACAAAATGTCTCTTTCGCGCGCTTCGCGACAGGCGGGCCTGTCTACGTTTTCGAAGAGCTCTTCCTTTGTTATTGTATAAGCTACGGATTGCTCCGTGCTTCGCACTCCCGCAATTCTTATACAAAGACAAGGCGGCATCCGGATGGATACCGCCTTGACAGACTACATAAAAACACCAGTGCTTCCACTTCCCTACGTTGGCATTATCCAAATCAGGTTCTCGGGTCGTATCTCATTTGATACCTCTCAGCCGTTTGGCTCCCCATGTTTTTCTATTCTATTGTATCAGCCCGACCCATTATATAAAAAGAAACGAGCTTTTCAACGGGACCATCATAGCATATCCCGCTCTTTTCAGCAAGCACCGTTTGCTCATGGTCAAACCGAGTGCGATCGTTTTTTTCACATCATCACGCATTCTTTCTGAATTCGAAGTGGGGACAGCCGAGAATTTTCTCCCGGTAATATCCGGTCAGCGCGTACACCACTCTGCGGTTTTCCCCCATACGCTTTCCCAGAACACGAAGCACAAGCCCATATCGGTCAAGCAGAGACAATCCGTAACGAACTTCACCGCAACCGGAGAATTCCTGATCCAGAAAGCTTCTCATTTCCTCCAGCATGGCTTCATCCATGTTCTCGTCTATAATAACGGCAGAATTGTAGTTCTTCGATCCCTCAAAGCATCCGATCTCCTGCATGTGGTCTTCTTCCGGGTTGACAAGCAAAAAATCGTGGAACAGAAGCCTCCCGTCCATCCGGATATCTGTTTTCAGTCCGATGTCCCGGTACTGAAAGGGTTCCTCATCCTCGGACCATCCGGCGGTCAGCCCATCCGTCATGATCAGCTTTGAACCTTCCGCCATCTGTATTTCTGTGTTCTGACGGAATCTCGCCCGGGCATATGGAATCGTCTCGTCGATGTAATACTCCAGAAAGGAATTTTTTCCGATCTCTACCCGGTTGTTCTGGCTTGTCAGCCTTCCCCCATCACACTTGTAGATATAATTCGGCGTCTGTGTGGTCACGATGGCATGACACTGCTCCTCCAGCGCAACCTCCTGCAGATAGGTTTCTCCCTCCGTAAACCCTCCGCCTGTACTGATCAGAAAATAGTACGGAACGTCACCGGCGACAGGAATATTGCCGGAAATTCTGGAATTTCCCCTGCGGTAGGTAGTCCGGGCAACGGTTCGTCCGCTTTGATTTGTAAATCCGAGACGTATCTCTCCGTCATATCGATTTTTCATAACAGTTTCTCCTCAGAACCGCAAACGATATTCCAAACGGCAGGTATCCTGCACAATGCCATTTCAATCCCAAGCGGCATTTACACCAACCACATTATCCTTCCAGATCCTCCAGAAGGCAGTCCTTTTTCAGCCAATGCACCACATCCTCGAGGCCTTCGTCCGTCTTCAGATTCGTGAATACAAAGGTCCCGTCTCCGCGAAACTTCCGGGATGTCTCCCGCATGTTCTCCAGATTTGCCCCGACATAGGGTGCCAGATCAATCTTGTTGATGATGAACAGATCCGACTTGATCATTCCCTGTCCGGCCTTTGCCGGGATCTTCTCTCCCTCCGCACAGTCAATGATATAAATGGAAAAATCAACCAGCTCGGGGCTGAAGGTTGCCGCGAGATTGTCGCCGCCGCTCTCAATGAACATCAGGTCGAGGGTGTGATGGAAACGCTTCTCCAGTTTCTCCACCGCCGCAAAGTTCATAGAAGCATCCTCACGGATCGCCGTATGCGGACATCCCCCGGTCTCCACTCCAATGATTCGATCCGCATCCAGTACGGAATGCGAAACCATATACTCCGCATCCCACTTCGTATAGATATCATTGGTGATAACCGCCATGCTGTATTCATCCTTCAGCCTTCTGGTAAGCCGCTCGATCAGCTGCGTTTTTCCGGATCCCACAGGACCTCCGACTCCGATTCTTACTGCCCGTTTCATGAATTATCGTCCTTTCTCTTGATATGCTTACGTATGGATCCCATGCTCCACGTGTGAGCCCACATATTCTCCGGTCATTCTCCATTCGCTAGATTTCTCCTTTTTCAGGAAACAGCGATATGATACGTTCCCATCTGCCCTGACAAACATCGATCTGATACGTTCCTTTCTGCCCTGACAAACAGCGATCTGATACATTCCCTTCTGTCCTGACAAACAGCAATCTGATACGTTTCCCTCTTCCCCTGACTCATTGTCCTACGACATGAATAGTCGGGCTTCCTGCGTCTCGTGGCAGATCTGCGCCAGCTCAAGACCGGGGATGTTCGCACCCAGATATTCCTCATCCAGGTTCTTCGTCCGGTCAAAAAGATCCGTAATCAGAAGCATGACGTCGTGCAGAATCACCTGGCCTTCTCTCTGCCCCAGAGGCACGGAACGAACCGCATTCTGCACCAGCGTGGACGCGACACTGTAGCCGTACAGTTCGAACGCATCCCTGCAGTCAATTCCCATCTCGTGCGCGAAGACAGAAAATACAATCGCCGGACTGCCAAAGTAGTCGTCCACCTCCATCCTCTCTGCATACCGGTTCAAAAAGGAAAACCTGTCCCCGTAGATTTTTCGAATCAGCGCCGCCATCTGCACCGCGATCATGCGGCTCCCTTCACGGGTCTCTCTTGCCGCTACAGACCGGTTGATGATGTCATCGTACTTCAGAAGCGCATCCTCCCGCCCATCGTCGAGCGCACGGCTGCAAAGAATGACAAGCAGCCCTTCTCCATAGCGGTACTGCGAACGAAAATAATTCTCCAGCCACTCCCGGAACTGCGGTGCCTTTCGAATCACTCTCCTCGACAGATAGTTTTCCATCCCGAAGGAGTGGTTAAATGTGCCGATCGGAAAGGTCGAATCACAGATCTGAAATGCCTCCAGCAACTCTTTTCTCATTCTGTTGTCCTCTCTCTTTCGAAGTTGACAGCTCTGTCTATTCTCACACGCATACGGCAGCCGCCCTGTATCTTCAATGCACATATTTCCGTATCTGTCTAATTTTTATCCGCATGGTGGGAATGCATGTGCGTACCCGGCGTCAGATTCGCGTACTGCATGGGCTGATCCAGCTGCACCTTCTCTACTGTGAAGGCTGTTCCGCTCTCCTTCAGCGTCTTCAGAACCACCGGATCCATCAGAAGAGTGATCCTGCCGTCTCTGATCTGCACCGGCTTATGAAGATTTCCGAGCATATGCGCTGTTCTGCCCATCTCATCCATACCGGAAGGTGTAATCACAATAACCTCATCCGGAATGACGCTCAGAACCAGAAGCTTTCCCGGACTGAGCATGAAGGCGGATCCATTCTCCAGCTTCTGCGACTCATCCGCAAGCCGGATTCCGTAGTCTCGTCCATGATCTGAGGTCACGCGCAGAATCGATTTCAGGAGATCGTCACTCTTCACCAGGGCGGTCTCCACATGCCAGGATTCCAGATCCGGAATGTCCTGAATATTTCCGTATACTTCTGTCAAAATCATGATGCTTTACAGCTCCTCTCATCCCGCTGCCGCAGCAGCTCCTTGATATACAGATCGGTCCGGCTGCCATTCCGACAGTCCGGACCGCCCCCTGCCGACGAATCCGCCGGAAAAATTATTCGCGTTGTTGTAATTATTCAGCACATCGACAGAACCACAGGTTCTCGAGATTGAGGATCTGAACAATTCTGCGTTTTTATATATCTTAGAAGAAATAATACCGCTGTGCCAGAGAAATCGTATCCACCGGCTCACAGCTGATCAGCTCGTCATCAATGGTTACATTGAAGGTCTGGGGATCGATCTTGATCGTCTTCGGCGCATAGTCGTTCAGCTTCATATCTCTCTTCGTGAGATTCCGCGTGTTGTGAACCGGAAGAACAATCTTATTCAGACCGAGCTTTTCCTTGATTCCGTGCGTATACGCATAAGTCGATACAAAGGTGATGCTTGTGCTCTGCACCGCCTTGCCGAAAGCGCCATAGAGGTCTCTCATCATTCTTGGTTCCGGTGTCGGAAGACTGGAAGAAGCATCTCCGACAACACCGTAAACGATCATACCGGCTTTCAGAACCAGCTTCGGTTTCGCGCCGAAGAACTTCGGATCCCAGATGACCAGATCCGCATACTTGCCGACCTCAACGGAGCCTACATAATCGGAAATACCATTCACAATGGCCGGATTGATGGTATATTTTGCCACATATCTCTTGATCCGGTTGTTGTCATCATATTCGGAATCGCCCTCGAGAGGTCCTCTCTGCTGTTTCATCTTGTCCGCCAGCTGCCAGCAGCGCATCGCCACTTCGCCGACACGGCCCATCGCCATCGCATCTGATGTCATAACGCTGAGAGCGCCCATGTCATGGAGAACATCCTCGGCGGCTACCGTCTGTTTTCTGACACGGGACTCCGCAAACGCGACATCCTCCGGAACCTTCGGGTCCAGATTGTGGCAGACCATCGTCATGTCAAAAAGCTCGTCAATAACGTTCTGCGTATACGGGTTCGTCGGGTTCGTTGAGGATGGAAGGATGTTCTCATCTCCAGCCACGATCATAATGTCCGGAGCATGTCCGCCGCCGGCGCCCTCTGTGTGGAAGGTATGAACCGTGCGCCCCGCAAAGGCATTGATAGTGTTCTCCACAAATCCGCCCTCGTTCAGCGAGTCGGTATGTACCGCATACTGAACATCATACTTGTCCGCCGCCTTGATGGAGTTATCGATTCCCGCTGCCGTTGCGCCCCAGTCCTCATGAGTCTTGATAGCTGCAGCACCTGCCTCCACCTGTTCGGCGATGGTCTCCGGCGTCGCGCCGGCACCCTTTGCCATAAATCCATAGTTCAGAGGATCATTTTCTACGGCCTCGATCATGCGCTGAATATGCCATGCGCCCGGTGTGGTCGTGGCGGAGTTCGAGCCGTCTGCAGGACCAGTTCCGCCTCCGAAGAGCGTCGTGATCCCGTTGTCCAGTGCGGCATGTGCCAGACCGGTTGAAAGATAATGAACATGAAGATCAATGCCGCCCGCGGTGAGAATCAGTCCCTCACCAGAAATCGCCTCTGTACTTGCTCCGACGATGAAATCAACCTTGTCCATGATATCCGGGTTTCCGCCCTTGCCGATGGCGAGGATCTTGCCATCACGAATGCCGATATCCGCCTTGTAGATCCCCGTGTAATCGATCACTGTGATTCCCGTGATAATGGTATCCGCAACCTTCGGGTTGTCCCTTCTGGTCTTTGTCGCACTGACACCCATTCCGTCCCGAAGCACCTTGCCGCCGCCGAATTTGCTCTCCTGTCCGTGTACGGTATAATCTTTCTCTATCTTCGCGAACAGATTCGTGTCTCCCAGGCGGACGCTGTCTCCTTCCGCCGGTCCGAACATCTGTGTATACTGTTTCCGGTCCATATAAAAGCTCATACCGTCACCTCCAGATCTGTGCTGTGGGCTTTCTTATTTTTGTCCAGATACCCGTTCACACGGTTATTGAATCCAAAAACTCTGCGTTTTCCACCGAAATCAATCAGACGTACCGTCCTCGTCTCACCCGGCTCAAAACGGATTGCCGTGCCAGCCGCAATATCGAGACGCTTTCCATATGCCTTCTCGCGGTCAAATTTCAGCCCCTGCTCGTTCGCCTCATAAAAATGATACTCTGATCCAACCTGAACCGCTCTGTCTCCTACATTCTTTACTTCCAGCTCAATGGCCTCATAACCCTCATTGTAAGGAACCGGTTTATCTGTCGCAAAATGAACCTCTCCTGGAATCATAGACTGCTCCTTTCTGCTGTGTTCTTTGCATCTGCCTGCTCTGCGAACCCCATATGCGAATCTTCACACTCCGGAGATTTCGCTGCTGTCCGCCTTCCCATGCAGCCATCCTGTCATCTTATGTTCTTTCGAAAGAAATTTTTGATTCAGCGGATCGGGTCGTGGATGGTGACGAGCTTTGTGCCGTCTACAAAGGTTGCCTCGACCTGAATCATCGGAATCATCTCCGGCACACCTTCCATAACGTCATCTCTTGTCAGAATCCGGGCTCCCTCATCCATGAGCTCCGCTACGGTCTTACCGTCTCTTGCGCCCTCCAGAATATAGCTGGTAATAATTGCAACGCTTTCCGGATGGTTCAGCTTCACACCTCTGTCCTTCCGTTTCTGCGCGATCATGGCTGCCAGACTGATCATCATTTTTTCGCGCTCACGCTCTGTCAATTGCATAAATACCTCCCTTTCTCGTTCCCTGTTTGCAAACGAATACTTCGCATTTGGCTGTGGCTCATTGTTCGCATAAAAAAAGAGAAACAGAAGCATAATTTTTGCTCCGTTTCTCCTTTGAAATGGCTTAATCCATTTACTTTTCCATGAGTACTATACCCCGCCTGCTCAGCCATCGTAAATACTCATTTTTTAGCATATATCTGCATCAGGCGCACTTATACCTTTTTATAATTACGCGCCGCCTTCTGCTCCGCCTCCCGAAGCTCCCGCATAAACGGTACGATAAAGGGCACCGTGACCGCCGCTGTAATCACGTCAGCAAGCGGCTGTGCCAGGATCACACCGTTGATTCCCCAGAACTTCGGAAGAATACATACCAGCGGTATGAAGCAGACGCCGCTCTTCAGTGCGGCGAGAAGAGAAGCACGAAAGCTCTTGCCAATGCTCTGGAACAACATGTTGGAACCGATAATCCACGCCTGCAGCAGACAGGTCGCGCACTGCCATCGAAGCGCCGGCGCTCCGATCCTCACCACATCCGCATCGGGACGGAACCATGCAATCACAGGTGAGGCAAAAACAGCCATCACAAGAGCAATGATACCCAGAACGACCGTTCCTGCCGCCACGGTAAATCCGTACCCGCGCTTCACTCTCCGGTATTTCCCTGCCCCGTAATTAAAGGCGGCAACCGGCTGCAGACCCTGTCCGATACCGATTGCAACGGAAACCATCAGGAATACCACTCTTCCGACAATGCTCATCCCGGCAATCGCCGCGTCTCCATAGGCGGATGCCTGAGAGGTAAGAAATCCCGTCGACACGCTGTTTAATGTCTGCCGCACGAAGCTGGCAAAACCGGTCTTCACAATGTCAGAGATATCTCTTCCGAGAGTTTTCCACCGGAACAAACCGGAAGCCGTTCTTCCGACGGTGCTAATCGAGAAGTGCGTCACGGTTTTACCGCTGTAGAACATCCGGAGAAGAATCAGAAAGCTGATAACCTGTGAGACGGCGGTCGATATCCCGGCCCCGCTGACACCCAGGTGAAAGCCAAACATCAGAATCGGATCTCCGATCAGATTCAGGATACCGCCCGCCGTGAGCCCGATCATTGCGTAGAAAGCCCGTCCTTCATAACGGAGGATGTTGTTCAGCACACAGCTCGTCGCCAGAAACGGACCGGATAGAAAAATCCAGAACGCATATGCTCTTGCATACGGCAGAATCGTATCCGTCGTCCCCAGAAGCCGGAGAATTGGATTCATGAACACCATGCAGAAAAGCGCGGCAAGAATTCCCACACCAAAGCTGCCAAAAAATGACGTAGACGCGAACTTCACCGCCGCATCCGGATCCTCCGCGCCCAGATGTCTGGATATGATGCTTCCGGCACCGTGACCGAACATGAAACCGAGTGCCTGAAAAATTGCCATCAGCGCAAATACGATCCCGACTGCCCCAGACGCGGAGGTTCCGATCCGGCTGACAAAATAGGTGTCCCCGGTGTTGTAAATATTCGTGATCAGCATGCTGATGATGGTAGGAACCGCCAGCTGCAGAATCAGCTTCGACACCGGCGTCTCCGTCATCCTCCTGTACTGTCTCTCCTCATTTTCTTTTTCCAATGTACTTGTATTGCTTAAATTTTTCATATTTATATTCGAACTACTGTATGGTACCTTTTACGTTCCTGATCCCTGCATACCGAAAATGCAACAATCAGAAAATCCCGATCTGCCTGAGCTTTACACATTCCTCATCCGTAAAAAGCTCCGCTATCTTCAAGCCTCCGTTCAACAGAATCCGGCAGTAATTCCTCGCTTCCTCCATATCCTTATTTCCCACAATATTTCCATTTACAAAACCCGCAAGATGACACTCCTCCACCGGATAATTCCCGAGAAGCCTCTTCACAGCCTCCACCGTCATATCCCGGTTTCTGTCATCGGAAACCGTCAGAAGACCGTCCTCATTGTACACCCAGCCTGCAGAAAAATCATCACTTACCAGATGCTCTCCGCCGCTGCTCTCCTCTTTCTCTATGATTTGTCCGTCTGCATTGCAAAGCTCTTCCTTCTCATCGCTCCGAATAATTCCGCCTTTTCCGTTCAATCCATCTGTATTCCGATCCGACTCGGATTCATCTGCTTCTTTGACGTCGGCCCCGAAGACATTGATTTCCCCGCTATCTGTTTTGAACGCATCTGTTGAATCATGAATGCATGCATAAGCCTTCGTTTCTGTGTCTGTGAAGACATATTCCCGCATCCGTTCAAGGGCCTCCACCAATTTCATTTTCGGCAGAGCCAGATTGACACGGATGTGGCAGTTTCCTCCGAATGCGCGGCCCGTCTGCCAGCCGACTCCCACGTTCCAGCCGGCTCTGAGAACCTCATCGATCGTTCTTCCACTTCTCCTGCAGAAGGCGGTGCAGTCCAGAAACAGCATATAGGTTCCCTCCGGCATCGAAACATCCACTCCTTCGAAATTTTTCCGGATGAAATCAACCGCCGTGCAGCAGTTCTCCTCCAGAACACATCTTAGCTCATCGGTCCATTCCTGCCCTTCGCGGCTGTACGCCGCAATCAGTGCATGCTCGCTGAAAACATTCATTTCATTGTAGTGGGTATTCGCAGAAAAGTCCGTGACTCTCTCATGGAGCTTCTGATTATATATGATATGATAGCTTCCGACAAGCCCTGCCAGATTGAAGGTCTTACTCGGCGCATACGCCGCCAGGACATGCTCACGGGCCCATGCGCTGACCATCTGAGCCGGAACGTGAGAATGCCCCGTGTACGTCAGGTCCGACCAGATCTCATCACTGATTACCAGACAGTCATTTCTGCGGTAGACCTCCATCGCCTTTTCCATTTCTTCTCTTGTCCAAACCCTTCCGCACGGATTATGCGGCGAACAGAAAATTGCCAGACGGACATGATTCTCCCGGATCTTCCGGTCCATATCCTCGTAGTCCATCCGCCAGATGTTTTTCTCATCCTTCTTCAAATCGCTGAATACCGGGCGCCGCCCCTTGCCGATGATGTCGCCGATGAAGCCGACGTAATAAGGCCGATGAAGAAAAATCCGGTCTCCCGGCTGCGTCAGCACATCAATCACACTCGAGATAAATCCGTGAACACCGTTTTCATATCCGATATTTTCTCGCGTAAGTCCTGTCACATGGTTGCGTTCCCTCTGCCACCGGATGATCGCGTCATAATACGCTTCCTTAGGCTCAAAATATCCGAACAGAGGGTGCTGTGCCCGCCTGATGATCGCATCCGCAATCGCCGGGCAGGTTTTAAAATTCATATCCGCCACCCACATCGGAATAAAATCAAATCCATCCATCGGCGCTCCGGGCTCAAATCCCCAGACATGCTTCCCGGCAGCATCTACCGCTGTGGCATCCTGTCCGTGTCTGTCAATAATCGATGTAAAATCATACTTCATATGTTCTCCATTTCCGTTCATCATCTGGCTCTTTCCGTCTCTTAATTTTACCGCATTTGAATCACCGGCATGCCCAAACATTTTTTTAACACCAATGTTTTCCGCCTGATTACTATTCCTGCAATTGCTATTCCTGCAATTGTATCACATCTGTATAGATTCTGAAACAAGGTCATTTTTGAGCTTGAGGAGATAAAAACACGCTGCGCGAGTTTTATCTCGCTATCGCGACGCTCGCCGCACACGAATACTTCGCATTCGGCTGCGGCTCACTGTTCGCGTAAATAAAAGGACGCCTGAAAAACTTTCGTTTGTTCAAACGCCCTTAAACCCTTTAAAACACTAAGAATGACTCGTATTTAATTTTTCTTTCATATGCTTCTCTCAGAATCTTGATGCTGCCCGGTACAGGAAGGTCACTGCCTCCGCCCTGCTGCACGACGCCTCCGGTGAGAAGGTAGAAGCCGAGATACCGCTTGTAATACCATTCTGCACGGCCCAGCCGACCGCATTATAATAATAAGCGCTTGCTGATACATCACGGAAACTGCTGGTATAGCTTCCGGTTCCGCCCGCGTAGCATCGATAGAGCATCGTAATGATCTGCGCTCTGGTGCAGTTTACCGCCGCCCCGAAGGATCCGTCCCCCAGTCCCGCGGAAATTCCATGCTGACCCGCCCAGTTCACCGCCTGATAATAATATGACGACGGTGAAACATCCGTAAATCCGGCGCTGGCACTTACCTCTCCGTTTCCCAGCAGCCGGTACATCCACGTAATGATCTCTGCCCTTGTCGTCGTATTCGAAGGACTGAATGTCGTGCTGCTCGTTCCGCTGGTCACCTGGTTTTGATACGCCCAGTAAACCGGTTCAAAGTAATACGCGGAAGTATTTTGCACATCGGTGAATACTCCGTTTGCCTGAGGATCCGTCGGCTGAAGATATGTATTGATCCATTCATAGAAAAGTCTGTGCCGCGTATTATAGATAGCACCGCTCACCGAATACGGATTCGTGCTTGCCTTCTGATCATCAGACAGAGCAGCCATGATATTATCCAGACTGAAGTTCGAGGAATAATCATCCTCAACCCGATTAAAAATCCGCTTCGCCGCGGCCTCACCGCCCAGCATGCCAATTTCCCCATACATCATGCAGGCAGCCACATCATTTGTATACAGGGATTGACAATTCTCGATATAGCTCTTCGCAAATTCCTTGAATGCCTCGTCCTGACATTTCTTTCCGGTATCTGTCGTAATCAGACGGACTATAACATCCTTCTGAGCCGCTGTCGGCTCCCAACCGAGCGTCTCCCAGTCCTTTTCGAGCATGCTCTGAATCGATCCGTCCGAATCGATGCTCCGGAACAGAGCCGGATCCGCATCATAGATCCGCTTCAAAAGAGCACGGCCGTTATTGCCGTAAGCCGACCACCAGCCTATTGTAATCGTATGCTCCGTTCCCCAGCTGTCTGCCAGTGAGAGATAGGTTGCATAATCCCGCTGACCATATACCAGCCCGCCGGACTCGCACGCTCCGATCATATTGCTGAAAATATTAAAATCCTCGTCCGTAAAATTTCCGACGGATACTTCCGCATATACCGGTATCGCAGAGGATACAGTTGTCGCTGCCGGCGCCGTAAACGCAATCATGCCGGTCATACACAGACACAGTAATTTCTTGCCGAGCTTGTTCATATACCTTCTCCGTTTCTTTATTTCATTTTTGTTTCGAAATTTTAAAGGTATTGTAACATCTTATTCGTATTTTTGCAACTTTAACAATTTTATGCGTTGCACGGCAAACGTTTCACCTGCCATAAATATTGGCATTATTTGCGGTACGGAACCGCTCCCTCATACATCGCCGACTGCCAGATAATAGACACGGTCCTGCTCACGCATGCCTTGAGATCTTCAAGATTCAGGGTTCCATTGTCCAGTGCTTTTCCGATATCGTCGTAATCCGACTGCGCGCCCGGCATGATCATGTCATTTCCGGCCCGCATACATCCGTCCGCAGTTGCCCGTTCCGGATCCTGAAGCTGCATGGTTGTCGTCCAGTCTGTCATGACCGCGCCCTTGAATCCCCATTCATTCCGCAGAACATCTGTGATCAGATCCCCGCTGTTTGCGGCATGTACCCCGTTCACCAGATTGTAGCTGGTCATAAGCGCCATCGGCTGTGATTTTTTCACCGCGATCTCGAATCCGCGAAGATAAATCTCTCTGAGCGTTCTTTCAGACAATACAGAGTCCGACCTCATCCGGTTGTCCTCCTGATTGTTGCAGGCAAAATGCTTGATGGTCGTCCCCACACCGGGATTTCTCTGTACCCCGTTCGTCATTGCCGCGGCAATTTCACCGGTCAGCACCGGATCTTCCGAATAATATTCAAAGTTCCTTCCGCAGAGCGGATTTCTGTGAATGCACATGCCGGGAGCAAGCCAGAGCGTCACTCCGAATCTCAGCAGTTCCTTTCCGATGATTTCACCCACCTCGGAAACCAGATCCGTGTCCCATGTCTGCGCCAGAGCCGTCCCGGTCGGGATAGCTGTGCAGTACTGGTAATATTTATCCCCTTCCGTTTTCTTTGCCTCCGGCACAAAAAATCCGCCCTCGAGACTGAATTCGAAGGGCATCGGAACGACACTGCCGTTCTGCACGAAGTAATAACGCATCAGACGCAGACCTGCAGGACCGTCCGCAAGCACAATGCTTGCCAGGTTCTGTGCCGCCGCGGCAGTACTGGTCTGCGCCGCAGATCCCGGCACCGTGATTCCCGCGGAACCGAGGTTGCTGTTTTCCTGTGCTTTTCCGGGATCCCCCGCGGACAGAAGAATCAGCTGCTCTCTTGTCAGAGTATCCACAAAAGAACGCGCTTCTTCGTTCGCAAGTTCCGCATTGCTGCGGTATGTAACGGTCTCCGTATGGATTTCAGATGCGTGCAGGAGAACGACCGGAAGTTTTTTCTCCTCCACTTCGTTTCTCCAGGATTGATACTGTCTCTCTCTCTGCTCCGGATCTCTGTGGAATTCCTCCAGATCCGTCTTCAGCGGACAGATATGCCGATCCTTCTCCAGCGCCGCTGTCTCATCCAGGCGGATACTTGCCGTAAGCCTTGATGCTCCAAGGCTGTTCCCGACCCAGATTCCGTAGTCGCCTTTTTCCAGGATCCATGCGGCACTCTCCTCATCATAAGAAGCCAGCGCCTTCAGCGGGATTTCTACCATTACCTCCTGCTCGTCTCCCGGCTGCAGCTCATCGGTTTTAATAAATCCGACGAGTCGGCGGTATTCTTTTTCCAGTCTTCCGGTCGGAAGTGACGCGTACACCTGGACGACCTCTCTGCCGGTTGCCACACCCGTATTCCGGACAGTCATCGTCACACTGATTTCCTGCGCTGCCTCTCCCTCAGCCCGGGAAATTTCACACTCGCCGATGGAAAAGGAGGTGTAGGACATCCCGAATCCGAATCCGTAGCGAACAGGAATTTCATAGCTGTCGAAATAACGATATCCAACATAGAGTCCCTCATTATATTCCTCTGTATCGGTATTTCCGTTGTTATGAGAATAATTCCGTTCATTCGGGTAATCCTCGTAACGGAACGCATAGCTGTCCGCAAGCTTACCCGACGGACTGACTCTTCCCGAAACCAGGTCCGCGAAAGCATTTCCTCCCTCCATACCCGGCTGCGCCATCTGAATCAGCCCCCGGATATTCGTGAATTCATCCAGAAAAGACAGGTCCACCTGGCCTCCCGCGTTCAGAACCACAATCACGTCCGTGTAAATCCCGCAGATATCCTGCAGCATGCGGTGCTCCTCATCTGTCAGATAATAATCACCCTTTTCACAGAAACGATCCGCACCTTCTCCGCACACCCGGCTCAGGACATAAATTGCCGTTCTCCTGTCCTCTGTGAGGTCCTTTGACGGATCAATCGGCCTTCCCGCAGGCATCCGGAAGGGATGCTCCGAATAATCGGTAAAAAAATCATGAGCTCCGCCATTCGTCTGCTTTCTTGCCAGCAGATCATCTCTCCATCTGAGCCGTGACCCGGCATAGGTCTCGTCAAAATCACGGATCCATGCTTCATTCGTAATCACAAACCCGGCTTTTCTCATTCCCTCATAGATGCTCACGCTGCGCCGCTCATTTACATCTCCGGATCCGGTTCCGCCCTTTATGGTGTGGGAAGCCCCGGCACCGTACAGAGCAACGCCGCTGCCCTCACCAAGCGGAAGTACATCATTTTCATTTTTCAGGAGTACCATGCCCGCAGCTGCCGCTCTTCTGGCCGCTCTGCGTCCAATCCGTTCCTCCTCGGTTTCTTCCGGGCTCCTCGTACCGGAAAACCCGCGATGTATCATTTTTCTTTCCATATAAAAATCCTCCTGCATCTGAAATTTCACCGAACCATTCTCTATCTGCGCTCTGCTGTTCATAAACAGTTCTCCGTTTATAGCCCTGATATCAGAACCTGTCGATATTCCCGTTTTTTATAACAGATTTTACAGCCGTCAGCACTTGCTGACGACAAATAAGCCGTGGCTGCAAGGCAGCTGCAGACGGATGATATATCCGTCTTCTTCCTCTGCCGTAACCTCCGCCTGCCTGATATCCCCGGTCAGAGTATCCCAGATTTCCGGTATCCCTCCATCCGTCTGCACCTTTACCTCTATGGTTTCCGGATCATTTCCGTAATTCATGAAAAGGGTATTCCTCATACCCTCTTTAATATACCGCACAAACTGCACGCCTGTCATCTCTTCTCCGGTATGCATATACGGGTCGATCAGATACGAAGGATACGCCGGATGATGGTTGATCGTTCCCTTTACGCCCTTTGTAATTACAATGGGGTGCGGAATCCGCTCATCCAGTGTCTTCAGAATCGCAGCCTTATCATCCGAGGAATATACGGTCAGACTTCCTCTGTCGTACAATTCAGCCATGATCCGGCGTACTTCCTCATCCTCGCTCTGATTTACTCCAAAAGCCGGAATATCATCAACCGCGATAATCCTTCCTCCCTCTGC
Organism: uncultured Lachnospiraceae bacterium; assembly: GCA_900314295.1. Lineage (GTDB taxonomy): Bacteria > Bacillota > Clostridia > Lachnospirales > Lachnospiraceae > Bilifractor. The sequence goes on along the minus strand of OMUU01000102.1, from coordinate 23,585 downwards.
CGCAAACACTTTCGCCAGCCTTGCCATTTCAAGAGGCAGAACCTCGCACATCGGAAGCATCAGAGCCGTAAATTGCTGCCCGTTTGTAATATTTATGATACTTCCGTCTCTGACGGCAAAATTTCCTACAGCATCCCTATGAACAAGATCAAAATCAACATTTGCAGAAAGCATAGTCTGGAACAGCAGCTGAATCTCCCGGTCAACACGAACGGCCTTCTCATCTCTCAGGAATGCGCCGTACGAAAAAGCATGGGTAAAATTCTGGTCCGGAATATAATGCATCTGCATGGTCTCAGTCGGTAAGTAGGCAAGAACATCCGCTTCATTGACCCCGCCCGTCATCGCATACTGAAGACGGCGGATCATATCATTTCCCTCGCTCTGCCGGTTCCAGTATTTCCACTGGAAAAACTCAGACGGCGGCCAGTCATTCGCGCGCTCTCCCTCGGCGGAATAAAAAAATCCGTGATTAATAATCGTCTGCATCCCCTGCTGAAAGGCAAACGTAATCATCCTCGTATATTCATCAAAGGTGAGATCCCATCCGCATCCGGCGAAGATCTCAACAGCCGTCATATTCTTTCCGTATGAATGTGCCGCTCCCGAAGTAAACTTCAGATTCAGGCTTCCGATACCCTTCCCGAGGTAATCCGCTCCGACGATATCCTGATACCGGTTCTGACGCATGTAATCTCCACTGTATCTGACATGCCCGAACAACGTTTCCTCCGCCAGCAGATGTGCGAAAAACTTCAGATTATGCTTCTCGCACCACGAATGAATCCGCTTGAAATACCGGGTCTGATAGAGATACGCCACCGTATCGTAGTAATCCACACGGATTCTCCCGTTCTCCGTCCCCGGCAGAATGATACGATACAGTTCCTGCCGGATATCATAGCCATGCCTTTCCCGGAATACCTCCGCGAACTCGCGGCTCCAGGGAATCGCATTGCACATACGTGTCTCATCATTAAAAACCGCCGTCACCGTGCCTCCGAAATCTTCTCCCATCTGCTCAAAATACTTGTTATACGTCGATTTCAGAAAGGCATCTGTGGCATCTTTGTCCAGATAATTGACCGACTCATCTCCTCCGTATTCGTAAGGATCCACATGTATACGAGTCACGTACGCTACAGCATCACGATCCGACCTGAATTCCAGCTCCGGCCCGAAAATCCCGTAATTGAAATACTCGGATAGAGCAAAAGCATTGCCGGTCTCTTCCTCGAGAATATGAATATTCATCGGGATCTTCGCATAGTCCGTTTCCGGAGTCATACCGAACATTCCCGCTCCCTCAAATGTCCGGAGCTGAATACGGAACGGCTTTCCCTCCGGTACCGGAATTCTGTCAATCGTGATGTACTGCTCCCGGAATTTTTCATCTCTTGTGATCGTTTTATTGCATGTTCCGGCCGGCCAGTCTATTTCATCGTACAGCCACATTTTTTCGCCATGCTCTTTTTTATAATCAAGAACCGTCCTCATATTGGAAAACCATTCTTCGTCCAGATACCCTCCCCGGTAACCGGCTCCGTTTTCTGTGCGCGCATGGGGATTTGTCGCTTTCACCCCGATTTCCGTCTGAAGATTCAGCTGACGGAGCAGCTCCTCCTTCTCCAGCTTCGCGTTCCAGAACCACAGCGGTACCTCTGCTTCATCAAGGCTGCTTTCCTGCTTCGGATGTTTCCATATTTCCTTCTTCATGATTCAATACTCTCCTTCTCATATCTTGAAAACAGGTCTGAAAAATACAATCCGCATACATATCCCGGGCCCGAGTATCCCAGAAGAAGAAACAGCGGAAGCAGACGAAGGCTCAGGTGAAGCATCAAAAACGGTGCTATGGTCAGAGCAGTCACAAGTACAGACAGGAGAATATGTATCACACAAAATTTCACCCCGTTGGCAATCGTATTTCTTACTGTATTTTCAAAATGTGCTTCCGTTACGAGGGAAAAGAACGTGAACATAACCGTAAAAAAGAACAGGATGAAAAGAATAATCTTATAGGTCCCGGAAAAGGAAAAGGAAAATTTTGAAAGAAGAAAAATATCAAATCCTATGAAAAATGAAATTCCTCCTCCAATCAACCAGACAACCGTCGATTTTCTGAAATTCTCACGAAACGCCTTAAAATACGGGCCGACGATGTGTCCCTCTTCTTTTCGCACAATTTTGATCAGAATCTGATACATGGAACTGAACGCAGCGCCGAATGTAATAATCGGGATACTGCACACCAGCGTAAGAAGATTGAGAATAATCAAATCCCCGATCAGATTCAGAACGCTGCTCACTTTGCCTTCCGGCGACAATAATCCGTTCATGATTTCCTCCTGATTTTTTGTCTGTCTGTTAAGATGCGTCGTCACGATACCGTGGTATTCAGATATTGAAGGAATTGTCCGGCGGTTTCGACATGTTCGGAATTATACAGGATTCCGATGATCCCGTTCTCTCCTCCCGAATACCCGCCGATTTCCCGCATTCCCTCCAGACTTTCACAATATATCCCGAGAATCTTTCCGCTTTCATCCTGATACAAGGAACCGAACGCAGCCAGTTCCTCCTCTGTAAACACTTTACGAAGATCCATAAAGGTTCCCACATCGATATACTTGATATAATCATTTTTCTTCATGGACACAACATCCAGTTTCCCGGTTCCGATCTGAGAATACAGCTTTGCCAGGGATGCCATCTGATAATCGCTGCTCCCGTCACCGAGAAGCTGAGATACAGATATCATAACGCTGTTTTGATCAGGGTTGATCCCGTCTGCTTTTATAAAACTCTGTTCCAGACTTTCTCCTGAAACCTCCGTATGAATATCCAGGAGCATGGCATTCATTACGGAAGGCTTTTCAGTAATCCGTGCGTGGAAAAAACTGGCGACCACAACAATACCGATCAGTACAAGAATTGCCGGAATTTTATAAAACATCCAGAAATATTCCAGTCTGTCCTTTCCCGTTTTTCTTCTCTGATCTTCTGCTGCGGCCATCTGCTTTTACTCCTTATAATTCTTTTCTCAACCCTTCACCGCACCTGCCGCGATACCGTTAATGAACTGCTTCTGAAGCAGCATGAAAATAACGATGAGCGGAAGCGCACACAGCACACAGGCTGCAAACAAAACATTCCACTGCGCCGGATTCTCTTTGTCGCCGAGGAACTGCAACATTCCCACAGGCAGAGAGTACTGCGCCTGCTTTGAAATGAACACCATCGGATAGAAATAGTCATTCCAGATCCACATACCCTGTGTGATCACTACGGAAACCGTTGCCGGCTTGAGGAGCGGGAATACCACGGTAGAAAACCGTTTCCACAAGGATGCTCCGTCCATATATGCCGACTCCTCGATTTCCGCAGGTACGCTCTTCATGAATCCCGAAAAAAGGAACACCGAAAACGGGAGTGAACACGTAATAAACATAATAACCGGCGTAAATCTGGTATTCGGAATATTGAACCGGTTAAAGGTCTGAGCAATCGGTACGATAACCATCTGTGACGGGATAATCAGACCGGAGATAAAGAAATAGTAAAAAAATCTCGCCACCTTTGTTTTGATTCTCCCGATCGGCCACGCAGCCATCGTAGAGAAAAATACAATAACCAGCACCGCAATTCCGGTTGTCATAAAGGAATTTAGCAGTTCAACCGGAAAATTCATCTGCGTCCATGCCCGAATATAACTTGCCCCTGAGAATTCAATAAAAAGATGGAGCGGGGAAGCCTGATTATCCGGTCTCCTCAATGAACTGGAAAATACAATTACGAGAGGCGCTATCACAAGGATGCAGAAGGCAATGATAACGATGTATAGAATCAGTACCTTCGGAGACATCTTCATGTACTGCTCTTTTTCCCTGTCTGATTTTCTGTTCCGTGCCATTACACTTCAACCTCCCTTTTATTCATGAAGATCAGCATGACAATAGTGATGGCAATAATCACCGCGAAGGACACTACCGAAAACGCGCTTGCCCTTCCCATCTTCTGATCCGTAAATGCGATCTCGTAGATCTGGAACATCAATGTTTTCGTTGATTTTCCGGGACCTCCGTTTGTCATGATGAAGGAATAGTCAAATGCCTTCAGTCCGTTGATGACCGACAGAACGACATTGATTGTTATCGTAGACGAAATCATCGGAAGCTTCACCAGTCTTGTAAGCTGCCATTCATTGCACCCGTCGATTCTCCCCGCCTCAAGCACGCTTTCATCTACTGTCTGCAGCCCGGCCAGATAGATAATCATCGTTGTACCGAAGCCCTTCCAGACCTCTACTAGAGCAATGGCAAACAGCGCCGTATGGAAATTTCCGAGCGGATTAAAAGAGGCTCCGTTTCCTCCGAACAGATTGATGAGACTTGCAATCATTCCGCTTGACGGCATATAGACATATGACCAGATGAATCCTACTACGATTGCGCTGAACAAGGCCGGGAAATAACTGGCCGTCCGGAAAAATCCCTTGAATCTTATCTTTGTATTCAGGACAATTGCAAGCGCAAGTCCGAGAATATTGCTCAGGACAACCGTTACCGCCGCGTAAATCAGCGTTATACCGATCGAGTTGAGGATGGTTCCGTTGTCGAAAATCTTAACGAAATTTTTCATTCCGACAAACTCGTAATTGTAATTGATTCCGTTAAAGTTTGTCACGCTGTAATAAAACAGCTGTAATAACGGATAAATCCAGAATATCAGAAACATTGCAAGTGCCGGAATCATAAAGGCGAACATTTTATTATTAAATGTCAGCGACGTGTTGGCTCCGGACCTTTTTTTCCTTCTGGCCTTCATCATTCATTCCTCCATAAAAAGAGGCCGCCCGAAGGCTGTCACCATCAGCACAGCCTAAGAGCAGCCATTTGTCATTTCTACTATTTATTGCGTTTCACTACCGCTATTTCATTTCAGTACCACTCCCGGACATTTAATCATCCAGAAGATCTTCAAACTTGTCCTGCATTCCCTTCGTGATATCATCCACGGTAGTTCCCTGTCCTCCGATCATCTCAGAGAACATCTCCTCCATTGTGGTCTCTGTTCCTGCCGGCCACGCCTGGTTGCACCAGTGGAAACCTTTGCCCTCGTTGGTAAGATCAATGAACGGTTTGAACAGATCATAGTTCGGAATGGAATCCGCTCCCTTTCCATAAAGCGGGATTACTCTCCCTGTCGCAAGCTGTGCATCCCAGATCTCGTTATCGCCATTCATCCAGTAATCAAAAATCTCCTTGCACTGGTCCACATACTTTGATTTTGCGTAGATCGAGTATCCGGCAGCCAGGCAGGTCGCCGTGTACTGCTCTCCTGACTCGGAAGGAATCGGGAAATAACCTCTCTCAAAATCGCCGCCCTCTCCGGTAGCGGTCAGTGCCGCCGCGTTAAAGGAACCGTCAAAGGTCATCGCAGCCTTGCCGTCAATGAAGTCCTGAATTGCCTGAGATGCTCCATAGCCGAGTGACTGGCTTGCATCGATGTATCCCTCGTCATACAGCTGCTTGTACATTGTCAGGACCTTATCCCACGTATCCTTGTCTGTGAAAGACGTATCTCCGGTTCTCAACTCATCATCGTATTTCGGATTTTTGGAATAAATTTCGTTCGCCGCAATCTGATAAAGACCGAACTGCATTACGTACTGATCCTTATCACCCATGACGATCGGCTGGATTCCCGCGTCCTTCAGCTTCTTGCAGTCCGCAAGAAATTCATCCCAAGTCTTGGGCTCCTCTGTAATGCCCGCTTTGCTGAACAGGTCTTTATTGTAGTAGGTTCCAAGAATGGATACGCCTGTAGTTGCCGTCACCACGTTTCCGTCATAGGTAACCGCGGACAGATCCGGCATATTGGACAGATAGTCCAGATCATTCAGCGATGCCAGATATCCGGCCTCCGCCAGTGCGTAGCAGGAATTTGATCCCGCATACATTGGCTGTGTCAGGATAATGTCCGGACACTCTCCGGATGCGAGCTTTGTCTTTAATGAGGTGTAATAATTATCATCCGGAAGCTTTGTAACCTCAAGCGTCACATTCGGCCATTTCTTATGAACCAGATCCGGCAACGACTGCGTCTCGAAGTCCGTGCCCTGAGCTACACCGGAAACCATCATAGTGATTGTGATGTTCTCCTTCGTATTCTCAATCGCCTGATGATCATACTTGTCCCCGGAAGCCTGGCTCCCTGTCAGAACGCTTCCTCCTGCAACGGCATCTCCGGATGAGGCCTTCGCATCTGATCCGGAAGCTCCTCCGCATCCCGCAAGCATACCGGCAGCCATCATTCCCGCACAGAGAATCGCAGTTACTTTCTTTCCCTTCATTGATAAGTCCTTCCTTTCTTATTCATGAAAAGTTTACTGTTTTTTCCGATGAGTTAATAATACCACAGGAGCAGGTGTACTTTTGTTGGGGATAATGGTATACTTTTGTTGGATTTTTTATCAATATCATGTAAGGAGATCCGTTCAAATTGAAACTACGTACAAAAATGTTCCTCATTTATTCCATCGTCGCAATAATCCCGATTCTGTCCATCGGCTATTACTCCTACTCTCGATGGCAGACCTCTATCTCTGATCAGATCAGTACTTATTCCTCAACGGTTATCCACAATGCCGTTCAGCAGAGCAACAATACCCTGGACAGCATAAACCGGACACTTGATTTTATGACCTATTACTCAGATGACAGTCAGTCCTCCATTGTAGAAATTCTCGCTGAATTTGCCAATAATCCCGACAACTTCAGCAGTTATGATATCCTTCAGGCGGCGAAAAGGACGAATTCGATTTTCGGCAACCTGATGTATGCCAACAGCAATATCCGGGGTATCTACCTGATCACACTGAATAGTCTGATTCTCGGGACCTCCAATGATCAGACCAGCCATATTAATCCGAATCATGACTGTCGCGGCGATTCCTGGTATCAGCAGACATTGTCCCTGAAAGGCCGTCATTTCATCAGTACCATAACCAGTGATGATCTGTTCACGGATGAAAATCCCTCAATCTATCTCTCCCGAAGTATCTATGATGTTTATTCCCATAAATTTCTGGGAGTAATTCTTCTTGACATGAATCCGGATATCCTGAACCTGGACAGTCTGACTGCCATCCCGGACCTTACGCTTCTTTATATCGAAAATTCCAAAACAGGAGAAACTTTGTATTCCAATGTAGACAGTCTGAAAACGAACGGAACACAATATACCGACGGTATGCAGAAATTTGAACTGAATCTTGAACCTCTTGAGCTGTCCGTGAGTTTTCACTACAATACGCTCTACGCTCAATATAATCCCGCGAAAATGGTCATCCTCCTGTTGATCCTTGTATTTACAGCCGGCGTTCTCATTTCTCTGTATCTGATTACCGGAAAAATAACCTTCCCTCTCGAACGTCTGAGCCGGGTTATGCAGCATCAGCGAAAAAACGGTTTAAAATTTATCAGCCCTTATATGGGCCGCAGGGATGAGATCGGAACTCTATACAATGAATATTCCCACATGCTCGATGAGATTAATGAAGGAATACGTCGAGATTACCAAAACCGTCTGATCGTCCTAGATGCACAAATGAAAGCATTGGAGGCGCGTATAAATTCTCATTTTCTTTTCAATACCCTGGAATCGATCAACAGCATGGCAGAGCTGGCGGACAATAAAGACATCGCGACGATGAGCCTGGCTCTCGGAGATATGTTCCGCTACGCAATAAAAACGCCCGGAGAAATTGTAACCCTGTCAGACGAGCTGAAGCATGTGGACGATTATGTTTCCATACAGCTGATCCGATTTAATGGAAAATTTCGGCTTGAAAAGAGAATACCAGTGTTTCTCCAGAACACTCCTGTTCTGAAGCTTATCCTTCAGCCGCTTGTGGAGAATGCCCTTTTTCACGGTCTGAACTACTGCACAACAGGAGACCTCATTGTCATTTCCGTCGAGCAGGAAGACCAGCTTCTGCTTCTTTCCGTTTCCGACAACGGTGTCGGCATGAACCCTGAAACCCTTTCCTCCCTTCAAAGCAGCCTGAGAGAACAGAACGCCTTTTCTGAGATCGGTCAGCGGACAGGTCAGAGTATCGGGCTTCGGAATATCCATGCCCGAATACAGCTATACTACGGAAAAAAATATGGTCTTTCCATTGAAAGCATTCAGAACAGCGGTACCCGGATAACAATAACCATCCCGGCAGCTGGATCTCCAATCAACACGATCCAAAACGGATGACAAAACCAATACGAACATAAATGCATACAAATACTTCTCATTTTACGATCAGAAAGGAACCATCTTATGTACACCTTTATTATTATCGATGATGAGGTCCTGATCCGAAAAGGTACCGTGAAAAAACTGGAGCCGATGAGCGACGAAATCACCTGTATCGGAGAGGCAGACAACGGTCAGTCCGGGATAGAGCTTATCGCGGAAAAAAAACCGGACTTCGTTATTCTGGATATGCAGATGCCTGTAATGAACGGCATGGAACTCCTTCCCTATCTGGCTTCACACTACGAGTCTATGCCATTGATTGTAATCAGCGGTTACAAGAACTTTGACTATATCAAGCAGGCAATCTCCGCACGGGCAGTGGAGTATCTGCTGAAACCTTTCAGCGCTGAGATGATTCAGGACTGTGTGAAAAAGGTTCTTCTTCAGCTCCAGCAAAGATCGGAAATCCGTCAGCAACTGAAACTAACCGAAGAACAAACCGAACAGGTCCGCTATGATTATGACATCTCACTTCTACATAATCTGATCTTCGGATACCGGACACTCGATCCTGTTCTTACCTCGCACCGGCTGAATTATATCAACACAACCCATGATCTGATCCTTCTAACCTTCGGTTACTTTGAGAACACCGATGACACTTCATTTTCCCGGTGGCTCGAGGAGAACGGATTCGGCGACCTGGCACTGTACATTTCGGGGCGTGATGTACAGCAACCGCAGGGATTCCTCATACTCTTTCTCCCGCAGCAAAATACAAAACTACAGAAGGATCTGGCAAGACAGGTTTTTCGCGCCTTCCACACATACCTTCTGTCTTTGAACCTCGACCCTGTCATCGGCTTTAGCAACATACATCATTCCCTGTCTGATCTGAGTATTGCTTACACAGAATGTGCCGCCGCTCTCGATCAGCGTCTGCTTACAGGTTCGCAAAATACCGTTTGTCTGTATCAACCGGAACAGCATCCTGTTCCTATCACCTGGGAACATACCGGTGAATTTCTCTTCCGGATAGAAGCAGGGATGACAGATGCCGTATCCGAATTATGCAAGGATTTGTTTTTATTTTATGAATCCATCCCCGGATGCCGGATGATGGATGTAAAGGCGCATTGCAAAAAGCTCGCAGGAAGCTGCCAGCAGCTGATCAATGAATATATCAGCTTTCCTTCCCCGGAGCCGTCTGAAAAATCGGGCACCATGGAGCGTTTATCCAGCCATTTCTTCCATATTGACGACCTGAAGACGTATTACCGGCAGTTTTTCATGAACGTGTCTTCCATGCTTAAGCCATATTCCGTTTATAATAATGACGATACCATTGAAAATGTAAAAACCTATATACAAAGAAATTACCAGAAGGATCTGACGCAGGACTATCTCGCATCTCTTTTTTACATGAACCGAAGCTACCTCAGTTCCCAATTCCGCAAAAAGACCGGTGAGAAATTTGTAGATTTTCTGAATGATGTGCGTCTGGAACACGCAGAAGCACTCCTTCAAAATCCCGATCAGAAAATGTATCAGATTGCCAGGGCTGTAGGTTACGATAATGAAAAATACTTCTTCCGCATATTTCGAAAACGGACAGGAATGACACCGGAACAATATCGAAAACAGCTGACCGAATAAGCCCGGTGACTGCGCCGCAAAAAAATTTAGAGGAACCAGCCACCCGTTTCCGGTGACCGGCTCCTCTTTCTCTACTTGTCAAAAAATGCTCTTTCCCAAACTGTTCTGCCGCGACGGACGCGCGCGGCCTCACAATCGCAGATTTACGCACGCATACTCTCTACCGTGAAATCCATATACATCTTGATCCGCTCGTCAATATCAAAGGCCAGCTCCATCGCCTCAAGCGGTACGCCGATGCTTTCTACAAAATCCTGGAAGTTGTCCTTCTGCTTATATCTCTCCCAGACAAGCTCCTTCGTCCTGTTCGAATGAGATTCCCGGTGAAGCTCCTTTGCCGTCTCCGCTTCCTCGGTGCTGCCCTCCACAGCTTCCACGACATTGTCCGCGTAGCGGTTTCTCACCGCTTCCCTCAACCACCCGAAATAATTCCGGATCGTCATCCCTCCGGTCTTCGCGTAATCTATCTCTCTCTTGATCTCATCGGTGTCACCGCCAGCATCCTTAAGCAGACGATCATAGTACTCCATGGTGAATCCGCTTGTAGCGCGGATTCCACTTTTCTTCAGATATGTCAGAATCTCCGAGTATTCCCGAAGCTTCTTCGCACCGCTCTTCATATCTGCCGCATCCACCTTCTCAAACGGATCCGGTTCAGCTACCTTTACATACTCCGGACTGAGCTGTTCGATCTTCTCCTTGTTCTTGTGGATCGTCTCGAGATTTGACTCCGGAATATTCCAGGAAATCATGAACAGAATATCGGTCGCACGTCCCCGGTTTCCTCTCTCCACGGTATATTCGAATGTGATGTCCGCCTTCTCATCCATCTCGATCTTTGCTTCATCGAGCACCTTTGTGCGGAAATCCGTGAATCTCTCGTACTGCTTATCCTCCTTCTTTGCCAGATGCACAAGCTCCGACCACGTCGCCCCGTCGGATACCGCTCTCTGAAGGTAGGAAGCGTCCAGATTCACAAGGCCCAGCGTACAGCGGAGCTCATCCACGCTGTACACCTTCGTGACAAACTTCGATTTCGTCGTATCAATCTTGTAGGCTTCCTTCTTCAAGAGCTCATAGAGACGAAAAGAGCTGTTCTTCTCGAATGATACAAGCGTCGCAAGCTCCATGGATGTATAGCTTTTCTGCAGACTGGTGATATGCGGCGTCATCTCACGGTTATAAATGATCTCCAGCTTCTGATCCTTATAGGAGACGTTGGTGATCATCGTAAACGTATGGAAGTTACCGAGGCCGTCCTCGATAGTTATGATATTTCCCGCAAGCTGCTTGCTCACGCTTTTCAGCTTCTTGTATATATTGGTATCGGTCTCGTTGCCAAGGATACGTTTGATCTCACTCGGATAGAGTGTCGCCATAACCTGCTTTGACCCCGGCTCCTGCTGAAGCTTCGTCAGAGAGACGGCAATAATCTTATTCCCCAGAATCGACGTTTTGTACTTCGCGTTGATCAGCGAATTACTTTTCCGTACGACAACACCCTCAATCAGATCGTTCCGTACACTGGTAGCTGTCATTTCATTATCCCCTTTGTTTTGTCAGAAAGCGACAAAAATACTTTAAAAGGATAATACCCTATTCTTTTCTGTTTGTCCCTCAGATGACGAAAAAGTTACTGATTAACTTTTCGTTAAATTTCAGTTGTTTTTTCGTCATCTCAACGGAATTCTTCTTCCTATGACGAAAATAGTACTGATTGGATTGACATAAGTAGTTTTTTCGTTATATGAACCCTTCTCCTTGCCAGTAGTATTTTCGTCTTCTGACACAAGACCGCCCCTCACGACGTTCTATTCTCCAGGAAATACAACCATTTCCAGCAATCGCTACGACGTTTTCAGTATATTTTTCGTCATCAGAAACTATCCCTTCCTTTTTACACGTCAGTATATCTGTCGTCATCTGCGCCTCAGGGACTGTTTCCTCTCTCCATCTGCAATCAGCGAGAACAGTACTTTATTCGTCGTCTTTCGGTAGTTTTTTCGTTTTCTGACATCGTATTCGCTTCTCGCGCCAGTCTGTCAAGTAGGTTTTTCGCTTTCTGGCAAAAGTAATTCTTTCGTTATCTAAATTTTTGCCTGTCAGACATGACGACTCAGATACTTGTCCAGACCGAAAGGTAATTTTTTCGTCATCTGTATGGCTGTCGTTTTCTAAAGTACTCTTTTCGTCATCTATAATCGAGGTCAGATCCATTATTCTGCATCTGACTTCCCGGAAACGTTGCCTCCTTCATCCGTTTTTTCGCCTTCTGGCTTCCTGAGTACGCATTCTGTCAGTCGTACAGATGTTCAACAGCAGTATTTTTTTCGTTTTCTAATACCGGAAAATCTTTTATTTACGCGGCTTTTCGTTTCACTAAATAAAAGAAATAGAAATGTTGTTCTATATAATAATATAAAATCCCAATCGATCCGATCTGAGACAGATAGCGAAAAATATACTTACAACAACTCAAAAAGAACCAGACGGATAATAGGTGGAATATCCTGATAGACAAGATGTTGTATTGGAATCCCAGTCTACCTCCTATATAATTTGTTTCTGTCTTCCTTCTCTATATGGGAATTTATGTATTTGGATATTCCGGAATGCAGATATGCAGGAATTTGAATATTCAGGAATATGGGATCTCAAGAATAAATGAACAGAGATGATTTCTAGAGAAGGCTGGTAGCAGTATTAGTAACTGGATTCCTTATCTTGGCAGGTAATGAATGACAGACAACGAAAAAAGTACTTGAGAAGCAAGTACTTTTTTCGTTATCTGATTATGTTCCTTATGTATCGGATCTGGAATAGGAGTTCTTCATCTGATTGCTGAGTTCATAGAGAACTTTATCCAGAGTATCCGCAGCCGCTTCCTTTAAAGCGTCTGCCATCTCCTGATTTGCCTGTTCTGCAAGTTTATGGATTCGATCATTTTTGTCAGAGCGCGTTGTATCGGATGTCGCGTTTGCGGAAACAGGTTCGCCAAGTGCGTCGATCATCTTGGCGTCATATTTCCGGATAAGTTCGTGACCTTTTGACCCGACGGCGAGCTGATAGCGCTCAATGTGGAAGAGACTCTTACCGTAAGAGGCATCTGTCATTGCCGCGATCATCCGGCTTACCCAGTAGAAGTTATCCGTGGAGGCATGTTTCTGGGTATTAGAGAGATAATCCGGCGTTTCGGTTACGTTTGCGTACATCGGCACCCAGGTGTTAAAGGCATTCGACGCAAAGGCGAGCCACTCGATGGTCCGGAATTCCTCGGGCTGGTACGGACGGATCTGGATCAGTGCCAGAAAATCATTGCGGTTGATACCGATGGAGCGGTATGCTCCTCTTCTGCTGCTGTCTCCGTAGGATGCATATGGATCGTATGGAGTTCCCTGATAATGGGAGGAAAGAAGATATTTCACATCCTCAGGCGTGATCTTCCTTTCCGGGATCATGCTCCACGGGATATCATCCGAATCCGGGCGATAGTCGGCGTGAGGGCCGTCCCAGGAAGCAGAATGAGGATTCAGGTAACGTGCCATGAACCATCCACGCGGTGTATTGTATACGTGATCTGCGTCATCATGACTGCCGAATGCATCTCTGGGGTTGAAAACCCAGTGCTTTGGCGAGGAAGACTCGGAACAGGAGGTCTCAGAAGAGGAAGTGCTGTTTGATTCGGAATTCGAATCTCCGGACGATCTGCTGAATCCAACTTCGAAATCCTGTGCGGTGTCCTTCAGCGTAAGATCAAGATGATTCCAGGTGATGAACTCACGGAGATCTGCGGAGCACATATAATTCTTCTGCTCACCGAAGGCGTCGTCCATGTCGAATTCATCGATTCCGAGCTGATTTGGCATGATGACATAGTGATCATCCGGCACTCTCCTGGCGATCCAGTGGTGTCCGCCGATGCTTTCGAGCCACCAGATCTCTTCCTTGTCCTGAAAGGCCATTCCGTTTGATTCGTAGGTGCCGTATTGTTCGAGCAGGCTTCCCATCCGGGTCACGCCCTCACGGGCGCTTTTGATATAAGGAAGAGTGAGGACAACGAGGTCTTCTTCGCCGATTCCTCCGGGAACCTCCGGCTTACCGTCTGCGGCAGGAATAAATTCCACAAGAGGGTCTGCGCCGAGAACGCGCTCATTGGTGGTAATGGTTTCCGTCGCGGTCATGGCCACATTAGCCTCATTGACACCGCTGGCTGCCCAGATGCCTTCGCCCTCCAACGCATTCGGTACCGCCGTATAGCGCATCGGATTGTCCGGAAGATCGATCTCTACATGGGACAGAACCGAGCGGTATCTGCGCGGCTGTTCTTCGGGATGAACGACTGTGAATTTCTTTGGGGTGTATTTCCCGGAGGGAGAGTCGTCATTTCTTGCAATAAAAGTAGATCCGTCATAGGTGGCCTTTCGGCCGACCAGTATTGTAGTACAGGACATATAGTAGTTCCTTTCTATCTGCTTGTGAAAAATCGTTATTTCTTCTTCTTGGCATTCTTGCGTGCCAGAGCCGCAAGCTGCTGCTGCATTTTCTTCTCTGCAGCCTTTTTGCTGTCTTTGTTCTTTCCGCCGAGCTTACTCATTGTACATCCTTCTTTCTTTAAATAATAAGATATCTCTTCTATATATTATCACGATTCCACGACGAGGGGTATGAAAAAAGCCGCACCCCTTCCGGGATTCGGCTTGCTTCTGGATCTTTTTGGAAAAAGACCGCGGACGACGATATCGTGTCCGATCAAAGTTCTACGAAATTATCGACATCTCCGTCCGCAACATAGTAAGCGCGGTTCTCCTCAGGCTTTACATAGATTGTAAGATCCTTGGCCTTGGGAGCGGCTGCCTTTACTCTGTTAATGATGTCTTTTTCGGTATACTGTCTGCCGCCGTATTGAAGAATTACGTCTGCCTTTACTGTGTTCTTTCTAACTGCCATGTCCATTTACCTCTTTCATTTAATTCGGTTTACAGTGCGTACCATATCAAATGCGGAATATCTTAACCGATATGGTATATATAAATTTAGTAGACCATTACAAGGGAAAGTGTATCACAATTATCTTCGTAATGTATACATTCTTTTTGCGAATTTTCCGGAATATTATGGTGAAAGTAACCAATTATTCAGGCTTCGTCGCTTTCATCCCTGATGTACTCAATGTATTCGGACTCACATGCGAAGAGCATATATCCGCCTTCTACATATCCCATAAAACCATCACTGATCGAATAACCTTTCATATGACAACCTCCTTTAAAAACGCAGACGAAAAACAGATGAGTGAAGAGCTGCTCAGGTTTATATTAATGTCTCTTTCGATTTTTATAGTTGGTGATGTTTGTATTATGACAGGTTATATATGCAAAAATACGTACAATGAAAGCGTCAATACAACGTTATGTATACTGTATACAAACATAATTTCTGTACAGCTAACAGGGCATATGAGGTGTGATACTGACGGGAATACAGCTATCCGGAAGAAGGAAACCAAAAACCGGTGTGTAAACAATAATTTCTCATAGTTTTACACGCCGGTTCTGCTTAAAATTTATGCAATTTTTTTCTGATGTGGTAAGGTGTTGAATGTCAGCTCTGCTTTGCCAGTTCCTCTACAAAACTGCTGTCGATCATATCACCGCAGTCCTTGTCTTTCGTGCTGAGAGCACCAAGTTTGTACATGAAATCCCGTACTTCATTCTGCGTATAGCCCCAGTAGCTGTAATCATCCGCTTTTGTAAATGCAGTTACTTCTTCGTCCATCGTCGGGATGATGAGACCATCCATTTCTGATTTGAATTCATCTGCATCTACACCAAGCTTTTTGCCCATGTATTCGTTTGATTCATCAGGGTTGCTTTTCCAGTAGTCAACCGCTTCCATAAAGCCTTTGATGACTCCTTTTACGGCATCCGGGTGATTTTCACACATATCGGAGGACGCTCCGAGAACATCGGTAATCAAATCCGGGTTGTCTGCGGAAGAAAACAGGACATTTCCGCCGGCAGCCTTTGCCTGTGAGAAATAGGGATCCCAGATACATGCTGCATCACACTGTCCTGCGACGAAGGCATTTCCGGCCTCCTGAATAGACATATCCACAAGATTGATATCGTCCTGAGACATTCCGTTATTATTCAATAAGGTGAGAAGCAGCATGTGGTCTACGCTGTACATCTGTGTCGCGACGGTTTTTCCCTTCAAATCCTTAATGGACTTGATATCAGATGTTGCGACCAGACCTTCACAGCCGTTTGATTTATCGGACTCCATTACAATTTTATAGTCCGCACCTTCTTCAAACGGCGAGATTGTCTCAGAGGAGGCGAAGGTTACAAAATCCAGTTTTCCGCCGACAAATGCGTTCGTACTTTCTGTCGTTGAAGAGAAGTCCTGTATTTTTACCTTTACGCCGTTCTCTTCAAAGAAGCCTTTTTCGTCCGCAAGGTAATAAAACATATTTGTCGGCCAGGATGTGGTTCCAAGTGTCACTTCGGTAAGTTTACCATCTTTCGATTTTGTGTCCGAAGCAGTTCCCGTGGAAGAACTCTGAACAGCCGATTGAGAAACGGCCGCGGAGGAATCTGAATCGGCAGGTTTTTCGCTTGAAGAAGAGGCAGATCCGCAGGCAGCAAGAGATACTGTCATGATACCGGTAAGCAGAATGGCGGTAAGTTTGTTTTTCATAGAAGGCACTCCTTTCTTATCGCATTGTATGTTCTTGTTTCTTTTTACTTATTGTGAGGATTGCCGAAATGGATACGTTTTTTATTTCCAGTCCATAAGATATATCAGATCCTGAGAGATCTGCGCAGCCGCAAGAGCAGTGATCTCACTGGAGTCGTACGCCGGAAGAACCTCCACAAGGTCGGAAGCGACGACTTTTATTCCTTTTAATGCGTGCAGAAGTTTTCTCATTTGAGCGGTGGAAGGACCGCCGATAACCGGGGTTCCTGTTCCGGGGGCGGCAGACGGATCCAGAGAGTCTATATCAAAGGTAAGATATACCGGCATGTCACCGATGATTGCCTTGATCTTTGCGGCCAGATCCTCCATATGCATAAACACCGCGTCCTGTGCGTAAAAAATATGATATCCGCATTCGGTCATTTCCGTTCGGATAAATACCTGTGCCGAATGAGAGGGATCGATACATCCCTCTGCCTGGAGATCATAAGCAAAGTTCGCATGAGAAACATTGCCGTCTGTGCTTGGTGTACTGTCCTGATGAGAGTCAAAATGGAGAAGCGCCAGCTTTCCATAGACTTCATGCGCTGCTCTCACCATTCCGTAGGGGATGGTATGATCACCGCCAAGTGTAAGAAGACGGCAGTCGGCACTCAATATCTTTTTGGCATGATCGTGGGTCTCCTGCAGCATAACCTCTGTTGTTTTAGGTCCTACGTAGTATCCGACATCTCCGTAATCCACGATTTTTAATTTGTCGTCAAGTTTGTAGTCCCACGGGTATTTAAAACAACATGCCAGCTGGCTCTGCATGCGGATCGCGCGGGGACCAAGTCTGGCGCCCGGACGGTTTGTTACACCGGAATCAAAAGGAACGCCCATTACAACAACATCGGCATCGGTTACATCCTGTGTAACAGGATATCCGTTATAACTTGCGATTCCTCCATAATGGAGATGCTTCTGAACGTTATATTCCATGATAAAAATTCTCCTCTCAAAATATTTTCCAAAGCATTTTTTATAAACAAATAATTTGAAGCTGTTTATGGTGCTTTACAATCTCAGAACATTTGCTGATACAGTTTTTTCAGATCATCGATGATGACAGGTCTTGGGTTGTCAAGGGTAGCAACATCCTTGAAGGCCGACAGAGCAAGAAGATCGATATCTTCCGGTTTTACACCGATCTCGTGAAGAGTTGACGGAAGTCCGGCCATTTGGTTAAGTGCTCGTATCCTCGCGCAGCATATTTCAGCCGGATCTTCATCACCGACGTAATCCGGGCAAAAAGCATTTAAAAGCTTTGGCATTTTATCCGGGCATGCCGAGGAATTAAAAGCAAGCACATAGGGAAGTATCAGTGCATTTGCCACTCCATGGGGAATGTCATAAAAAGCGCTGAGCGGGTGGGCCATGGAATGCACAATGCCGAGGCCGGCATTTGTAAAACTCATTCCGGCAAAATATTCTGCTACCGCGACAGTCATCCTTGCGTCAAGATCGGAGGGATTTTCAATCACCTTCGGAAGATATTCGGCAATCAGCGAAACTGCCCTTATGGATAGCGTTTCTGAGAAAATATTTGCTCCTTTGGCAAGATAGGATTCAACGGCATGTGTCAGCGCATCCATTCCAGTCGCCGCGGACATCCGGACAGGAAGTCCTGCCATCAGTTCGGTGTCCAGAATAGCCGCTACCGGAACACCGGTGGAACTCATGCAGGACATTTTCCTTTTTTCTTTTGTATTGGTAATGACATAATCCATGGTCGTTTCCGAGCCGGTGCCGGCTGTTGTCGGAAAGGCAATGATCGGGATGCCGGGCTTCTTGTTTTTGTCAATTCCTTCCAGGGAAATGACGTCACGGTTTTCCGGATTATTTGCGATGATAGCTATCGCTTTTGCGGTATCTATGACAGATCCTCCGCCGACGGCTACCAGCAGATCGGCCTTTTCGGCTTCAAAGGAAGAAAGACCGTCCTGAACATTTTCTATGGTCGGGTTAGGCTTGATTCTGTCGAATACAGTATATGGAATGCTGCCATTTTTAAGCACATCAGTGACTTTTTCGGTGATCCCGCATCTCTCAATTCCGGGGTCTGTTACCACCATGACTTTCCGGAAGCCTCTTTTTTTTATTTCTGTCAGAAGAGCTGTTCTTGTGCCCTTGCCAAAGTAGGAAGAGCCGGTATATACCATTCGAAAATTTTCCATTGTTATGCCTCCTCGTCTGTATTGTAGAGGAGATGATTGATATTTTTTCTGATCTCGATAAATTCAGGAGTGTCCTTCAGAGGAAGTTCCCGTTTATGAGGAAGTCTCACCTCGACATCTTTTATGACTCTTCCGGGTCTGGCACTCATGACATAAATCTTATTTGCCAGAAATACCGCTTCATCGATGTCATGTGTTATGAAAACAACGGTTGGATGTTCCTGTTCCCAGATCTCACGAAGCAAAAGCTGCATCATGGATTTGGTATGGGGATCCAGTGCTCCGAAGGGTTCATCCATCAGAAGGACCTCCGGCTGATTTGCCAGTGCTCTTGCAATCGCGACTCTTTGTTTCATTCCTCCGGACAGTTCCTTGGGATATGCTTTTGCGAATTTCTGAAGTCCGATAATTTTCAGATATCGATCCGCGATGGCCTGCTGCTCATCCTTTGGCATATTCTTGATCTTCAGACCGAATTTGATATTGTCCTCCACAGACATCCAGGGGAAAAGTGTATAGGTCTGAAATACCATGCCCCTGTCCGGACCCGGTCCGGTAACCTGTCTGTCATCAATGATTATTTTTCCGCTGGTTGGGAAGTCCAGGCCGGCAAGCATACGCAGTAATGTAGATTTTCCACAGCCTGAAGGGCCGACAATACAGCAGAAATCATTATCCTTGATGTCGATACTGACATCCTTCAATGCGAGTGTCTGTTTTTTTCCATCGGTATATATTTTGTCGATTCCATCCGCCATTATTTTGCTGCTTGCGACATGGGCGGTAAGCGGATGTCCCGCATGATCATCCTTTAGTCCTTGTTGTTTGCGTGTCATAAAAGAACCTCCCCGGTTTTTCAGATGTAGTCCGATATTCTATTCATGTCCCGATCTGATGAAGGGATCGAAGGATCGGGCGAGCTCTGTTTACTCTGCCCACGGAAAGAGCTTCTTGATTGCCAGGGCAAACAGGCGGTCTGTCAGAAGTCCCAGAAGACCGATTACAAGGATTCCCGAAAAGATACTCTGTGTATGAAGGAATCTTTGCGCTTTCAGAATGGAGTATCCTAATCCGGAGCTTGAGGCAACCAGCTCTGCGACAGTCAGGTATGTCCAGCCCCATCCGATCATCATCCGCAGTGTCAGCATCATCTTCGGAGCCATGGCAGGAATCAGAACCTTTGTGATAGTTGTCCATCTGGTCGTTCCCAAAGTATAAGCAGAAGAAAGCAGATCATCCGAAACGGACATGGTATCGTCCGCAATCATCAGGACAAGCTGGAAAAAACAACCGAGAAAGACAATTATGATTTTTGCCTGTTCACCGATGCCGCACCATACCATTACCAGCGGGACAAAAGCAGGGACGGGCATGTAACGGATAAATTCACAGATGGGAGCAATAATTGCTTCTGCCTTCTTGAAACTTCCTGCGAGAATTCCAAGCGGAACGCCGAGAACAACGGAGAGAAGAAACCCCATTGTTACGCGGAAAACGCTGTATCCCATGTCAGTCCAGAGGGATCCGTCTTTTGCCTTGTCGACGAGGTCTTCCAGAACTTTTATTGGAGACGGAAGAAAAAGCGATTTTACTCGGCCGCTCGCTGAAATTATTTCCCAGATGGCAAAGATCACGATAAATGTAATGACTGCTGTTGTCATGTAGCGCTTGTGCGTGATTTCTTTCCGCAGTCGGAAATCGCCTCTGTCCTTTTTTGGTTTCATATCCATCACCTCTCAGATCAATGCATCATTTCCGCTTTCGCCGGTATGAATCCGGTAGCTGTTATTCATGGGAAGAACAAAAATTTTTCCGTCACCCTCATTTCCGGTCTTATTAACCTGAAGGACCAGTTCTATAATTTTGTCAACATCTTCATCCCGGACGACCATTTCGATCATCTTTTTGGCAACCAGAGAATTTTCATATGCCGCGTTATAGGTCTGCTTTTCATCAGCCGACATATATTTTACGGTATTCTTTCCCCGACCAAGTACCTCTTTTGTACTCATGGCATAGAAGCGGTTTTCACTGAGAATCTCCTTGGTTTTAAAGTAACGCCTTGGTCTGACGATTATCATGATCTCTTTCATGCAGATACCCCCTCAAAGCTCTTCCTTGCCAACGCTTACAGTGATGGCTCTTTCTACGTCCTGGACAAATATTTTACCGTCTCCGAAGTAGCCTTCTTCACTTGTCCGCGCTTCTTCCTTGATGATGTCCACAACCTTATCTGCATCGCTGTCTTCTACGACAAGCATGATCATTTCTTTCGGAATTTCATCGTAATAAACATCCTCGACCTTAAGACCTCTCTGCTTTCCTCTCCCGAGGATGCTGAACTTGGTTGCCGCACGAAATCCCGCATCGCATAATTTATCAAGCACAAGGGCCGCTTTTTCCGGTCTGACGATAGCTTTAATCATCTTCATAATAATTTTCCTCCTTTTTTAGACGGAACGGAACAAAAAAGGCGTCGGACGAATGTCCGGCGCCTTTGCCTTTAAAGATTTCTGTCATTACAGTGATTATAAGATCCCATCTTGTTCTTTACAATGTTCGCGAAGAATAAAGATTATTGTGCACGAATCACAATCATTGCTTGCGAAAGCGGTAAAACGCGAAGGCAAGTTCCAGTTCCAGATAGGTTGACAGGTCAGTGAGATTATTATTCAGTATTTTTCGAATTTTGTTGATGCGGTAGTGCATGGTGTTTCTGTGCAAAAAGAGCTTCTCTGCCGCATCATTCGCATTTGCATTACATGCAAGGTATACCTCAAGGGTGTGCAGCAGGTTTCCTTCCTGAACCTGGTCTGCTGCAATCAAAGGACCGAGGTGGGAATCGATGTATTCATCCATAAACCTGCCGTTGTGAATTTGCATTATTACAGAATAAATTCCAAGGCTCTCATAATAAATATCGGTTTTATCGTCGGGGAAGAGACGGTGGATCTGAAGGGCGTCCTTTGCCTCTTTGTAACTGATTCGGAAATCTTCCAGATATTCATAAGGAAGGCCAATACCTGCCCGTACGATACGGTTAAAATGGGAGGTGTGGGTTTTGCAGATCTGGTCTATGACAGAGCTCAGGAGTTCTCTGTTCAGCATTTTCCATGGAACAAGAGCAAGTACATTATCCATCTGATCCATTACCAGCATATGTTTTGGCACATAAGGACGAAATGCAGTCTTTACACTTGCCTTTAAAGCGGCAGTTTCCACTGAAAGCTGACGGGACGGAAAAGGGTCTTTTTCGTCTTTGCGGCTGTAAAGATGGAAAACAACGACAAAGAACGGTCCGGAAAGAGAAACACCGAGATACGATGCCTGAGCCAGAATTTCCTCTTTATTTATTTCGTCCATATTCAGTATTTCAGAAAACAGACGTTCTCTTGAACTGACGGTGTTTTCTTCCTGCATAAGTTCCCGACAGACAATCTGAGACAAGTCGATCAGGTGAAGATTTTCCGACAGTTCAAAAAGAGGCAGATGGATCTGTTCGCAGTATTCGGAAACCTGTTGGGAAATCTGGCCATGATTGATGACTACAGCAGCGATGTTTTTTTGGTTCATTGCCTGGATAAGCGAGAGAACGACATCATCGTGCTCTGTCAGTGATACATTTGTGATGATTACAATTTCTTCTCCGTGGATAAAGTCTGCAGGATTTTGTTTTCCCTTTACGCATTGGATACAGTCCGCAAAATAAATCCAGCGGATATTGCGGTCCAGGCCGGCTTCTCCGGAAATCAGGGTAAGACCCTCTTTTAACTCCGGCATATTCATGAGATCATTCACATTCACGACAAGCCCTCCTTGGTATGGCAGCGATCATAGTCGGATATGACTGCATTATTTTACAAGACGTCAAATGGTGCTTACGGATCTCATGTCACACGGATCGTATGGGGACCTGAATCTGTAAAATAGTTTCCCTGCGGTCATTTGTCAGGGTGACATCCACGACGTAGAATTGCAGGATGTGCCCTGTTACAGCAAGATGGTTTTCCCGGAGGTATTGCTTCATGATCTTAAAGGATTCATGATATGTTTCCAATCGTCCATTTGAATAGTCCATGCATGCATATCGTCCTTGGGGAATCGTTTGAAGATATTTCATTTTCTGTTTCGGATGTTTCACGAATATCATCGGGTATGCAGCGGACGGATGACTGCTATTTTCCAGAATGCCTTCATCAGCGTAGACTCCTACCCTGTCTGTCGCGAGAATTGGAGCTGTCTCCTGTTCGTTCAGATACCATTCCAGTTTTGTATAGGCATAATCATGGGCGGCCTGGTTTCCGGATGGCTTGGAAAATGTAATCATATAGCGTTCCGGGAATGTCTGTTCCCAGACCCTGTTCAGCACGAGATGGTCCAAATGTGAAAGATATGAAAGCTTTTCCTTCATAACCGCATTTAATTGGATATCTTCTTTCAGCTTCTGCTCAAATTCATGCTGATATTGCTGCAGAATCGCCGCTGATTTTTTTACATTGCGTTCATTAAAATATTCCTGAATTTGGTTTAAGGGCATTTGAAGCGCGCGAAGTTCCAGAATGGTTCCCAGCTTTTCATATTGATAGATCGTATAATACCGGTAGCCGGTTTCTGGCGAGACGTAATCCGGCTTCAGCAAATCGATCCGATCATAATAACGCAATGTCTCAGTTGTGGTATGCCGAAGCTTTGCCAGTTCTGAAATTGTAAGATATTTGTGCTTTTCAGTCATGAGCAGAGGTTGAGTTTACTTTTAGTTTC
>OMUU01000104.1 GCA_900314295.1 uncultured Lachnospiraceae bacterium | reverse complement strand
GACAGATGTGAAGATGCTGCTGAAGGGAGAATCTCTCATCCCGGATGTGGCGGTGCTGAATCCGGAATATTGTGAAGATATGCCGAAGAAGGTGACGGCGTGCACCGGCCTGGATGCGCTGACCCACGCCGTGGAGGCGTTTACGTCTGTGAAGGCATTCCCATTGACCGATACGCTGGCCGTGTCCGCGGTCCGAAGGATTCTGAAATATCTTCCGGTTGCGTTCGATAACGGCTATGATACGGAAGCCCGGGAGCAGATGCTTACGGCTGCGTTTGAGGCCGGCGTCTGCATCAACAATTCAAGCGTGACGCTGGTGCATGGTATGAGCCGTCCGATCGGGGCGTTGTTCCATGTGCCCCACGGTATGAGCAATGCTATGCTTCTGGATGTGTGCCTGCGGTTTGCCGCCGAGGGGGCTTCGGAGAGATTTGCGGATCTGGCTCGCAGAACCGGCGTGTCCCCGGAGGGGAGCGGAGACGAAGAGGCGTATGAAAAGCTTCTGCGCAAGATCCGTGATCTGGTGCAATATTGCAGGATTCCGACCTTGAAGGAATATGGAATCGAAGAGGAGCAGTTCGTGAGAGCCATACCTAAGATGGCATCCGACGCGGTGGCTTCGGGGAGTCCAGCTAATACCAGGAGGCAGGTGACAGCGGAGGACTGTGAGGATATGTACCGGGAGATATACGGAATGGAGGGCTGACGATCCGTTTCGGAAACGGCAGTTGAACTGTGAAATGGCCGCCTGTTTTATATCTGTTGAACGGTCACAGATTTGTGCGTCGGCACAAAAAGGTTTGTGCTCCGGTGTATTGTAATCAGCAACTGAAAAATCTATACTACGACCATCGAAAGAGAACACAGCAAGGGCGCTGAGAATCCTGAGAAAAGGATAGAAGCCCGGCTGTGTTCGTTTTTTTTACACGAACCGTGGGCCGCAAGCCGAATACGAAGGATTTGTGTGCGGTGAGCGTCGCGATAGCGGGATAAAACCCGCACAGCGTGTTTTATCTCGTTTACAAAAGGAGGGGCGGCTATGAATGCTACAGAATATACCAGGAATGATGTCCAGGATGAAATCGTAATCAGAGACCTGGGGGTGACCTTTCAGGATAATAAGGGAAATGACGTCCAGGCGATCACCGGCGTCAATCTGAACATTAAAAAAGGCGAATTTGTATCGTTGCTCGGCCCGTCCGGGTGCGGCAAGACAACGCTCCTGCGGTGTGTGGCCGATCTTCAGGAACCGACGGACGGCGACATCCATATAGAGGGAATGACGCCGAAGGAGGTCAGGCTCCAGCACAAATTCGGGTTTGTGTTCCAGTCGCCGGTTCTTTTCGACTGGAGAACGGTGAAGAAGAACGTGGAGCTTCCGCTGGAAATGATGTATCAGACGAAGCAGCAGCGATCGGAGAGAGCCGATGAGATGCTGGAAATGGTCGGCCTTACGAATTTTGCCAATCATTTTCCCAATCAGCTTTCCGGAGGCATGCAGCAGCGGGTAAACATTGCGAGGGCGCTTGGAATCCGGCCGGATATCCTTCTGATGGATGAGCCGTTTTCGGCGCTGGATGAGTTTACCAAGGAAAAGCTTCACGAGGATCTGCTGCGGATCTGGAGAAAGACAAATAAGACGATCCTCTTCGTCACGCATAACATCCAGGAAGCGGTATTTCTTTCTGACCGTGTGTGTGTACTTTCCCCCCATCCGGGCCGGCTTTCCGCAGTCGTGGATATTGATCTTCCAAGACCGCGCACCCTGGATATGAAGGAAACACCGGAATTTAACCGGCTGGTGCTCAAGGTAAGAAACAGTTTCGAAGGAGGCAGTTTTTCATGAGAAAAAAACATCTCGCTCTGACAGAGAAAAAATGGTTCCAGATTCTGTTCTGGGCAGTCCTGGTGATAGCAGTCTGGGAGATCGGCGCCACTGCGGTGGCGATGACGAAACGGACACCGGAGAATATCCTTCCGCATCTGTATCAGATTCTGGCAGCGGCCTTCTCAGGCAAGGCCGTATCCGGCGGCATGACGGCAACCGGAGTTGTTCTGACCAGTGCACGGGCGACCTTGCTGCGGGCGCTTGGCGGATTCGCGGTCGGCGCCGGCCTCGGTTTTCTTCTGGCGCTGCTGATGAAGCTTTCCGGATTGGTGGAGAAACTGATTTTTCCGTATCTGATGCTGATCCAGCTGATCCCGGTCCTGGGGCTTGCACCGATTATTCTGGCAATCACCGGGGATATCAACCGGAGCCGTCTGGTAATTGCGGCAATCTTAAGCTTCTATCCGGTAGCTGCCAATACACTGGCCGGATTCAAGGCAGTATCGAAAGATAAGTATGATCTGATGTACACCTATGCGGCGAAGAAGAGACAACTGTACACCAAGGTATTGATTCCATCCGCGATTCCGTATCTGTTTACCGGATTGAAAATCGCGGCGCCTATGGCGATCACCGCTTCGATCCTTGTAGACACGCTTCAGGGCGACGGGGGACTCGGCTGTATGCTTTCCCAGTCTCTGAAGCACGCAATGAGCATCTATGTATTCTGGCTGATCGTGTTCTTCAGCGCGTTTATCGGCATCTTCAGCACGTATCTGATCAGTTGGATTGAGGTTCTGGTTTCCCCGCAGAAAAGAAGAGCGGCGGGAATCGGAAGGTCAGTAGGAAAGGAGAAAAAGTATGGATGCAGTACAGAGAAAAATAGGACGCAAAAAGAGCCTGGCCCGGAGACTCTCTGAAGACAAACGATTTCAGGCTGCAGCGACGGTTGTCCTTCCGGTCCTGCTGGGAATCCTGATTTTCGGACTCTGGCAGGGCGGCATCCTTCAGGCAGCTTTTCACACCGATTCGTTCACGCTTCCGGTACCGACAAAGATCGGCTCCCTGTTTCGCGATAATTGGGGGAAGGTTGTCGCAAACGCAAAAGACACCATAACGGTAGCATTTGCGGGACTGCTCATCGGAAGTCTTCTGGGTTACGGAGCAGCCATTCTGGCTTCTTTCTTCCCCAATATGGGAAAAGGCGGGCTGTCGATTGTCGGAGCCTTTGCTTCGATTCCGGTGGTTGCCCTGGCACCGGTTATGAACAACTGGACAAGAGATGTTTCAACCGAGGCGAGCAGCCGCAGCATGGTGGCCAAGACTCTGGTGGTGATGCTGATCGCGGCGGCGGATATGGGACTTAATGCGTACCGGGGGCTGACGGAGCTGAAACCCTATGCAAAAGATCTTATGGCTACATACGCAGCGCCGAGGCGCATGGTCTTCCTGAAGCTTCAGCTTCCGAATTCGGTACCGTATATTTTTACGGCATTGAAGGTCTCCGTTCCGGCAAGCATTATGACAGCGATTGTAAGTGAATACTTTGCGGAATATATCACCGGAGTCGGAAGGCAGATCCGAGAGAATATTGTCCTGGCCCAGTACGCGACGGCCTGGGTGTATATTACGGCCGCCTGCATCATCGGGCTTCTGGCCTATGTGATTCTGATGGCCATTCAGGCAATTGTTTTGAAGAGATATCATTTCTGACAGATTCATTCAGCAGTTGCCTTTGTGGCGCGGGCAAAGCCCGCCGATTACGGCAGATGGAATTTCAGCATTTTCAGATGCCGGCAGATAAAAGATACCCGACAACAAGAAGTGACAAAAAGGAGGAAACCGTATGAGAAAGAACGGATTGAAAAGAATGATTTGCTTTGCCGGTACGGCAGCCATGGTTGTTTCCCTGCTTGCGGGATGCGGAAGCGCTTCATCTTCCAGTGCATCTTCGAAATCTGCATCATCAGCTTCTGCATCATCAGCGGTCGGATCGGCTGCCTCATCATCCGGGACGGAGGAAGTTGCCGCATCTTCAACGGAGAGCGTGAGCTCGACATCCGGATCCGGCTCGGAAAGTTTTACCAAGGACTCCAACGGCAATAAGGTGTGGTCCAGCGATGAAATTATTGCGGCGTCAGACAGCGACGGACTGAACAAGGAAGACATTATCAAAGCGGCAGCAGAGGCCGGAAAGGTCGGAAACTGGGGACTCGGAAACGAATATGAGGTAGAAGCTCTTCTGTCGAAATATGGTCTTCCGACGGACTACCTGAGTGAGGATTTCACGATGGACGGATTTGATGACGATTCCATCACGCTGGCTTCCGCGATGACCTACAATGAGCTCGGGCTGGTAACAAACAGCTATGACGGCGGCTACGGGTACGGTGATTCGGCTCATGTCATCGATATGAACGAAGAGGGCGTCGCGATGCTCGAAGACAACATCTTCTGTACGAAAGATTTTGCGGAGAAGAATCCGCAGACGGTGGAGGCCTTCCTGTATGCATCTATGAAAGGATGGGATTATGCGGTGAAGCATCCGCAGGAGGCGGCGCAGATTGTATATGAGGCCGGTTCGTCTGTTTCTCAGGATCACCAGAGCTACATGGCCTCTGAGGTAGCGAAGCTTGTAACGACCGATACAAAGGGCAATACTGTGACGGATATCGGAAATATGGATGACGACGCGATGCAGCAGACATTGGACCTGGCAAAGAAGTATGTATCCCTGGATGATTCGGGGGCTCAGGATAAGCTGGAAGGCTTCACGCTGGATGATATCCGCGACAAGCAGTACCTGGAAGCGGCCAAGTCATCTGACGGTACATTCAAGCCGGAGAAGTCCGAGGTTTCCATTCAGCTGAAATGGCTGCCGCAGGCACAGTTCATGGGATATTATGTGGCAGATGCTCTCGGCTACTACGGAGATGTCGGTCTGAAGGTCAACATTGTATCCGGAGGCGGCGATATTTCAGAGACGACGGCGGTGAATAACGGGACGGTAGATTTCGGTGTTACCTGGGTTACAAATCTTGCGTCCGCTGACGCAGGCGGCATGAATCTTCTCGAAATCGCCCAGATCTATCAGAGATCCGGTCTTGAGCTGGTATACAAGCCGGAGAATTTTAAATAATGCTTCATGCGACTCTAGCATAACAGAAAAAAGGAAATGGCTGAGGAGTGGTTTGTGCCCCGCTTGCGGGGCACATGTAAGAGCAAGAGGAGGCTGATTCTATGGATTTACTGATTAAAGGAGGCGTAGTTGTCACTGCTTCCGGTAGTTTTCCGGCAGACGTGGCAGTGACAGACGGCAAGATCACGGCAATCGGGAAGAATCTCCCGGGAACCGCTGAAAAAACGGTCGATGCTACCGGAAAGCTGATTCTTCCTGGAGCAATCGATGCGCATACGCACATGCAGATGCCTTTCGGTGGAACGGTATCCGCCGACAGCTATAAGTCCGGAACGAGAGCTGCTGTGTGCGGCGGTGTGACAACTATTTTCGATTACCCCGTACAGCATAAGGGAGAGACCATTCTGGGGCTGGTCAATTCCAAGAAAGAAATCTGTGAGACGGACGCCTGCAGTGATTATGCGTTCCACTGCTGCATTACCGATCTGAACGGAGGGGCGATTCTGGATGAGATGGAGGAGGCGGTTGCAGAAGGAATCACAAGCTTCAAGTGCTTCCTCGTGTACAAAAAAGAAGGAATGATGGTGGATGACGGTATGCTGGCCACACTGCTCCTCCGGGCGAAGGAGCTTGGCGCGATGATCAATGTGCATGCGGAGAATCCGGATCTGATTGACCTGCGCACAGCTCAGTACCTGAAGGAGGGAAAGACCTCTGCCTGGTATCACTATATGAGCCGCCCTGAGTTCGTGGAGGCCGAAGCCGACAAGAGAGTTGTTCACTGGGCCACACATCTGGATACACCGGTCTACCTGGTGCATATGGCGGATAAGGAAGGCCTGGAGGCGTGCATCCGGGCAAAGGAAGAAGGCCATGAGGTATATGTGGAGACCTGTCCGCAGTATCTGGAATTTACCTGCGATGTCTATAAGAGACCGGACGGCAGAAACTTTGTCTGCTCGCCGCCCATGAAGGGCGAGGAGAGCCGCGAGGCACTCTGGAAAGCTTTGAAGTCCGGCTTTATCGATACCGTTGCGACGGATCACTGCCCGTTTCAGAGCTATGAAAAGGACTGGGGCATCGATGATTTCACAAAGATCCCGAACGGATGCGCGGGAGTGGAGAACCTTTATCCGTATATGCTGGACGCGGCAAATCGCGGAATCATCAGCTTTGAAAGAGTGGTTGCGGTATGCTCGACCAATCCGGCCAGAATCTTCGGATGCACCGCAAAGGGAGCGGTGGAAGTCGGAAAGGACGCGGACCTGGTTATCTATGATCCAAATAAGGATTATACCGTCAGTGTAAGCAATATGCATTCGGATTATGATCACACGATCTGGGAAGGCAAGAAGCTTCACGGATATCCGGTGCAGACGTATCTCCGCGGAAAGCTCGTCTATGACAACGGCGAATACGTCGGAACTCCCGGTGATGGAAAATTCGTAAAGCGTGAACCGCGCAGGGCGTGATTTCCCGAAAAAAGGAGCCCGGGCGCAAGATCAGGAGGTGACAGAATATGGAATACTCATCCGAATATATGATGCTCAGGAGAGAAAGCGAGAGTGCGAGATGCCTGTTGTGCTATCAGGCACCCTGCTCGGCAGCCTGTCCGTCCGGAATCGATATTTCGGGGCTGATCCGGTCCCTTCGGTTTGAAAATCCGGGAGGTGCCATTCGGAAAAAGGGAGATGCCTGCGGCTTCTGCCAGGCTCCGTGTATGAACGCCTGTCTTAGAAAAAAGATAGACCGACCGGTTGATATCCGGACGATTGTCATGGAACTTCCGGAAGACCAGAGAGAAGAGAAGACGGAAGCTGCGGATTTAACCGTTCATTCCATGGGAATTACGTTTGAAAATCCTTTCCTTCTTTCATCCTCCATCGTGGGCAGCAATTACGAGATGGTCGCCAAGGCCTTTGACCTGGGGTGGGCGGGAGTCGCGTTCAAGACGATCGGAATGTTTGTGCCGGAAGAGACCTCGCCGAGGTTCTCGACTTTTTCCAAGGAAAGCAATCCCTTTCTCGGGTTAAAAAATATAGAACAGATTTCAGATCACAGTCTGGAAGAAAATATGGATTTTATCCGGAGACTGAAGAAGGACTATCCGACAAAAGTCATCCTCGCCTCGATTATGGGAAGAAACGAGCAGGAATGGACATATCTGGCCCGGAAGATGGAGGAAGCCGGAGCCGATGCCATCGAGTGCAATTTTTCCTGCCCGCACATGTCCGGAAGCGGACTCGGAAGTGATGTGGGAACGCAGCCGGAGCTGGTTGCCAGATATACCGCAGCCGTGCGGAAGGGGACGCGCCTGCCGATTCTTGCGAAAATGACCCCGAATATCACGAATATGGAGATACCTGCCGAGGCTGCTGTCAAGGCGGGCGCAGACGGACTTGCGGCGATCAATACCATCAAGAGCGTCATGAATGTAGATCTTCATTCTTTTGTGTCCGCTCCGGCGGTTACCGGAAAATCGTCGGTAGGGGGTTACTCCGGTAAAGCGGTGAAACCGATTGCGCTTCGCTTCATTCAGGACCTCCGGAAAGATCCGAGGCTGGAGGGAACCGCAATCAGTGGAATGGGAGGCATCGAGACCTGGAGGGACGCTGCGGAATTTATTGCGCTTGGCTGTGAAACCGTTCAGGTAACGACGGCAGTCATGCAGTACGGTTACCGAATCATAGACGATTTGAAGGACGGGCTGGCGCGGTATCTTTCCTCGGAAGGGTTCCGCTCTGTGGAGGAGCTCGTAGGAAAGGCAGTTCCGAACCTGGTGCCGACAGATGAGCTGGACCGGCATTCTGTCGCATACCCGGCGTTTCACAGTTCTCAATGCATCGGATGCGGTCGCTGCTACATCTCCTGTTTTGACGGGGGACATCAGGCGATTCACATCAGTCCGGCTACCGGAAAGGCGGCTATGGACCCCGGAAAATGCGTGGGGTGCGAGCTTTGTCTGCTGGTGTGTCCGGTCGGAGCAATTTCGGAAGGAAAACGGCGGACGGAAGTCCGGCAGAAGGCCGGGTAAAGTCCTTTTTCATATTCGGGTTTTATAAAGGGACCGGTCAGACATGGCCGTTACAGGCAGACAGATTTCCAAAAACAATCTTCATTATCAATCAAATTCATATTATCAAAGGTGGTGTTTATTATGTATAAGTGCAGTCAGGAACGTATGACAGATATGATTAAAACATTTTCAAAATTCGGAGATGCGGGACACGGCGGTATTACCAGATACTCCCTCTCCCCGGCGGCGATTCAGGCACGTGAGGAATATACAAGGAGAATGAAGGCGATTGGAGCGGAGATCGAGGTGGATGACGTCGGTGACATGTATGCCACTATTCCCGGAAGCGATCCGAATGCGAAGCGGATAGTCATGGCATCTCATGTGGACTCCGTAAAAAACGGAGGGAATTACGACGGAATCCTCGGCGTGATGTCTGCCATGGAAGTACTTACAACGATTGTAAAGGAAAATATACCGCACAAGCATCCGCTAACCGCTATGATCTGGACGAATGAGGAGGGATCCCTGTATCCGCCGGCCATGATGTGTTCCGGAATTGTCTGCTATGATTATCTGCCGGAGGAGATCCGAAGCGGATTTAAATATGAGGACATGATGGCTTCCAGGAGCATTCTCGACAACAAGAGCACCTTTGGAGAAGCTCTGGAAAAATCCGGATATAAAGGAGAAAAGAAGTTTCGTCTCAGCCCGGACAGATATCAGTATTATTTTGAAACACACATTGAGCAGGGCCCGATTCTCGAAGACAATGGCAAGGATATCGGTGTTGTCGACTGTGTCCTGGGCATGTTCAATTACCGCTTAAAATTCTACGGGCAGACTACACACGCCGGAACCTTCCCGATGCCGAAGAGGAAGGATGCTTTCCTGGCAGCGGCAGAGGCACTCGTTTATCTGCACGATGAGATCGATAAGCTGGGGTACCCGGAGCTGGTATATACGACAGGCGAGGTCGTATGCCACCCATGTGTACATACCTGTGTCCCGGATTACTTTGATTTCTCTTTTGACTGCAGACATGAGGATCCTAAGGTACTGGACAAGGTACTCGCAATTGTGAAGAGTTGCGAGAACATGAAATGGGCGGGGTGCACCTGCAAAGTTGAGAAGGCCTGGAACAGAGATACGGTGTACTGGAACAAGAAGCTGGTCGGATATGTCAAGGAATCCTGTGAGGAGCTCGGTGTTTCTCACCAGTATATCCATTCAGGTGCGGGTCACGATGCACAGTTCGCATCTTATGTGCTTCCTTCCACAATGATCTTTGTTCAGTCAAAGGACGGACTTTCTCACTGCGAGCCGGAGTATTCTTCACCGGAGCATTGTACAGAGGGCGCATCCGTTATGCTGAATGCAGTTCTTAAAGCTGATAAGGATTAAAATGTGATTGGGGGAAAAATTTTCCGTGTGAAGACCCTGTCTGTGGGAATGTGTTTTCCGCGGACAGGGTCTTCGTTAAGGAACGATTTGAGAGGCAGATAGGGAGGACGACGGATGAGAAATTATGTGATCACAATTGCCAGAGGATTCGGAAGCGGGGGAAAATATATCGGAACCCGGCTGTCGGAGGAACTTGGAATCCCCTGTTATGACAGACAGCTTGTCACGATGGCTTCGGATGAAAGCGGGATTGATGAGAGCCTCTTTGTCGAGTCGGACGAAAAGCTTCGTGGGAAATATATCGCAAGCTTTCTGCGAAAGATGCCTGGTTCCACCGTTCTGGAGCCCCGGGAAAAGGGATTTACGTCAGATGTCAATCTGTTTAACATCATGGCAGAACTGATCCGAAGTCTTGCCAAGACGGAAAGCTGCATCATCATAGGAAAATGTGCGGACGATATTTTAAAGGATTATGACAATGTGATCAGTCTATATATTGAGGCGCCGAGAGCCGCCTGTGTGGAATCTATCATGAACCGGATGCATGTGTCCGAACGGCGGGCACATCAGCTGATTCACAGTACAGATACCTACCGCGCGAAGTACTACAATTTCTATTCCGGAGGAAAGAACTGGACCAATCCGGTGAACTATGATATGACGTTGAACAGTGCACGCATCGGCAGGGAGCAGTGCGTGAAGGTAATCAAGGATTATATCAAGACACGATTTCCGGAATATGAGACGGTGATCAAGTAGAAGAGAATATTCGCCCATACGAAACGGTGAACAGGCAGAAAATACGGATCGTCCATACGAAACGGTGAACAGGCAGAAAATACGGATCGTCCATACGATGCAAAATGGCACAACCTGTATAAGGAACAGATTGTACCGCGGTGTGCACTCCGGAAATTCCACAGCGAAATACATAGTATCATGCCGTGTTATGTCCGAGAAGGACACCGGGATCCTTTATGTAATAGTCATAGGAGAAGCAGACTTTTATATTTTGAAAGCTTGCTTCTCTTTTTTTACGCGAACAGTGTGCCACAGCCGAGTGCGAAGTATTCGTGTGCGGCGAACGTCGCGACCGCCTGCGATAAATTAAAATTAACTTTTCATGGCAGTGGAATTATTAAAATTGATTTTTGTGGCAGTAGAAATCCCTGTATAAAAGTACTATAATGCATATTATCTGTATGAAAAATCATGGGGAGTGTATGCTTTTGTGAATGATATCTATCAGAAGCAAAAGCGAAGTCGAGGATATGTTCTGGTCTGACAGACTCAACATGGGAAAGAGGGAAAGGATGAAAAAGAAAGAGTGGGTTCGTTTGTTATCGGCCGTTACGGCCACAGCCATGCTATTTACGGCCTCTCCGGTTTTTGCGGAGGATGCGGCGTCAGATGGCAGTAAAGTGACAGCGTCGGAGGAAGGATCGGAAAGCATCGGATTTACAGGGGCTGGCACCGGATCGGAAAGTGATACGGTTACATCTGCAGAGAGCGGAACGGTTGGCGTGCCATCCGGAAATACAGATGCGGTGGTGGACGGAAGCTCCGGCGAAGAAAATTCCGGGGATAAAGCAGCCGGAACCACGGTGACCGCTTCCGGGAATGAATCGGAAAACAAGGAAAGGGAATCGGCAACGTCTTCATCGGCAACGGTAAGTACCTCTGAGGAAGCTTCGACAGAAGAGAAAGAAGAGCAAAAGGAAGAGGAAAAAGAAAAGGAAAAAGAAAAGGAACAAGATGAAAACGACGTTCAGGGAATTCCTTCTGTCAGCTATTCGGCTCACGTTCAGAGAG
>OMUU01000112.1 GCA_900314295.1 uncultured Lachnospiraceae bacterium | reverse complement strand
TTGCGGAATGTACGGCGGTTACAATGTCCTTGCGGACTTCATTTGCAATTTTCTGTAATTCCAGATTTTCCATCTATTCTAATCTCCTGTTACTGTGAAATTCTGTCCGAAACTGCGCCGGTCCGTTTCTGCCGGATATCATTTTCTAACTTCATCAAAGTTCTGTCCGCCCCTCCAGCGCCCGCAGAAGCGTGACCTCATCGATATATTCTAGATCGCCCCCGACCGGAACGCCGCTGGCGATCCGGGTCGTACGGATGCCTGTCGGCTTAATCAGCTTACTGATGTACATCGCTGTCGTCTCTCCCTCCAGAGAAGAATTCGTGGCGATGATCACCTCGTCGACATCTCCCTGCAGACGCTGCATCAGTTCCTTCAGACGTATGTCCTCGGGACCGATCCCAAGCATCGGAGATATGGCACCCTGGAGCACATGATATACGCCGGTATACTTCTGCGTTTTTTCATACGCTGCGAGATCCCGGGTATTCTCCACTACCATAATCTGACGGTGATTGCGATTCGGATCCGCGCAGATCGGGCAAAGCTCCTGATCCGTCAGGTTCCCGCAGACCTTGCAGTAATGGACCTTCTCCTTGGCATTGATGATCGAGCCGGAAAGCTCCTTTACCTGATCCTCCGGCATGTTGATGATGTAAAACGCAAGCCGCTGTGCTGACTTAGGTCCGATGCCTGGGAGCCTTCCCAGCTGTTCAATCAGCTTTGAAATATTTTCGCTGTAATAAGCCATTAAAAGCCCAGCCCTCCGAGACCGCCCATGCCTCCGGTGATACTTCCCATCTGCTCAGCCTGTGCTGCCTCTACCTGACGAAGCGCCTCGTTTGTCGCAGCTACGATCAGATCCTGCAGCATCTCCACATCCTCGGGGTCAACCGCCTCCGGATCAATCTCAACCTTTGTAACCTCCCTCTTTCCGGTGACGGTCACCTTCACCACACCACCGCCTGCAGCAGCTGTAAACTCCCTGGTTTCCATCTCCTTCGCCTGTTCCTCGAGCTTGCGCTGCATCCGCTGTGCCTGCTTCATCAGATTGTTCATATTTCCGGGCATTCCACCCTGAAATCCGCCTCTTTTACTCATAGGGACCTCCTTAATAATCCTCCGGTTCCTCACCGTCATCATCGTCTTCCTCTTCGATCGGGATACCCTGGATCTCTGCTTCCAGTATCTCCTCAACCGGGATATCTGCGAGTATCTTCTCGCCGCCCGCATCCGGCGCAACGGCTTCAATCTCGACCTCTTTGCCGGTCAGCTCACGAATCACGGCCTTCAGCTCCTCCTTGCGGGACTCATCATTTACCTGCGTACGGCTGATATCATCCTCCATGGAGAGGTACAGCACATTACTTCCGCTGGCGCTGTCATATTTGGGAACTGCCTTCTCCAGATAGGCATGCAGAGGTTCCCGTGTCATCCCTGCAATCTTTTTCCATTCCGCCCGGATCCTGCGAAGGTCCTCTGAAGCCGCCTTAACCGCTGCCGGCTGTTTCGGATTTATGCCTTCCGTTCCCGTACCGGGTGCATTTCCTGTCCTTTCTGCGGCAGAAGCCGACACAGGCGCCTGAAGAAATGCTCCGGTTTCCATTTTTTTTTCGAGCTGGCGGATGCGGTCCAGAACGCCGGACAGATCCGTATCCATCTGCGGCTTACAGAGCCGGATGAGGGCGGTTTCTGTCAGAATCTGCTTCTGTGTAGCATAGCGAAGCTGATTGCTCAGGTCTGACAATATACGAATGTACCTCATCAGGCCGTTGCTGTCAATCATCGTGCTCTCTTCTTTCAGCTGCTGCAGATTCTCTGCGGATACATCAAGCACATCCTCCAGATCATCCGAATTCTGCACCAGCATGAGATTCCGCAGATACCAGGTGAAATCCGTGACCAGCTGACCCATTTCCTTTCCGTTCCGGACCATCTCATTCAGGATCCGGATAGCTTCCGAGGCATCCCCTTCAATGACCCTTCGCAGAAGCCTGCTGAACACCTCTGTGTCGACCGTTCCGAGTACATCCAGCACCTTTTCATAGGTAAGCTTCTGCCCGAGATAAAATGCGATGCATTGATCCAGCAGACTCAGGGCGTCACGCATCGAACCGTCCGCTGCCTTTGCCACGTATCGGATCGCCTTTTCCTCCGCATCAACGCCTTCCTTCTCAAGAAGATCCTGCAGTCTCGACGCAATGGTGTCGATCGTAATCCGGTGAAAATTATATCTCTGACATCTGGAAAGAATGGTGACCGGAATCTTATTGACCTCTGTCGTTGCCAGGATAAAAATCACATATTCCGGAGGTTCCTCCAGCGTCTTCAGCAAAGCATTGAAAGCCCCCGTCGAGAGCATATGTACCTCATCTATGATGTAGACCTTGTATCTGCCTCTGGTCGGCCGGTACTGCACCTCCTCCCGAATCTCCCGGATGTTGTCTACACCGTTATTCGACGCGGCGTCAATCTCAATGACGTTGCCGGATGTTCCGTTCAGAATCTCCCGGCAGGTTTCGCATGCGTTGCACGGGCTGCCGTCCTCCAGCGGAGATTCACAGTTCACTGCCCGCGCTAGAATTTTGGCAACGGTTGTCTTTCCTGTCCCGCGGGTTCCGCAAAACAGATAGGCGTGACCGATTCTTCCGGCTTTCAGCTGATTCTTTAAAGTTGTGACTATGTGATCCTGTCCCTTTACCTCATCAAAGGTTGTCGGCCGGAACTTTCGATAGAGAGCGGTATAGCTCATGCAAACACTCCTTAAACCATCGTTTCATTCTGGATAGCATTTGAGACAGAAACAGCTCCCGTCGGAGCGGCATCGCTGCCGACCCGCCAGCGGGAGCATCTTCCGTCTGCTATTCTGCAAACACTCATACGATACTTTGTACCACAAGCTGTATCAGCTGCGGATTACTTCGGGCTCTTATCAGTCTCCGAAGGAAATTCCGATTCTCTTCGCGTCGCTGATCTCCTGGCAAGCCGGGTCAACAGTCTTCAGCTTTCCGGCAACATCCTCAAGCGCCACCTTCTTGATCTTTCCGTTCACAAGAGCCACCATATACCCGTACTGTTTGTCCATGATCAGCTTTGCGGCTTCCGATCCGATTCTGGTCGAAAGAATGCGGTCGTATGCACAGGGGCTGCCACCTCTCTGCATATGGCCCGGAACCGTTACGCGAATTTCCATGCCGGTCTCCTTGTAGATATCATCAGCGATCTTGTAGGAAATCGACGGGAACTGCTTTGCGATTTCCGCCATTTTTTTCTTCGCTTCCTTCTTCGGAAGAGCTGCAATCTCCTTCGGAATTGCTCCCTCGGCTACCGCCAGGATCGTAAATCCGCTTCCGCGCGCCTTCCTCTTGTTGATCGCGTCGATAATCTTGCTGATGTCGTAAGGGATCTCCGGAATCAGGATCACATCTGCTCCGCTGGCAATTCCGGCATAGAGAGTCAGCCATCCGACCTTGTGTCCCATCACTTCAACAATGAAAACTCTGTTGTGGGAAGATGCCGTCGTGTGAATGCAGTCAATCGCGTTTGTCGCAATGTCAACCGCGCTGTAAAAGCCGAAGGTCATATCGGTTCCATAGATATCGTTATCGATCGTCTTCGGAAGATGGATGATATTCAGTCCTTCTTCCCGGAGAAGGTTCGCAGTCTTCTGTGTTCCGTTTCCTCCGAGGATCACCAGGCAGTCGAGACGAAGCTTGTAATAGTTCTGCTTCATGGCTTCCACCTTGTCGAGGCCATTCTCATCCGGTTCTCTCATCAGTTTGAAGGGCTGACGGGATGTGCCGAGAATTGTGCCGCCGCGGGTAAGAATACCGGAAAAATCATGATCTGTCAGCATCCGGTAGTCGCCATAGATGAGACCCTTGTAACCATTCATAAAACCATAGACTTCCAGCTCGTCCAGATTATTCGCAAGTCCCTTGACCACGCCTCGCATTGTAGCATTCAGAGCCTGACAATCGCCTCCGCTTGTCAACATACCAATTCTCATCATACTTTCGTCCTTTCCTGAGTGCATTCGACTCTCGTCCTGCCTCACCGTTTTGCTTCCTTTATTATAAGATAAATCCCTTTCTCAAACAAGAACGAGATAAAACACGCTGCGCGAGTTTTATCTCGCTATCGCGACGCTCGCGCCTGAGGAGTTACGCAGCTCCAAAAAACAGGATAAAACTTTGTTACAGCCAGTTTGCGAATGGCAACAGGACTGTAAAATCCTTGCCGTACATAGTTGTGAGTGAACAGTAACCCGTTGACTTTTGTAAATAAAGACGTTATACTTCATTTTATCCGCGCAACCGGGGAAGCAGCGGCTCCCTGTACCTGCAATCCGCTATAGCAGGGGTGATGCTGAACAGAGGTCTAAGTCCTTTCGTGGCTGCCTTCTGTAAGTGACGATGACGTCCGGGTCTTACGCAACGGAAATCTGTGAACCGTGTCAGGGCAGGAATGCAGCAGCACTAAGCAGAACCTTTCGTGTGACGTAAGGTCGCCTGGGCCGAGTTAACTGCAGAAGTAACGCATGTGGGGGACGGATCGACGGGATGCGCGCGGTTTTTTAATATTCTCTGTTTGTTTTCTTTTTCTCCTTTTTCTTTTTCCTCTTCTGGAAGAATCTATGATCTGATCCTTATAAAACGATCCCTTCCGCTCTTTTTACGTTACGGTTCACGCGCCACCTAAAATGGCTAAGATTTTACAGTACCTTTGCCGTACATAGTTGTGAGTGAACAGTAACCTTTTTACCGCTTCCTTTGTTCTCAAACCGGAGGTTTTGTTCATAGTCCCTCCCTCACACTTGATATCTGCTGCGGATGAAGTCCCGAACTTCCAGCAAGGACCCCATTTTCCGAAAATACAGATCATCAACCTCAGACGTATCCTTCTGCAGATCCGGCACCATAATCACCGGTGTTCCCGCCGCATACCCGGCCTTCACGCCGTTGACCGAATCCTCGAGAACCAATGTCTCCTCCGGTTTCATCCCAAGCTTCTGACAGGCGAGCCGATAAATGAACGGATCCGGCTTTGCAGCTCTTACCATATCTCCGCAGATCACCGTGTGAAAGACATTCGGTGTCCGGGTGACTGCCAGATTCAGATAGGTGTGCACGCTGCTCGATCCCGTGGCAAGCACCATCGGAATTTTTTCATTGGAAAGATACTGAAGCAATTTAAAGAGCCCTTCCTGTACCGGAATTCCCTCTGTTCTTTTCTTCCGCGTCACGATATCCTTGTATTTTTTCTCAAAATCTGCGTAGGGAAAATCCTTGCCGAATTTTTTCTCAAAATATGCCACCCGCAGCGCCCGATTCATTCCCATCGTGTGAAAGATCTCATTTCCGAGCGGATATCCCACGACCTCCGGGCCTACAATATCCCACGCCTCCCGGATCATCTGCTCGGTCCGATACATCAGACCGTCCATATCAAAAATAACAGCATGCGGCCATGGCCGTCTTCGTATAATGCTGGCCTCTATCTCATTTAAGCGCAACGGATTCGCTCCCTCCCCGGCTTCTAAAAGCTACACGTCCTCGCGATTCACAAAAAACGATTCCCACACCTGGCACCGCCGCAATTGCCATCGGTTACATGCCCTGACGATTGTCAAAAATCTCCAATGTCCGGCAGATCTCATTTTCATAATCTCCGGTCACTTCCTCCATGTGCCCGGCGTGCATGAGGTTTGTCTCTGCCCCGCAGCTTCCATCGTCATTTCGGAATTCCCAAATATGGTAGGATAATCCCCGGTCTATAAAATCGATGCTTCCTACCCCGTCGTCCTCCGCATAGGTAAACGGATATTCCTTCTCCTTCAAAAGCTTCTGAATCTTCTCAAGCCTCATAACAATCTGTTCCTCTCCAACCCGTTAAGTCACAGAAAACCTTCCTGCCTGTCTGTATTTTCCTGAAATGGCAGACCTTTATTCTTCCTGTCTGTCTTACATCTTTCTGACGTAGTAACGTATTATGATTTTTCGTTTTTGTCTGTCACACTACCGTCTCATGCTGAAAAACCATCTGTTCTTTCAGCTCTCTCGCACAGTCCTCCCCATTCAGGATCCGGACAAGCTCGAAGGAAAAATCAAAGGCAGCACCGGGACCGTGGCCGGTGGTGATATTTTCGTCCGTAACAACCGGAACATCCTGATATTCCGCTCCCGTGAGAGTAGCCTCCATCCCCGGATATACGGTTGCCTTTCTGCTCTCCAGAAATCCCATCTTTCCGAAAATCGAAGGTGCCGCACAGATTGCCGCGATATGGCTTCCCGACATGTAGGCTCCATTCAGAATCTGCGCGAGCTCACTGTTTGACGCAAGATTCTTCGTACCCTCGCCTCCGCCCGGGAGAACATACAGATCGCCGTCCTCACATTTGACCTCCTGAAGCAGACGGTCCGCCTCCAGATAGATTTTATGAGAGCCTCTGATCCATTTTCTTCCCATAATGGAGACTGTGATCACTTCATTCCCGGCTCTTCTGAGAACGTCAACCGGTGTCATTGCCTCGACTTCCTCGAGACCGTCTGCAAGAAATACATATACCTTTGCCATCATTCTTCTCCTTTTCGTAAGCGATACATATTCTCACACTCCGCCTGCGGAGTACATCCATTATCCGTTAACCGCCGTACCACATGCCAAAGGATACTACTGTGTATCCGCCTGCGGCGCTGCAGATGCAATTATCATTGTCCGGCCTTCTCGATACAGGCCAGGGTTGCTTCCATTACCGCGCTGCGGAAACCTTTTTCTTCCAGTACGCGCACAGCCTCTATTGTTGTGCCACCCGGGGAGCATACCATATCCTTCAGTTCTCCCGGATGCTTACCTGTCTCAAGAACCATTTTCGCACTTCCCAGGAGTGTCTGCGCGGCAAATTCATATGCCTGTTTCCTCGGCATTCCGTCATGAACGGCAGCATCCGCCAGTGCCTCAATAAAGAGAAAGGCATACGCCGGAGAGCTTCCGCTGACTCCGGTGACGACATCCATCATCGTCTCCTTTACGACCTCGCAGCGCCCAAAGCTTTCAAAAATCTCTTTCACGACGCTCAGATCCTCCGCCGTGACAAATTCATTCGGACAGACTGCTGTCATACCCTCACCCACAAAAGCAGGTGTGTTCGGCATAGATCTTACGACTTTCACCTTTCTCCCGAAGGTATCCTTCAGCCACTGCAGCGTCTTTCCAGGCGCAAGCGTTACAATGATCGCGTCTTCCTTCACATGATCTGCGATTTCTCGGATTACCTCCTCCATATACACAGGTTTCACCGCTAGTACAAGAATATTTGAAAATTCCGCGACCTCGATGTTGTTCTGCGTCACAGAGATGCCAAACTGCTCAGACGCTCTCTCTACCGTCTCTCTGGTTTTCGCCGATGCCATCATGTTGTCGGAAGCCACCAGCTTCTTCTTCAGAATCCCTCCGATCATCGCTCCAGCCATATTTCCGCATCCGATAAACCCGATTCTAACGTTCATGCTTCCTCCTCTTTTCTCTTCCGCCTGCCTGTTTTCTTCCATGTTTCACACCCCTTCTCCGTCGAACGAAGGAATAAAGCTCTCCTCGGCGGTACCGCCCTCCTGTATGAACGCGTTTTCAACACCGAGTTCCAGCGCATAGTCAATGAGTGCGTCATATTCTCTGCGGGTTACCTTTCTGCTGATTTCCGGATAGCTCTCGCGGATCCTGTCAAAAGGCGTGTACTGGTTCATCAGGCTGAGCCATACCTTGTCTCCATAGGTCGACCAGATATATTTTACCACCTTCTTCGAATTTCGAACATGGCCGGGGAGAAGAAGATTTCTTACAATGACTCCCTTTTTTATCAGCCCGTCCTCTGAAAAAACAGGCTCTGGACACTGTCTGTACATCTCTGCAAGTGACCTGGCTGCCCATTCAGGATAATCCTCCGCGCCGGAATATTTCATGGCAATATCGGTTTCCATGTATTTAAAATCGGTCAGATAGACATCGACAATGCCGTCCAGAAGCTCAAGCATCTCAGGATCCTCATATCCTCCGCAGTTGCATACAAACGGAATCGTGAGCCCCATCCTCCGCGCTTTTTTCGCCGCAAGAACGATCTGCGGGATATACTGCGTCGGCGTTACCAGATTGATGTTATTGGCCTTCTTGTCCTGCAGTTCCAAAAAAATCTCGGCCAGTCTGTCAATGGTGATTCTCTTTCCGCACCTGGCGTGGGCAATCTCGTAGTTCTGGCAATAAACGCACTTCAAAGCACATCCTGAGAAAAATACCGTACCGGATCCGTTCGCGTTCCCGTTCTCCCTGCTTCCCGAGATGCACGGTTCCTCCCAGAAATGCAGTGCGGCTCTTGTCACATACAGATCGGCAGGCACGCCGCAAACTCCGGTTTTTCCTTCCTCCCGATCCGCTCCGCACCTTCTCGGACAGATCCGACAGGCCTTCATATAACGTGACAAAAAGGCTGCCTCTTCCCTTGTATTATCCTGATTCTTCATTGAACTGCTCTACCATTTCTTTATATAACTATTCAGCGTATCATCTGTTTCTGCACGATCTGCAGAAAGCAGGGATCAGAATCCCTGCTTTCTGGCTATCGCGTACTCGTCGCCGTTTCTGTAGTACGGACAGGCGGCGTGCTCGTCCTGCATCAATCTGGCGAAATCATCCTCATCCATATTGATGTCGCATAAATACTCTTCGAAATCCTCGTCATAGACAAAATATGCACACGTGTCACAGCTTCCCTTCAATGTCGACTCCCCTGTCCTTCTGACCCATTCTTCTGTCTCATTTTGTTATTGCAGACTTTTTTGTCATGTATTTCTTCACGTTCCAAATTCTGCTCTTAGAGTCCAGCTCCATTTGACCGTATCAAGTCTCTGTACCAGTATGCGGAATCTTTCAGGATACGCTCCTGCGTTTCAAAATCCACATACACGAGACCGAACCGTTCTGCATAACCCTTGTCCCACTCAAAGTTATCCATCAGAGACCACTGGAAATATCCCCGCAAATCCGTTTCATCCGCCGCCCGTTTCAGCTCATGCAGATATCTTGCCAGAAAATCAATCCGGTTCGGATCATGAACCTTCCCGTCAAGCGAGACGGTGTCATGACACGCCATCCCGTTCTCTGTGATATAGATCGGTTTGTGATATCTCTCATACAGGAACTTCGGGCCCCAGTACAAGCACTCCGGCGTCACCGGCCAGTTGGTGGCCGTCTTCGCAAAACCCGGAACCCGGGATACTTCCTCCGGCTCGCCGTCCGGGCCCATGCGAAAAGCTCTTCCGTTATAAATGTTTTGTCCGTAAACATCGATCGGCTCGGAAATAAGCCTCATATCCTCATCCGTGATGCGCGGCAGATACTTTTCATATCTGGAAAGGCCTTCCTCCGGATACTGTCCGAGCAGCACGGGATCCGACCACCATGCCACATTCCACGTCCAGTTGGAATCGTCCTCCTGCATGGAAAAATACTTCTTCCGGGCAGCTTCGATATCCTCGGGGCTCTCGCTTGCCGGATAAATGATGCCGCTTGTCG
The DNA here is from genome assembly GCA_900314295.1 of uncultured Lachnospiraceae bacterium. GTDB lineage: Bacteria > Bacillota > Clostridia > Lachnospirales > Lachnospiraceae > Bilifractor. The sequence goes on along the minus strand of OMUU01000112.1, from coordinate 902 downwards.
GCGCGTAACCGATGCAAAGCGGCCTTTTGCCATATTGACGAAGCATCTGAACCGCGCGTCCGTGTGCACGCAGTGCATTATGAGCCATCTCAAAGGTGTCGCGCAGCGGGCACTTCAATCCCGGCGCGTGAACGCCGGACAAAAATCCCAGCCCTACAAAACATTGCGGCTCATTCAGCGTAAAGAAATGAGTCACCCTGTCGCTGAACCTCTCCGCGATCAGACGGGCGTAATCTCCGAACCACTCCGCAATATCCCGGTTCAGCCATCCGCCCTTTTTATAAATTTCATATGGAAGCTCCCAATGAAACAATGTGATATAAGGCTCGATTCCATTTTGCAGCAGTTCATCAATCAGCTCGCTGTAGAACCGAATTCCTTCCTCGTTCACGCGGCCGGTTCCCTCAGGCAGGACACGTGACCAGTCAATCGAGAATCGATATGCCTTCAGTCCGATCTCCTTCATGATCTGAACATCCTCGCGAAAACGATGATAATGATCACAGGCAATATCTCCTGTCTGACCGCCGGCTATTCTCCCCGGCTCCTTTGAAAAGACATCCCATATATGCATGCCTTTTCCGGTTCCGCAGACACCACCCTCGATCTGATACGCGCTGGTAGCAGCGCCCCAGGCAAAGTCCTTCGAAAATCCCATATGTGAATCCTCCCAAATGAATCTGATATTCCCGCCGTTTGTGCAGGTATGCTTGATTGATATCCTTACAACCGGATGTCAACAAGATTATACCTGTCTCGATTTATTCTGTTCAAGTTTATTCTGTTTAAGCAGCAGCAGGAAAAATATAAGAAAAAAGCCCGTAAATACAACATTTACGGACTTAACAAGCTCCCCCTGGTGGACTCGAACCGCCGACATCATGATTAACAGTCATGCGCTC
>OMUU01000106.1 GCA_900314295.1 uncultured Lachnospiraceae bacterium | reverse complement strand
TACAGCCAGTTTGCGAATGGCAACAGGACTGTAAAATCCTTGCCGTACATAGTTGTGAGTGAACAGTAACCGGCCTACTGTTGGCGTAAATAAAATGAACGACAAATCTTGAGTTTACCACTGGAATGTGGTAAACTTTCCCCAATGCATTCGAAAACCTCATAATATATATCCGGATTTGTAATGGTTCATTGAGCTTTCCGGCAGGGAGGCAGGCAATCAGCCCGGGTTATACAGTCCGGTATATATAGAATGGTTTTCGTGTATGTATCTATGATTGCATAGAGATTTCACAGAAATGAGGGAGAAAAAATGACAAACGCGCAGGTTGGCATTCTGGTTGTCATGATTGTGTACCTTCTGGGTATGCTGGCGATCGGATTTGTAGTGGCAAAGCAAAACGAAAACGTGAGCGATTTCTATCTTGGAGGAAGAAAGCTCGGACCTCTCGTTACCGCGATGAGCGCCGAGGCTTCCGATATGAGCTCCTATCTGCTGATGGGTCTTCCGGGAGTGGCTTATCTGTCCGGTATGGCGGATGTGGGGTGGACCTGCATCGGCCTTGCTGCCGGAACCTATCTGAACTGGCTGATCGTAGCAAAGCGCATCCGCCGCTACACGGCGAGAACCGGTTCGATTACGATTCCGGATTTCTTCTCCGATCGTTATCAGGACAAGCACAGAGTGCTGATGATGATTGCCGCCTGTGTGATCATCATCTTCTTCATTCCGTATACCGGTTCAGGCTTTGCGGCCTGTGGAAAGCTTTTTTCCAGCCTCTTTGGCGTAGATTATCATATCGCCATGATCATCAGTGCTGCGGTCATCATTTCCTATACGCTGACCGGAGGCTTTCTTGCGGCAAGTCTGACGGACTTTATTCAGAGTATCGTTATGACACTGGCGCTGATCATCGTACTGATTTTCGGAATCAACAAGGCGGGCGGTATGGATGCTGTCATCGCGAATGCAAAATCTCTTCCGGGATATTTCAGCATGGTGCAGACGTATAATCAGAGCACCGGAACGGCGTCCCCCTATGGTTTCGTGACAATTATTTCCACGCTTGCCTGGGGACTCGGATACTTCGGCATGCCACACATTCTTCTTCGGTTTATGGCGATCGAGGATGACAGCAAGCTCACAATTTCCAGAAGAGTGGCGTCGGTATGGGTTGTGATTTCCATGGGAATTGCCGTGATGATCGGAATCGTCGGACTCGGAATGACAAAGGCAGGGGCGGTGCCGCTGCTGGAGGGCTCCGCTTCCGAGACCATCATTGTCAAAATTTCGTCGCTTTTGAGCCAGCACGGGGTGCTCGCCGCTGTTTTTGCCGGAATCATTCTTTCCGGTATTTTGGCTGCCACGATGTCCACCTCGGATTCCCAGCTTCTGGCGGCGTCGTCCTCGGTATCCGAGAACATTATTCATGAATTTTTCCATCTGGATCTGGATGACAAAAAGCTGATGACCATCGCCCGTTTCAGTCTGGCAATCATTGCCGTGATCGGAGTGGGAATCGCCTGGAACCCGAACAGCTCCGTCTTCGGTATTGTGTCGTTTGCCTGGGCGGGATTCGGCGCGACCTTCGGACCGGTTGTCCTGCTGGCGCTGTTCTGGAGAAGATCGAATAAATACGGTGCGCTCTTCGGCATGATCAGCGGGGGAATCATGGTATTCGTGTGGAAGTACGCGATCCGTCCGATCGGCGGTGCCTGGAACATCTATGAGCTTCTGCCGGCTTTCCTTGTTGCGATTCTTGTAAACGTTATCGTCAGCCTCCTGACTCCGGCGCCGGAGAAGGAGATTACGGACGTGTTCGATGAAATGAAAAAGAGGAACCGCGGCAACTAACGCAAGTAAGGATTTTCAGCGGTTGACATTTGCAGTCCGGAATGTTATGTTATGGTACAGTTAAATACGTTGATGAGGAATAGTACATCTGTGATCGGAATGCAGAGAGCTGCCGGTTGGTGTGAGACAGCAGAAGATCCTTTTGGAACTGCCCTCTGAGTGGCTGCCCGAAATCTTTTTCTGAAATTCTTAATTATATAAGAAAGCGATTATATATAAGAAAGCATATATTCATATGAAATCGGGAAAAGGAGATTAGACGCAGACGGATGCCCACCGTTACAGGGGTGAGGATATGTATGTATCCGGTTGAGAGCACGGGAAACCGTGAAGAAGAGTGGTACCGCGCAAGGTTCCTGTTATTTCCAGGTGATGAACAGCCTTACGTCTCTTGCAGCTGACAGGAGACGGAGGGCTTTTTTGTTTCCCTTCTTTTCCGGCCAGAAAAAAGCAAAGCCTTATCTTATGTGCTGCGGAAGCGCATGTCGGGGCTTTTGCCGTTCCTTTTTGTTTGTCGTGGAAATGTGTTGAATTAAGGAGGACTGCAATTATGATGAATTACAAAAAGTACCAGAAACAGTATTATATGCCGCCGGTCGAGTGCAACGACTGGGTGAAGAAGGATGCGATTGAGAAGGCGCCGGTATGGTGCTCCGTTGATCTGCGTGACGGCAACCAGGCGCTGGTGATCCCGATGGATCTGGACACAAAGATCGAATTTTTCAAGATGCTCTGCGAGGTCGGCTTCAAGGAGATCGAGGTCGGATTTCCGGCTGCCTCCGAGACGGAATTTGTGTTTCTCCGCCGTCTGATCGAAGAGAATCTGATTCCGGACGATGTGACGGTTCAGGTTCTGACACAGGCCAGAGAGCATATCATCAAGAGAACATTTGAGGCGCTGAAGGGGTGCAAAAACGCCATCGTTCACGTGTACAATTCCACTTCCTTTGCGCAGAGACAGCAGGTGTTCAAGAAGGACAAGGAGCACATCAAGCAGATCGCCGTGGAAGGCGCGGAGCTTTTGAAAAAACTGACCGAGGAGGCGGGAGAGAACTACCGCTTTGAGTACAGCCCGGAGAGCTTTACCGGAACGGAGCCGGAGTATGCGCTGGAGGTCTGCAATGCGGTTCTGGATGTGTGGAAGCCGACCGCGGACCGCAAGGCCATCATCAACCTTCCGAGCACCGTTGAGCTTTCCATGCCGCATGTGTACGCACAGCAGGTGGAGTACATGAGCAAGAATCTGAAGTACCGGGAGAATGTCGTTCTGTCTCTGCACCCGCACAATGACCGAGGAAGCGGCGTTTCAGACGCGGAGCTCGGCGTGCTGGCCGGTGCGGACCGCGTCGAGGGAACCTTGTTCGGAAATGGAGAGAGAACCGGTAACGTGGATATTATTACGCTTGCCATGAACCTGTATATGCAGGGAACCGACCCGGAGATGCATTTCGACAACATGCCGGAGATCTGCCGGAAATATGAGGAGTTTACGGGGATGGATGTCAATCCGAGAAGCCCGTACTGCGGAAAGCTCGTGTTTGCCGCCTTCTCGGGATCGCATCAGGACGCGATCGCGAAGGGCATGCATTGGAGAGAGGAAAAGGATCCGGATCACTGGACTGTACCGTATCTCCCCATCGATCCGACCGATATCGGAAGAAGCTACGACAAGGATGTTATCCGTATCAACAGCCAGTCCGGAAAGGGCGGCGTAGGCTATGTTCTTGAGACAAACTACGATCTGATCCTTCCGAAGAAGATGCGTGAGGCCATGGGATACGCGGCGAAGGATCTTTCCGATCATCTCCACAAGGAGCTACAGCCCGATGAGATCTTCAGCCTTTTCAAGGAAAAGTTCGAGAATATCCGCGAGCCGCTTTCGGTTGACGGCGTCCACTTCAGACAGCTGGATGACGGACAGATTGAGGCAAGCGTCAATTCCAAATACGGCGATGGAGAATACAGCGTCTGCAAGGCAGAGGGCAATGGACGTCTGGATGCCGTCAGCAACGCACTGAAAAAGGCCCATGGTTTAGAGTATCAGCTTTCCACCTACCAGGAGCATGCGCTGACCAAGAGCTCCAGCTCGAATGCGATTGCGTATGTCGGAATCACAAAGCCGGATGGAACGCAGGCATGGGGCGCCGCGGTGGATCCGGATATCATCCGGGCGTCGATTGACGCTTTGATCACGGCGATCAATAATCGGTGATGACGGAAGAAGCCTCGTTACTGTCGGTATTCGAATGATAACCGGTACGTGCATTCATTTTTTCCGAAAAAAACATATATGGTAAAATACAAGATGCGGGAAAGCATACGGGAAAGTAATATTATACACGGACAGTCATAATACACGGAATAGTTTTATCTAAGGAAACCGCCGCACGGACAGCAATTGCAGATTCCGGTCGGCGGTTTTTCTGCACTTCACACTCCGGTTTGCTTATGCTATAATACAAACATTAGCGTTTTCGGAAAGGTTTCGTTTTCTCCGTTTCGCGCTTGCTTTTTTATCCGGAGACCATTTTATCGAGATGGCGGCAGCCATCTGACAGGAGGAATAAACAAATGCAGATTCTTTACAAGAGCACCAGAGGCGGCGAACAGGATATTCCGGCTTCCAGGGCGGTTCTGAACGGACTTGCGTGTGACGGAGGCCTTTATGTTCCGGACAGTTTTCCGAAACTGCGGGTTTCTCTGGAGGATCTCTCGAAGATGAACTACAGAGATCTGGCTTACGAGGTTATGTCTCTTTTTCTGACGGACTATACGGAGGAGGAGCTTCGCAGCTGCATTGATCATGCCTATGATTCCAAGTTTGACGTTCCGGAGATTGCTCCGCTGCATAAGGCGGACGGTGCGTATTTCCTGGAGCTCTTTCACGGCAAAACGATTGCCTTCAAGGATATGGCGCTCTCTATTCTTCCATACCTGATGACCACTGCCGCGAAGAAGAATAATATTACGAACAAGATCTGCATCCTGACGGCCACCTCCGGCGACACCGGAAAGGCGGCTATGGCGGGATTTCAGGATGTTCCCGGGACGGAGATCATCGTGTTCTATCCGGAGGGCGGCGTGAGCCCGGTTCAGGAGAGACAGATGCGCACCCAGAAGGGGGAGAATACGCACGTGGTTGCCATCAAGGGGAATTTCGACGACGCCCAGACCGGTGTGAAGAAGATCTTCGGCGACCGGGAGATGAACGAGGAGATGGCTTCCCACGGGATCCAGTTCAGCTCCGCGAATTCGATCAATATCGGGCGCCTGGTTCCGCAGGCGGCTTACTATGTATACGCCTATGCCACCCTCGTCCGGGACGGCGTGATCAAGGCGGGAGACCTTATCAATGTCGTTGTTCCGACCGGAAACTTCGGAAATATCCTGGCGGCGTACTACGCAAAGCAGATCGGATTGCCGGTTGGAAAGCTGATCTGTGCATCCAATGAGAACAAGGTTCTCTTTGACTTCTTCTCTACCGGAATCTATGACCGGAACCGTCCGTTCATTCTGACGTCCTCACCGTCCATGGATATCCTAGTGTCCAGTAACCTGGAACGGCTCATCTATCTGATTGCGGACCGGGACGCTGCGAAGACGGCGTCTCTGATGAAGGCGCTTTCGGATGGCGGAAAATATGAGATCACACCGGAGATGCGGGCAAAGCTGTCGGATTTTGTGGGTGGCTACGCGTCTGAGGATGAGGTTTTTACCACCATTCATAAGCTTTATACAAATGACCGCTACGTTATCGATCCGCACACAGCGGTTGCCGCGACCGTATATGACGCTTATGTGAAACGGACGGGAGATGCGACTCCGACCGTTATCGCGTCTACGGCAAGTCCTTATAAGTTTGCAAGAAATGTTCTTCATGCGATCGACGCTGCGAAGTATGATCCGATGACGGATCTGGAGCAGTTTGACGCGCTGCATGAGGTATCGGGCGTGAAGATTCCGGCGGCGATCGAGGAGATCAAGACCGCGCCGATCCGTCACAGCACCGTTGCGGAGATCAGCGAGATGAAGAATGTTATCCGGAAGATGCTCGGCATCTGAGAGAAAAGCGATGATGCGACGCACCGGGAAAACTGCATGGGACACAGGACAGAGGGCATAAGAGATGAGCGAAGAGAGAAAACTGGATCTGTATGACGGACTCCTGGAGGAGACGGTGAAAAGGATACAGGCGCCGGACGGGAATGCCATGGAGGAAGCGAGGAACCGCTGGAATGCGATCGCGCATCCTCTGCACAGTCTTGGAAAGCTGGAGGACATGATCATTCAGATCGCCGGGATTCAGCGGACGTCACGGGTGAGGCTTGACAAAAAGGGGCTTATCACGATGTGCGCCGACAACGGCGTCGTTGAGGAAGGCGTGACCCAGACCGGGCAGGAGGTGACCGCACAGGTCGCGGAGAACTTTCTTTCGGAGAAGGCTACCGCAGGCATCCTTTGCCGGAAGGCGGGCGCGGATATTTTTCCAATCGACATCGGAATTGCAAGGGATACCTGTGTCCGGAACTGCAAGATTTCCTACGGGACGAAGAATATGACAAAGGGGCCGGCGATGAAGCGCGAGGATGCGGTGAAGGCTCTGGAGACGGGAATCGCTCTTGTCCGGGAGAAGAAGGCGGAGGGCTATCGGATCCTTGCGACAGGCGAGATGGGAATCGGCAACACCACGACGAGCAGCGCACTTGCTTCTTTTTTCCTGAAGCAGCCGGTGGAGAAGATGACAGGAAGAGGCGCAGGGCTTACATCGGATGGCCTTCAGCGGAAGATTGACGCGATTCGGAGAGCGATTGAGGTGAATCATCCGGATCCCTCCGACCCGGTAGATGTTCTCGCGAAGATCGGCGGTCTGGATATCGCGGGTATGGCAGGCGTTTTTCTCGGAGGGGCCGCGGAGGGAATTCCAGTGGTAATTGACGGCTTTATCTCCGGTGTTGCGGCGCTTGTGGCTTCTGAAATCTGCCCGCTCTCCAAAGATTATATGATCGCGTCTCATATGTCTCACGAACCTGCGGCAGAGCTGATGATGAAGACGCTCGGCAAGGACCCCGCGCTGCACGCGGACATGTGCCTGGGAGAGGGATCCGGCGCGGTTGTGCTGTTTCCGGTTCTGGATATGGCTCTTGAGGTGTATGAGAAAATGTCAACCTTTGACGAGGATGATATTGAAGCGTATAAGGAGTTAAAATGATCCATTTAATTACCGGCGGTGCCGGGAGTGGAAAATCCGCGTATGCGGAGCAGAAGGTTCTGGAGCTCGGTGAGGGCAGAAGGATCTACATCGCGACCATGTTTGCGGGTTCGGACCAGGAGAACGCGAGGCGTATACAGAAGCACCGCGATCGAAGAGCACCGATGAATTTTGAAACCGTGGAATGTCCGACGAATCTCTCGGGTGCCGCGATTCCGGAGAATTGCAATGTGCTGCTGGAGGATGTGGGAAACCTCGTGGCGAATGAGATGTTTCTGCCGGACGCTTCCGGAATTCATGCGGTGAATTCCGTGCTGGACGGTTTCAACTATCTGATGGAGGTCGCGGCAAATCTGATCATCGTCACGAACGAGATCAATTCAGACGGCGTGGATTATGACAATGCGACCCGCGTGTTCCAGCAGTTTATGGGCCTGGTGAATCAGGAGCTCGGAGAAATGGCGGACCATGTCACAGAGGTGGTTTACGGCATTCCTCTCACGGTGAAGTAAAGGAAGAGTACATTGAAATCATTATTGGAAAGCTTTATCGTCGCGTTCTCCATGTATTCCAAGATTCCGATGCCGCACATCGAGTGGTCGGAGAAAAGCATGAAATATTCGATGTGTTTTTTTCCCTGGATCGGCCTGGTGATCGGAGGTCTGGAATATCTTTGGTTTCTGGTATGCCGATCATTTGGCGCATCCGACCTGCTTCGTTCTGCCATCGCGGTGGTTCTTCCGCTTCTTGTGACGGGAGGAATTCATTTTGACGGATTTCTCGACACGACGGACGCGCTGAGCTCCTGGAGAACGAGGGAGGAGCGCCTGCGGATTCTGAAGGATTCCCATGTGGGAGCGTTTGCGGTGATCGGGTCCTGCGTCTTTTTTCTGATTGCGCTCGGCTTTGCGTCAGAGGTATCCGGCAGCACGGTATCCTGTCTGTGCCTGATGTTTGCAATCTCGCGCTCGTATTCGGCGATCTCTGTAGTCAGTTTCCCTAGTGCGAACCCGAAGGGTACTGCCGCCGCATTCGGCAGTCATTCCAGGAAAAAAATGGTGTGGCGTGTGATGATCGTTTATCTGGCAGTGCTTTATATCTGTCTGATTCTGATCGCGCCTGTGACGGGCATCTGCGTGATCATCGGCTCGGTACTGTCGTTCCTGATTTATTATTACACATGTATGCATTACTTCGGGGGAATGACGGGAGATCTGGCGGGCTTTTTTGTATCGGTCGCAGAGCTTCTGATGCTGATCCTGGCCGTGGTCGGCAGCGGCATCGGAAGAGTATGGTTGAGAGGATAATCGTATGAAGTTTATTATTGGCGGTGCATTTCAGGGAAAAACGCATTATGCGGAGGAAAAGTACGGCATAGCACCGGAGGACTGGGCAGACGGACAGGACTGTTCCAGAAATGAGATCTATCACAGCAAGGGCGTCATGCATTTTCATCAGTTCGTCGGGAGAAGTCTGCAGAACGGCGACACGCTGGACAACTTTGTGGAAGAGCTGATGGCGAGAAATCCGGACATCATCATCGTGGCGAACGAGCTGGGATATGGAATTGTTCCCGCGGACAATTTTGACCGCCGGTATCGGGAAGCCGATGGAAGAATCTGTACGGAAATCGCGTCGCGTGCGGATGAGGTCATCCGGATCGTTTGCGGAATACCGACCGTTATCAAAAAAGTGTGACGGAGGAGTCACGAAAGCATGCTGGAACTTCTCATGATTCGACATGGCAGAACAAAGGGAAATACAGAGAAGCGGTACATCGGCACAACGGATGAGCCGCTTCTTGCTTCCGAGAGAGCGCGTCTTGGGACGAAGCAGGAAGACCTAAAGGAGATGGGAATGCTCCGCCCGGATGTGCTTTTGGTAAGCCCCATGAAACGCTGTGTGGAGACGGCGGAGATTTTGTTTCCGGAGGCGGATCCGGTGGTTGTGCCGGATTTCCGGGAGTGCGATTTTGGCGCATTTGAAAATAAAAACTATCAGGAGCTCGATGGGAATGCGGATTATCAGCGATGGATCGACAGCGGCGGAAGGCTGCCTTTTCCGGGCGGAGAATCCATGCAGTCCTTTCAGGAAAGAGTCTGCCGCGCGTTCCGCAGAGAGATCAGCGAGCTTGCCCTCAGGTCAGAGAGGCGCGGGAAACCGGACGGGAAGGTCGCCATGGTGGTTCACGGAGGGACGATCATGGCCGCGCTGGAACGATACGGATTTCCCCGCAAGAGCTATTATGATTGGCATGTAGAAAACGGAGATGGTTTTCTGCTTTCCGTCAGGGAAACGGGAGACGATCTCCGCCTTTGTGTCAGGTGCGGATTCTGACGGGAATGATCTGCGGGTTCCTCATTCTGGCAGAAATAATCTGCGGGTTCCTCATGCCGACAGAAAAGATCTGCGGATTCCTCATATCAAGAAAAGCGCAGGTTCTCGAGATTGAAGTGCAGAATCGAGATTGAGGCGCTGAATGGAGATTGAGGTGCTGAATCGTTACAATATTTCCAGGAGAAAGCCGGGGGATCGGAATGTTCGGAGAGTGCCATGCGCACCTGTTTATGAATGGTTATGATTATCATACCGCAGTAAGGACGCACCGGGATCATCCGGACGAGTCTGTGATCCGGAAAGAGCTCCGGGCGTACCGGGACGCCGGCGTGACCTTCGTGCGTGACGGTGGGGATCACTTCGGCGTATCGCTCCTGGCAAGAAAACTTGCTCCGGAGTATGGGATCCGGTATCTCACACCGGTCTTTGCAATTTTCCGGGAGGATCATTACGGCAGAGTTGTCGGAAGACCCTTCTCGAATCTGCGGGAATATGCCCGGCTCGTCTCGGAGGTAAAGCAGGCGGGAGGAGATTTTATCAAGATCATGACGTCCGGAATCATGACTTTTGAGACTCCGGATGGGCTTTCGGAGGATGGACTGGATGGCGCGGACGTCCGGGAGATGGTGCATATCGTCCATGAATCCGGTCTGAAGGTTATGAGTCACACGAACGGAAGCAGGAGTGTGATCGACGCGGCAAGGGCCGGTGTGGATTCCCTGGAGCATGGAAACTTTCAGAACGAAGAAAGCCTGGAGGCTCTGGCGGAGAGCGGTGCGGTATGGGTGCCGACCTGCTCGACGGTCCGGAATCTGATCGGCGACGGACGTTTTTCCGACGCGGTGCTGGAGAGGATCTGGGACGGTCTTCGAAGAAATATCCGGAGGGGACGGGAGCTGGGAATCCCGATCGCCCTCGGCAGCGATGCGGGAGCTTACCGCGTTCTGCACGGGCAGGGCATTCGGGACGAGTATCAGGCATTTCGCGATATTTTTCCGGGGGATCCCGGACTTGACGACTGGCTTCGGCGTTCAGAGGAATTGATTCATCAATGGAAAAAGGAAAAATAAAGCACATGATGGAAGCAGGCGGGGAACAGAATAGTAGCGGTTCGAATGAAAAGGGAAGGAATTCCGCGCGAACGGGTCTTGAGGATTCTTTCGTGCTCTATGACCACAAAAAGCTCCGGATGGGCTACACCACCGGCTCCTGCGCCGCTGCAGCGGCCAAGGCAGGGACGAGGACACTCCTGACCGGTGTGGAGACCGAGGAAATTGTCCTGGATACGCCGAAGGGAATTCGGCTGCATTTGCCGGTGGAAGATATTCAGATCCGGAGAGATGTTAACGGATCGCCGGAGAAGGTGAGCTGCGCGGTCCGGAAGGACGGCGGAGACGATATCGACGCGACGAACGGGGCACTGATTTACGCCGAGGTTTCCAGAACCGGAGAGGCCGGTGTGAAGATCGACGGCGGCGAGGGCGTCGGACGGGTGACAAAGCCGGGGCTTGACCAGCCGGTCGGCAATGCGGCGATCAACCACGTGCCCAGAGAAATGATTACGAAGGGGGTTCTGGAGGTCTGCCGCGAACAGGGCTATACGGGCGGAATCTCTGTGATCATCCGGATTCCGGATGGGAAGAAAATCGCGGAAAAGACGTTTAATCCGAGACTGGGAATCGTCGGCGGAATCTCTGTGCTGGGAACGAGCGGCATTGTCATGCCGATGAGCGAAAAGGCACTGATCGATACGATCCGCGTGGAGATGAAGATGCGTCGCGAGAACGGTGGTGAATACCTGGTCATCACGCCGGGAAACTTCGGCGAGCGATTCGCCTCGGAGATGCCGGATCTGGTCCGCACACATGAGATGAAGTGCAGCAACTTCGTCGGCGAGACGCTTGACATGGCGGTGGACCTGGGCGTAAAAGGCATCTTATTTGTTTCGCATATCGGGAAGTTCATCAAGCTTTCCGGGGGAATTATGAATACGCATTCGCACGAGGCGGACTGCCGGGCGGAGCTGATGGCCGCGGCGGTGCTGCGTGCCGGTGGCGGCGCGGACCTGGCGAGGAAGATTCTTGCGACGAACACCACAGAGGACGCGTTAAAGATTCTGAAAGAGGAAGGCAGGGAGGAGCTTTTTGAGGCGTCCATGAAGAGCATCACGGACCGCATCGCGTATTATCTGAATTCCAGGGTGCAGGGAAGAATCGAAACCGGAGCGGTAATATTCTCCAATGTCTATGGAATGCTCGGAAGGACGGAAAATGTGCCGGATCTGATGGAGAAGCTGCGGAGACAGGCGTGAGAGGGAAAGCTGCTGTAGCTGCCGGTAATGCTCAGGTAAAGGTACTGTACAATCTTTGCGATTTCAGTGGTGGGCGACAGAGAAAATATCAGAATGAAAAAACACCGTCCCGGGGCAGGGGACGTGACAGGAGGAATAGAGAATGGTACATTTTGTGGGCGCCGGTTCCGGCGCGGCGGATCTGATCACGGTTCGCGGAAAGGAGTATCTGGAGAAGGCGGATGTCATCATTTACGCAGGCTCGCTTGTAAATCCGCAGCTTCTGGAGTACGCGCGGAAGGACTGCAGGATCTGGAATTCCGCGAAGATGACGCTGGAGGAAGTTCTGGACGTGATATTTGACGCAGAGAGAAATGGATGGATGACCGTTCGGCTTCATACCGGCGATCCCTGCCTGTACGGAGCGATCCGGGAACAGATGGATGTGCTCGATGAAAAGAGAATCGAATACGATTACACACCGGGCGTCAGCTCCTTCTGCGGAGCTGCGTCTGCGCTGAATCTGGAGTATACGCTTCCGAATGTCTCCCAGAGTGTGATCATTACGCGGATGGAGGGGCGAACGCCGGTTCCGGAGAAGGAGAGCATTCAGTCCTTTGCCGCGCATCACGCAACGATGGTCGTTTTTTTGAGTACCGGGATGCTGGAGGAGCTTTCCAGGCGTCTGATCGAGGGCGGATACACCGCGGATACACCTGCGGCGATCGTCTACCGCGCGACGTGGCCGGATGAACGGGCGTACCTTTGCACCGTCGGGACTCTGGCGGAGACAGCCCGGGAAAATCATGTGACGAAGACCGCGCTGATGATCATCGGTGACGTGGTAACGCATTCGCACTATGACCGGTCGAAGCTTTACGATCCGGAGTTTACGACGGAGTTCAGGGAGGCCTCGAAATAATAGAGTTCCTGAAGGGGCAGAATCTTGGGGCAAAGGAATAAAATCTTGTGGCAGAGTGACAGACAGGGGTTTTACGAATGAAGATTGCAGGAATATGTTTTACAAAATCGGGAAATGAAGTTTCGAAACGAATCATTCGTGTTCTGCAAGGGGCTTTGACGGCGGAGGATTCGGAAGCAGCGGAGATTGAATGGTACGGCAAGGGAAAGTATCTGGCAGGCACGGGCTTCCGGGAGCTGACCGTTCCGGTTCAGGAGTGGGCCGGAAAAAACTTTGACACCTGTGACACGCTCATTTTTGTGGGGGCAGCGGGCATTGCGGTGCGCGCGATCGCGCCATTTGTGCGGGATAAACGCACAGATCCAGCAGTGATTGTGGTGGATGAGAGAGGAAAGTTCTGTATTTCTCTGTTGTCCGGGCACATCGGAGGAGCCAACGAAATGGTGGAGAACCTGTCTGCGGGGCTCGGAAGCATTCCGGTCATCACGACGGCGACCGATGTGAGTCATAAATTCGCGGTCGATGTCTATGCGGAAAAAAATGACATGGTAATCTCAAACATGACCTATGCCAAGGAGGTTTCGGCGGCTCTGCTCGCGGGCGAGCCGGTCGGATTCTACACGCATTTTCCGGTTGAGGGAGAGCTTCCGGAGGGAATTTACTGGTCGGATAAGCTGGATACGGCAAGGGCCTTAAGTGCGGAGAACGAAGAGGAGGGAACCTCTCTTGGGATTTACATCAGCCCGTCCTATAACCGGCAGTATTTTGATCACACGCTGTGGCTGATCCCGAAGTGCCTGGTCCTGGGAATCGGATGCAAGAAGGGAACGCAGGCACCGGCGATCCGGAAGCTGGTGGACGATACGCTGCGGCAGTACAGTCTGTACCCGGAAGCCGTTGCCTCGGTTGCCAGCATCGATCTGAAGAAGGATGAGCCGGGCCTCGTCGAGTACTGCAGCTCGATGTCTGTGCCGCTGCACACCTTTTCAGCGGAAGAACTGAATGCGGTGGAGGGAAGCTTTACAAGGTCTGAATTTGTGAAGAAAACGACAGGTACCGACAATGTGTGCGAACGAAGCGCGGTCTGTGACGGCGGAGGCGATCTGATCATACGAAAGGTATCGGAGGACGGCGTGACGCTGGCGGTTGCGCTCCTGAACCGGAAGATTAAGGTCGGTTAAGAAAACGGAATATTAAATAATAAAGGAGAGCGCGGAGGGTCGGCTCCGCCTTTGGGAAAAGCGATGAAACAGATAAATGTGGTAGGTATCGGGCCGGGTGCCTGGGACAAAATGACGGTAGAAGCAGCAGAGGCGCTGCAGAGCAGCGATACGATCATCGGATACACGGTGTATATCGACCTTGTGCGCGATCATCTGCCGGGGAAGGAGTTTCTGTCCACCCCGATGCGGAAGGAGGTGGACCGCTGCGTTCTGGCTTTCGAGGAAGCAGAAAAGGACAAGAGGGTGTCCATGATCTGCAGCGGCGACGCGGGTGTGTACGGAATGGCGGGACTGATGTACGAGGTCGGGGAGCGTTATCCGGAGGTATCTCTTAAGATTATTCCGGGCGTAACGGCAGCTCTTGGAGGCGCCGCTGTGCTGGGAGCGCCGCTGATTCACGACTTCTGTCTGATCAGCCTGTCCGATCTCCTGACACCGATGGATAAGATCGAGAAGCGGCTGGCCGCGGCGGGCGAGGCGGATTTCGCTATCGTGCTTTATAACCCGCAGAGCCGCAAGAGATCGGATTATCTTCAGAAGGCCTGTGACATCCTCCTGCAGTACCGGAAGGAGAATACGGTATGCGGAATCGTGGAGAATATCGGAAGAGAGGGAGAGTCGATGAAGATCCTGACGCTCCGTGAGCTGCGGGATACGCCGGTCAACATGTTTACGACCGTATTCATCGGAAATTCGCAGACAAAGATCGTCAACGGACATATGGTGACACCGAGAGGATATCGAAATGTATGATCTATTCTTGTTCGCGGGCACGACAGAGGGCCGTGTCCTGGCGGACCGGCTGAGGGATCTGGGTGAGCACAGGATCTGCTGCTTTACGGCGACGGAATATGGCAAAAGCCTGATCGCTCCGGGAAAAAATGTGGATGTCCGGAGCGGACGGCTTACGGAAGCGGAAATGGTGCGGGAGATCCGGGAGAATACGGATGAGCGGGCCATCGTGATCGACGCCACGCATCCGTACGCCGTTGAGGTGACAGAGAATATCCGAAACGCCTGTAAGGAGGCGGGAAGGAAATATGTGCGTGTCCTGCGCGGTACGACAAGAAAGGACGATTTCTACGAGCTTTCCGACGGAAATATCGTGGTCGGAAGCACAGAGGAGGCGGCCGCATGGATTGCCGGCACAGAGGGAAATGTGCTTCTGACGACCGGGAGCAAGGAGCTTCCGGTCTTCACGACCGTTCCGGGGTACCGGGAACGCCTGTATGCCAGAGTCCTCTCCCTGCCGTCTGTGGTGGCTTCCTGCGCGGAGATCGGTTTTCAGGGAAAAAATCTGATCTGTATGCAGGGGCCGTTTTCCGAGGAGATGAATATTGCTCTGATCCATCAGACGGGAGCAAGGTATCTGGTCACGAAGGATACCGGAAGAGAAGGCGGATTCCCGGAAAAGGAGAGTGCGGCAAGAGCCTGTGGCTGCCGGATGGTGATCATCCGGAGACCGGCCGGGGACACGGGTATCTCGGTAGAGGAGTGCGTGAGACAGATCCGGGAAAAAGATGGACGGGAGATCGGTCAGAAGAAGGAGCAGGAGATCTGACAGAAGAAGGGACAGGAGAGGGATCTATGAGTGAAATTGCCGTGATTGGCATTGGTATGGGAACCGAAAAAGGACTGACGGTGGAGGCTGCGGATTTTATCCGTTCCTCCGAGGTTTTGATCGGGGCGGAACGGATGCTGAAGGACATTGCGAGGGACGGGCAGGAAACCTTTGCGGAATATCTCCCGGCAAAGGTCGCCGCGGTAATTGACGCGCATCCGGAGGCTTCCAGAATCTCCGTGCTGCTGTCCGGCGATGTCGGTTTTTTCAGCGGGGCGAAGAAGCTGTATGCAGCGCTTCAGACGCTGAACAGTCCCGACAATCCGATCCGGGTTATGCCGGGAATCTCTTCTGTCGTCTATTTCTCAAGTCAGCTGCGAATCGCGTGGGAGGACGTGAAGCTCACGAGCATGCACGGGAGAAGCTGCAACATCATCGGCGAGATTTGCCGGAACAAGAAGGTCTTTTCCATCCTCGGGACGAAGGACGCGGCGGCAGAGATCTGCAAAAAGCTGATCACCTATGATATGAATGAGGTGACGGTGCATATCGGTGAAAATCTCGGGTATCCGGATGAAAAAATCCAGTCAGGCCGCCCGGTTGATTTTGCGGACTATGTATCATCTCCTCTCAGCGTGATCCTTCTGGAAAATCCGAATGTGAATCCCGTGGTTACAAGCGGAATCGCGGATGAGGAGTTTATCCGGGACAAGGTGCCCATGACGAAGGAGGAGGTCCGCATCGTTTCTATCGGAAAGCTTCGTCTGACGGACCGGTCGGTCGTATACGACATCGGCGCCGGCAGCGGCTCGTGTTCGGTGGAGGCGGCACTCCGGGCGGTGAACGGAAAGGTTTATTCGATTGAAAGAAATCCCTTTGCGGTGCGCCTTTTGTATTCCAACAAGCTGAAATTCCGCGTGGATAACATGGAAATCGTGGAAGGCCCGGCGCCGGAGGCGCTGCAGGATCTTCCGGCGCCGACCCATGCCTTTCTGGGCGGAACCGGCGGAAATATGGAGCAGATCCTCCGGATTCTTTTGGAGAAGAATCCCGGGATCCGTGTCGTGCTCAATGCCATCACGCTGGAGACGGTCACTCAGGCGCTGGAGATATTGAAAAAGCTTCCGTTCGGGGAACCGGATATCGCGTGTGTCACGGTTGCGAAATCCAAGAAGACGGGACCCTATCACATGATGATGGGGCAGAATCCGGTCTATGTGATCACGGTGGAAGGGGCCCGGGGGGAAGGATCAGAGGACGACGTGAAGAGAGCATTTGTCCACACCGGAGTCGACGGCGAAAAGCTTGAGGAAGAAACATTTAAAAGCAATGGATAAAGGTGTATATAAGGTACGCATGGATAATATGGAGCAAATCAAAATCAGCCGGATCATGATTGCGGCGCCGTCCAGCGGAAGCGGGAAGACGCTGATCACCTGTGGCCTTTTAAATCTTCTCAAGAAGAAGGGGCGTAAGCCGGCCTCGTTTAAATGCGGTCCGGATTTTATCGATCCGATGTTTCATTCGAAGGTGCTTGGCACGAAGAGCCGGAACCTGGATACGTTTTTTACGGACCCGGATACGACCAGAAGTCTTCTGGCGAAAAACGCGCAGGATGCGGATCTCGCGGTTCTGGAAGGCGTGATGGGATATTTTGACGGAATGGGAATCGACAGCTCCCGGGCAGGCGCGAGCGACCTGGCTTCTGTCACGGACACGCCGGTGCTGCTGATCGTTCCGGCAAAGGGGGTCAGTCGCTCGGTGCTTCCGATGATCCGGGGATTTCTGGACTTTCAGGAAAAGCCCTGCATCCGCGGATTGATTCTGAACCGGGTTTCCGCGGGGCTCTACCCGAGGATGAAGGAAATGATTGAGAGAGAGATCGGTATCCCTGTGGTCGGCTACGTGCCGGTTATGAAGGACTGTGCACTGGAGAGCCGGCATCTGGGGCTTCTGATGCCGGATGAGATTGCCTCCTTCCAGGATAAGCTGGACCGTCTCGCGGATATTCTGGATCAGACGCTGGACCTGGACCAGATCCTTGAAATCGCCGCGGGTGCACCGGCGCTTCCGGTGCATCCTCCGATGAAGCATTGCGCGGCAGCAGGTCCAGGGGAGAATACCCTGAAAAAAACAGCCGTGCAGGGGGGCGATTTCGTCGATCCGGAAAGAAACAGTCAGGGAACAGGCGGACCAGGTAAGCTCCGGATCGGGCTTGCGAGGGATGAAGCCTTCTGCTTTTTCTATGCGGACAATCTGGATCTTCTGCGGGAGATGGGCGCGGAGCTCGTTCCCTTTTCTCCGATTCACGACGTCTGCCTTCCCGACAATCTGGATGGTCTCCTGCTTCATGGGGGATACCCGGAGCTGTACGGAAAAGAGCTCTCGGAGAACGTTTCCATGCGGGAGTCCATTCGTGAAGCGGTGCTCGGAGGGCTTCCGACGCTTGCGGAATGCGGGGGATTTCTCTATCTCCACCGGACGCTTACCGATCCCGACGGAAATGCGTGGCCGATGGCAGGCGTTTTTCCGGAGAACGCGTTTTATACCGGCCATCTGACCAGGTTCGGCTATGTGACGCTCACCGGCGGAACGATGTTCGGAAGCGACGTCGGAGAGATACGGTCCCACGAATTTCACTACTATGAATCGGAAAATCCAGGCGATACCTTCCTCGCCAGGAAGCCGGCGGGAAACCGTTCCTGGCGGTGCGTCAGAAGCACGGACAGCCTGTACGCCGGATTCCCGCACCTGTATTTCTACGCGAATCCGAAGGTGGCCGCTGCATTTATCAAGAGGTGTGCAGAGCATTATGATAATAGAAACCTTTGACCACATTGTTCCGGCGGTGCTGCTCGGCGGAATTCTCGACCTTTTGATCGGTGATCCGCACGGGCTGTACCACCCGGTTCAGCTTATCGGAAAATGCATCACGTTGTTTGAAAAGGTCTTTCGGAGGCTCTTTCCTTCCGGAAAAAACGGGGAGCGGACAGCCGGAGTATGCACCGCGGTCTGCGTCATCGCAGTCAGCACTCTGATTCCGGCGCTTGTTTTAAGGCTTTTCTACCATCTGAACTTCTGGCTGGGATTTGCTGTAGAGACCTTCTGGTGCTATCAGATTCTGGCAGCCAGATCGCTCCGGGATGAGAGCATGAAGGTATACCGCGAGGTGAAGAGCGGAGATCTCACGAAGGCCAGGAGAGCGGTCTCCATGATTGTCGGCCGGGATACGGAACGGCTGGATATGACCGGCGTCACAAAGGCGGCGGTCGAGACGGTCGCCGAAAACGCCTCTGACGGCGTTGTGGCGCCGCTGATTTTTCTGATGATCGGCGGGGCAGCCGGCGGATTCTTCTACAAGTCCGTCAATACGATGGATTCGATGATCGGATATGTGAACGACCGGTATCGCTGGTTCGGGACCTTTGCGGCCAGGCTGGACGATGTGCTGAACTTTCTTCCGGCGAGAATTTCGGGCATTCTCATGGTGCTTGCCGCTTCGATCTGCGGAAAGGACGGGAAGAATGCCATGAAAATTTTCAAGCGTGACCGCTTGAAGCACGCGAGCCCCAATTCGGCGCACACAGAGGCTGCCATGGCCGGCGCGCTGGATATCCGGCTTGCAGGAGACGCGTGGTATTTCGGAGAGCTACACCGGAAGCCGTACATCGGGGATCCGATTCGTGAGATCGAGCCGGAGGACATTCCCCGGGCAAACCGGATCATGTATGCAACAGCGCTGCTGGCATTTGTCCTTTCGGCGGTTGTGCGGCTGTTGATTCTGGGCTTCTGTTCACGGTATATCTGAATGGCAGGGTTTTTACAGTAATTTTCATGCAAAGGTATTGTAAAATCTCAGCCATATTAGCGGTGCGTGAACAGAAGTGATTCCGGTGATGCTTTTAGAATACGATACATGGTACTGCAGACAACGAGATAAAACACGCTGCGCGAGTTTTATCTCGCTATCGCGACGTTCGCCGCACACGAATACTTCGCATTCGGATGCAGCTCACTGTTCGCGTAAATAAAAGCTAGGGATTGCTCTGTTGCTATGCACTCGCGCAATCCCAAAGGTGAAGAAATGGTTAAGAGTGTACATGGCGGGGATGTCTACCGGCATCCCGGCGTTATTGATTTTTCATCGAATATGAATCCGCTCGGAACGCCGGAGAGCGTGATCCGTGCGGCACAGGAGAGTATGACAAGAATCGTTCACTACCCCGATGTGCGGCAGGAGAAGCTGATCCGGGCTCTGTCCGGGTATGAGAAGGTACCGGAGGGATATCTGTTCTGCGGGAACGGCGCGGCGGAGGTGATTTTCGCGTATGCGTGGGCCCTTCGTCCGAAACAGGCGCTGATTCTTGCTCCGACCTTTGCGGAATACGAGCAGGCGCTGCAAAGCGTCGGCTGCCGGGTACGTCTCTTTCCTCTTCGGGAGGCCGATGGATACCGTCTGACAGCGGATTTTTTAAATGCCATCACAGACGATCTGGATGTCGTTGTTCTCTGCAACCCGAACAACCCGACCGGTGTCCCGGTGGAGATGGAGCTGATGAAAGCGATTATCCGGACGTGCCGGACGCGGGGCGTGCGTCTTTTTACAGATGAGTGTTTCCAGGATTTCTGCGAGGATCCGGAGCGTATGACGATCCGGAACTATCTGAAGGAAGAACCGGAGATCTTTATTTTAAAAGCATTTACCAAGCGATATGCGATGGCCGGTCTCCGGCTGGGTTATGGAATGACGGCGGATGCCGGTCTGCTCTCGCAGATGCGCGCGGCGGTGCAGCCGTGGAATGTCTCGATTCCGGCGCAGGAGGCCGGTGTAGCCGCGCTCCGGGAAGAAGGATATGTGGAACGGGCCAGAAGCATTGTAAAGCAGGAGCGCGCTTACCTGAAGGCATCCCTTGAAAAGCTGGGATTCCGGGTATTCGACTCCCGGGCCAATTATGTTTTTTTCAAGGGCGAGAAGGGACTTTGCGAGAAGCTCCTGCCCTATGGCGTCATGATTCGGGACTGCTCCAATTACCACAATCTCGGGGAAGGCTATTATCGGGCGGCGGTGCGGCTGCACGCGGAGAATGAGAAGCTGATCGAGGCGCTTGGGATGCTCCGTAAGAATTCAGAGAAACCAGATAAGAGGATTTGATTATGGCAAAAGCAATCATGATTCAGGGCACGATGTCCAATGCGGGGAAAAGTCTGATCGCCGCAGGACTGTGCCGCATTTTCAGACAGGACGGATATCGGGTGGCTCCCTTTAAGGCACAGAATATGGCGCTGAATTCTTTTATCACACGCCAGGGGCTTGAGATGGGACGGGCACAGGTCATGCAGGCGGAGTGCGCGGGGGTGGAACCGGATGTGCGGATGAACCCGATTCTCTTGAAGCCGACGAACGACACCGGATCGCAGGTCATTGTCAACGGTGAGGTTCTGGGAAACATGGATGCAAGGGAGTATTTCCGCTACAAGCCCAACCTGATCCCGGAGGTCAGAAAGGCGTATGAATCCCTCGCGGCGGAGAATGATATCATCGTGATCGAGGGAGCCGGAAGTCCGGCGGAGATCAACCTGAAGGACGCCGACTGCTTTGTGAACATGGGCATGGCAAAGATCGCGGGAGCGCCGGTTCTTCTGGTCGGTGATATCGACCGAGGCGGTGTTTTTGCCCAGCTGATCGGGACCGTCGAGCTTCTGGAGGAGGACGAGCGGGAGATGGTGAAGGGACTTGTGATCAACAAGTTCCGGGGAGACCGGACGATACTGGATCCGGGAATTCAGATGCTGGAGGAACGCTCCGGCATTCCGGTCGTCGGCGTCGCTCCTTACCTTCACATTGAGGTGGAGGATGAAGACAGTCTCACGGAGCGGTTTACGGGGAATCAGACGGTCGCCGCGATCGATATCGCGGTCATCCGCACGCCGAGAATCTCGAACTTCACGGATTTCAATCCGTTTGAGAAGATGAAGGGCGTCTCCCTTCGGTATGTGGACCGCGTCTCCGAGCTCAAAAAGCCGGATATGATCATTCTTCCGGGCACGAAAAATACCATGGAGGATCTGCTCTGGATGCGCCAGAATGGTCTCGAGGCGGCGGTCCTGAAGGCGGCCTCGGAGGGTACCGTGATTTTCGGAGTCTGCGGCGGCTATCAGATGCTGGGAGAGACGCTTTCCGATCCTCTTGGGGTAGAGAACGGCGGTTCCATCAAGGGCATGGGACTGCTTCCGATGCATACCGTATTTGCAGGGGAGAAGACGCGGACCCGGGTGGAAGGCTGTTTCGGAGAGATTCACGGTGCACTGGAGAATCTTTCCGGCACGGCGATCGAGGGGTATGAGATCCACATGGGCGTCAGCACATTGAACGAGAATGCTGCGCCTGCAGTGCGCATCCGCGATACAAACGTGGAAAATGCAGCCGAAAAGCAGGACGGCGCTCAGCATGAAAATGTATACGGAACCTATGTCCACAGTGTCTTCGACCGGGAAATGGTGGCGGACAGAATTGTAGAGGCCCTGGGGCGAAGGAAGGGAATCGACACCTCGGAGATGACGGGGGTGGATTATCAGACGTTCAAGGAAAGCCAGTATGATATTCTGGCATCTGAGCTTCGAAAAAATATGGATCTGAAGAAAATCTATGAGATCCTTGAAACGGGCCTTTCATAAGGATTTTATCTTCGGTTGTGTGGAAATAGTTAGGCTGAAAATCTTAATAGGAAAAGAAACATCATAAAAAGCGCAGGGTTTACAAGAAGGACGGGAATTTACTTATGTCAGAAGTGAAGATAGAACTGGAAAATGTAAAACCGATGGATATCGAGAAGCGCAGCTTTGCGATCATCACGGAGGAGCTGGGAGATAAGAACGGTCTTCTGCTTCCGGGAACGGAGCTGATTGTAAAGCGCTGCATCCACACCAGCGCGGATTTTGACTATGCGGATCATCTCTGCTTTTCAGAAAATGTTGTGGAGAAGGCGCTTGATGCGATTCGCGAAGGGGCGAGCATCGTGACGGACACGCATATGGCGCAGGCCGGAATCAATAAGCATGCGCTCGGGCGCTACGGTGGAGAGGCGCTGTGCTTCATGTCGGATCCGGATGTCGCGGAGGAGGCAAAAAAGAGGGGCGTCACCCGCGCGGCTGTCTGCATGGAAAAAGCTGCGAGACTGGACCGGAAGCTTATTTTTGCCATCGGGAATGCACCGACGGCGCTGGTGCGCCTCTATGAGATGATCGAGAGCGGAACGCTGAATCCGGAGCTCATCATCGGCGTTCCGGTCGGCTTTGTGAATGTCGTGCAGTCAAAGGAGCTGATCATGCAGACGGATGTTCCGTACATTGTTGCAAGAGGGCGCAAGGGCGGCAGCAACATCGCAGCCTGCATCTGCAACGCCCTCCTCTATATGCTGAGCAGTGACAGGGGATACTAAGTGACAGGGGAGCCGATTGCGCATCCCGGCACGCCGAGAGAGGGAGGCGGGAGCAATTTACTCCTCCCAGCCCTCCATCATCCGGTAGGTGACGAGGATCTCCCGGACGATCTCATCCTCTGCGGCTTCTGCTTCAAGATCGGCCTTGTCCGAGGACGGCGGAAGCTGCGGGTCCGGCTCCTGAAGCTCCGCCTCGATCCAGTTGTAGGCGGCGTCCTTCGCGTTGTCCAGTACCTCGTCAAGGGTATCGCCGTCTGCCTCGCACATCTCAAGATCGGCAAATTTCGCATGATAACCGTTCTCGGTCTTTTTTACAATTACGGGATAGTAAAACTTCATAAATTCCTCCAATCAGATCATTTATCCGTATTTTAAGCTGTTATTCACGGCATAAGGACCGGCTGCTCTATTATAGCAAATTCTTTAAAAAAAGAAAACGCAAGGATTTTCCTGCCGTTTCAGCGGCGTGTAACCGGCCGGTGTTTTTTTAGAAGAACATATGTGCGGACGGGCGGGTATCGGTTGAATCGGTCCGTCAAACATAGTACACTGGGTATGCGAAAGACATCGCAGAAGTAAGAAGGAACCCGCAATACGCGTTTTTTTCCGCAGGAAAGGATGTATGACATGGTTACGAATGATGAAAATCTGATTCAGCTGAAACATAAGATTCTCGAGGAGACAGCGCGGCTCGCATGGAAGGATGAGCTGGATGAGGATGGCAAGGAGAAGCTGATCTTGAAGCTGAGCCCGGGGCCGCTGGCGAAATACAGATGCTGTGTCTACAAGGACCGTGAGCTGATCAAACGTCGGATTCGTCTGGCGGAGGGAAAGAACCCGGATCCCAACGACACCTCGAAGAATATCGTGCGCGTTCTCGGGCCGGCGTGTGAGGAGTGCCCGATTTCCGCGTATACGGTTACCGATAACTGCCGGAAATGCATGGGACAGCCCTGTCAGAGTTCCTGTAAGTTCGGGGCGATCGAAATGGGAGCGCATCGTTCGCACATCGATGCGACGAAGTGCAAGGAGTGCGGAAAATGCGCGGAGGCGTGCCCTTACAATGCGATTGTTCATCTGGTGCGGCCCTGCAAGAAGGCCTGCCCGGTAGGCGCCATTACTTATGACGAGTACGGAATCTGTGTCATTGACGATTCCAAATGCATTCAGTGCGGTCTCTGCATTCATTCGTGTCCGTTCGGAGCACCTGCGTCGAAATCTTATCTGGTGGACATCATCCGGGACATCAAGGCCGGAAAGGAAGTCTACGCGATGGTCGCGCCGGCGACCGAGGGACAGTACGGACCGGATATCACCATGGGTTCGGTCCGCCAGGCGGTTAAGGAGCTCGGATTCAAGGATCTGGTCGAGGTCGGCCTCGGCGCAGATATGACCGCCGCCTATGAGTCTGAGGAGTGGAGCGAGGCGCGGAAAGAGGGACGCAAGATGACCACCTCCTGTTGCTCGGCCTTTATCAATATGCTGAAGGTACATTTCCCGGAGCAGTATAAGGAGAATATGTCCACCGTCGTATCTCCGATGTGTGCGGTGTCGAGGTATCTGAAGGCCATGCATCCGGGCTGTGTCACGGTTTTTCTCGGACCCTGCGTGGCGAAGAAATCCGAGGCGGCAGACGTAGAGGGCGTGCCGAAAAATGCGGATTACGTCATGACCTACGGCGAGTTTTCGGCGCTGCTTCGCTCCAAGGATGTGGAGCTGAAGCCGTGTACCGATCCGTATCAGGAGGCATCTATCTTCGGAAAGAGATTCGCCACCTCGGGAGGTGTCGCAAATGCTGTAATTGAGTGCATGAAGGAGCGCGGAGAGGATACGTCCGGAATCCGGCTTTTGAAGGCTGCCGGCGGGCCGGAGTGCAAAAAGGCACTTACGATGCTGAAGTTCGGCAGACTGCAGGAGGACTTCATCGAGGGTATGATCTGTCCCGGCGGCTGCGTGGGCGGACCGTCCCGTAAGGTAACTGCGGCAGAGATCATGAAGGATCGTGAGAAGCTGTTGAAGAAGGCAGATGACAGAAAGGTGTTGAAGAACCTGGAGGATTATCCGATGGATAAATTCTCGATGTTTCGCGATGATATCATTCGCGGGATGAAGAAAGAGCCGGTGAGTGAGATACAGAAATCAGCCGGACAGGAAAACGTCGAATGATAGGAAGTGAAGGGTGAATGTATGAGAAGATTGGCATTGAGCGATGAAATTCTGCTGTCAATTGACAAGCCTGCCAGATATATCGGCAATGAGGTGAACGCGGTTGACAAGTCGGCCTCCCCCGATTTGGAGAAAATGATTCGCTTCTGTATGTGTTTTCCGGATGTGTATGAGATCGGCATGTCTCATCTGGGAATTCAGATCCTGTATGACATGTTTAATAAAAGAGAAGACGTCTGGTGTGAGAGAGTCTATTCTCCATGGCCGGATCTGGATAAGGTTATGCGGGAGAAGAAGATTCCGCTCTTTGCCCTTGAGTCACAGAAACCGGTACGCTCCTTTGATTTTCTCGGCATCACGATTCAGTATGAGATGTGCTACACGAATATCCTGCAGATCCTGGATCTGTCCGGGATCACTCTGCACGCCGCGGACAGGGGAGAGGATGAGCCCATCGTGATCGGCGGCGGTCCATGCACGTACAATCCGGAGCCGATCGCAGAATTCTTCGATCTGTTTTATATCGGAGAGGGCGAGGTCGCATACGATGAGCTGTTCAATCTCTACCGGGAGAAAAAAAGTACCGGCATGAGCCGCCGGGATTTTCTTCTTCGGGCCTCCCGGATCGAGGGGATCTATGTGCCGCAGTTTTACAGCGCCACCTACAAGGAGGACGGGACGCTGGCGTCCTTCGGTCCGACAGTGGAAGGTGTACCCGCTAAGGTCCGGAAGAGAATCGTCATGGATTTCAATGGGGTGTCTTATCCGGAAGCTCCGATCGTTCCTTATCTTCAGGCCACACAGGACAGAGTTGTGCTGGAGATTCAGAGGGGATGCATCCGGGGATGCCGTTTCTGCCAGGCGGGAATGATTTACCGTCCTCTGCGCGAGAAGAATGTGGAGCGGCTGAAGCGGCAGGCGGAGATCATGCTGAAAAATACGGGATACGACGAGATTTCCCTGAGCTCGCTTTCCAGCAGCGATTATTCGGAGCTGGACGAGCTGCTGACCTTCCTGATCCAGATCTGTAAGGAAAAGGGAATCAACATTTCGCTGCCTTCCCTCCGTATAGACGCCTTTTCGCTCGATGTGATGTCGAAGGTGCAGGATGTGAAGAAGAGCAGTCTGACCTTCGCGGCGGAGGCCGGTTCACAGCGGATGCGCGACGTTATCAACAAGGGCATCACCGAGGCGGATATTCTGAACGGCGCTCTGGAGGCGTTCCGCGGCGGCTGGAATAAGGTGAAGCTCTATTTCATGCTTGGCCTTCCGGGAGAAAAGGAGGAGGATGTCAAGGACATCGCTCATCTGTGCGAAAAAGTCGCGGAGTGTTACTATGACAATATTCCGAAGGAGAAGAGAACGGGTAAAGTCAGCATCAACGCCAGCAGCTCGTTCTTTGTTCCGAAGCCCTTTACTCCATTTCAGTGGGCACGTATGGACAAGGAGCAGGAATTCCTTGACAAGGCGCATATGGTCAAGGATGAGGTACGCGCCATGCTGAATCAGAAGAGCATACGATACACCTACCACGACGCCTATATCTCTGTTCTGGAGGGTGTCCTCGCCAGGGGCGACCGACGCGTGGCGCAGGCAATCGAGAAGGCGTACCGCAAAGGGGCGATTTTCGATGCCTGGAGCGAGTATTTTGATGAGGAAAGGTGGCAGGAAAGCTTCCGGGAGTGCGGAATGGATCCGTATTTCTATACGGCTCGCGAGAGAGATACCTCGGAGCTGCTTCCGTGGGATTTCCTGGACTGTCAGGTGAGCCGGGATTTCCTGATCCGTGAGTGGAAGCGGGCAAAGGAGGGCGTTGTGACGCCGAACTGCCGGCAGAGATGCAGCGGCTGCGGCTGCCGCGTGTACAACGGAGGGGTGTGCTATGAGAGTCAGGATTAAATTTACAAAGACGGGATGCCTGAAATTCATAGGCCATCTGGATGTGATGCGTTTCTTTCAGAAGGCGATCCGCAGAGCGGAGCTTCCGGTATCGCTGTCCGAGGGCTTCAGCCCGCACATGCTGATGTCCTTTGCGGCGCCGCTCGGCGTGGGCAAGACGAGCAGCGGGGAGTATTTTGACCTCGATCTGAAGGAAGAAATTCCGGAGTCGGAGATTCTTGAGCGCCTGAATGCACAGATGGTTCCCGGAATGCATGCGGAAAGCTGCGTTCGAATCGGGATCACAAAGGCGGAGAAATGCATGACGCTTGTAAATGCGGCTGACTATACCGTGAGCTTTCGCAAGGACAGCGTCAGACTTCCGGATCCAGAACAGCTGCGGGAGAAGCTGAAGGCGTTTCTTTCCGGCCCGTCGGTGATCGTGCTTCGGAAGACAAAGCGGAGTGAGGCAGAGACGGATATTCTTCCCTGGATCTATGAGATGAACGTTACAGAGCTGGATGACCGGACACTGGCGGAGCATCCGCAGGGGACGGACGCGGAACGCACCGCGTTTCACATGCTGCTTTCTGCAGGGAGCGTCAGCAACCTCAAGCCGGAGCTCGTCATGAGCGCCTTTGCCGGATTCGCGGGGTTTGATCTTGCGGAGCACAGTCTCCTGATTCACCGCAACGACATCTATACGAATATCGGGACGGAGGAAAACCGGAAGCTTGTGCCGCTGGACCGGGCGTCTTCAAAGCCGGTCTCCCGATAGCGGCACGGGAATGACCTGCCGGATGAATGAGGCAGGACAGACAAAGCGAGAGGAACAGAGCGGAAATGGGAGAGAAGAAGATCGTAATTGCAGAATATCCGGCGGGAGAGGTTCCTTGTCTGGCATCGGTGCTTTATGAGGATGAC
The DNA here is from genome assembly GCA_900314295.1 of uncultured Lachnospiraceae bacterium. Classification (GTDB taxonomy): domain Bacteria; phylum Bacillota; class Clostridia; order Lachnospirales; family Lachnospiraceae; genus Bilifractor. Next base: position 19,234 of record OMUU01000106.1, on the reverse strand, counting down.
AGACCGGTGGAATTCTTCATTCGGAGAAAGGACAGGCAGTCTCTTCTCGGAAACATTTATGTGGGCAAGGTTGAGACCATTCAGAATAATCTGAATGCCGCTTTTGTCCGGCTTGGTCCGGATCAGAACGGTTACCTTCCGCTTCCACCCAGGCATTCGAGGCGGGACCGGACGCTGAAGGCAGGGGATGAGATTGTGGTTCAGGTTGAGAAAGAGGCGATGAAGCAGAAGCTTCCGAGGCTGACGCAGAGTCTTGCGATTCCGGGAAGGTTTCTGGTTCTGACTTCGGAGAGAAAAACGCTGAACCTGTCAAGAAAGCTGAAGGAGGAGGACCGGAAGCGGCTGGAGGATTTTTTTCGCCCATTGTTCGATGCGAGCTTCGGCATTATTGTCAGAACCAATGCCGCCGAGGCGGATGAGAAGGAACTTCTGAGGGAATGGGAAGCTCTTTCCGGTCAGATGAAACGGATTCTGGATCATGGCGCGGAGAGAACCTGTTACTCCTGCCTGTACCAGTCGGAGAGTGACGCGATCTATCTTCTGAAGCAATGCCCGGCCCGGGATCTGAAACGGCTCGTCACCGACGATCCGGAGACAAAGCGGGAGTTGGATGCTTATATCGACCGGACATTCTCGAAGGATGATCGTCCCGAGGCGGTTCTCTACGCGGACCGGATGGTGGATCTCTATAAGCTGTACAACCTGACGACGCTCTTTGAGGCTCTTCAGAGCCGGACCGTGTGGCTGAAGTCCGGGGGGTTCCTCGTGATCGAACAGACGGAGGCTTTTGTGTCCGTCGATGTGAACACGGGACGTTATTCCGGAAATAAAAGCTTCTCCAAAACCGTGCAGATGACCAATGATGAAGCGGCTCCCGAGATTGCACGCCAGATCCGTCTCCGGCAGCTTTCGGGAACGATTCTTGTGGATTTCATCAATATGAGAGAGCCGGGAGACCAGAAAAGGCTCCGAGAACGGATGACGGAGGAATTCCGGAAGGATCCCTCGCAGCCGCAGGTGATTGACATCACCGCGCTCGATATTATGGAAATTACACGGACCAGGAAGAGAAAATCTTTTAAGGAACAGTTAAAGGAAATTGAAGCAGATGGATAATAATTGTCGGACTTATGTATACGGAAACGGGAATCGTTTCGTGCACGAGTGGGTGCCATATGAGAGTATTTCCGGCACTGCGCCAAGAGGACTGAAGAAACCGCGGAACAGGAGGGAGCTGAAGCTCTGGCAATGCCTGATCTTTTTCATCTGTCTGATGGTGGTCTGGATCCTGACGAACGGATGGGTCTACCTGCTGACCGGAAGCATGGACCTGGACTCCTTTGTGATGGAGTTTGAGTTTCTCGCGGCCTCTGGTCTTTTTGTGCTTTTTATGAGAGCGGACCCCAGAGAGGTATTTCCGCTTCGGAAGCCGCATATATCTGCCATTTTCGGAGTACTGATCCTGGTGGTGGCGGGATATCTGGCCGCTGATGTCGTGACGGTTCTGGAAATGTTCTTTGTTCCTGACGCTCTGCAGCGGATTGATGAGGGACTTGCGGGCGCCTCTTCTTCGAGTCTTCCGGTGGAGCTTTTTCTCACGGCCTTCATGCCGGCGGTCTGTGAAGAGGCTCTGCACCGGGGAGTCATGGTTTCCGGTCTTCGCACCAGCTTCCGGAAAAGATGGCAGATCATTCTGGCGGGCGGAGCTCTGTTCGGCGTTTTTCATATCTATCCGGTGCGCTGGTGGATCCCCGGTATTCTCGGGGCGCTGATGACATGGGTGATCCTGGAGACCGACAACATCTTTTACACCAGTCTGCTGCATTTTGCGTATAACGGGCTTTTGGTAGTGGTTTCCTTTCTCGCGTCAGATAGCACCGAGCAGGCGTCATATACTGCTTCCTCTCAGATGGTCGGCATATCGCTGCTGTTCTACGGGATTCCGCTCCCGATTCTGATCTACACGGGATGCTGGCTGATCCGGAGATCTGTGACGTGGAATAAACCGGCTTTCATTGAACCTGGGCTTGAGGAAAAAAGGCTGGCGCAGATTCTGGTTCCGACGGGAGTGATCCTTCTGACGGGAATCTTGTTTCTCCTGATACGGGTTTGATTCTCTTCCTGAGAAGTTTTTGGAAAACCTGACGCGGACACAATTTCCTGAAAGTGGGTGTTTGCATTTTTCGGGGGCTATTGTAGAATGATTTTATAGTTTGTTTATTCGCAGGGTGAGGAGGATTTTTCATGTCGAAGGTTGCAGTGGTAACCGACAGTAACAGCGGAATCACACAGGAAATGGCAAAGAGTATGGGGGTATATGTTCTTCCGATGTCATTTTTGATCAATGGCAAGGTGGTCCGTGAGGATATCGATATTACGCAATCGGAGTTTTTCAAGGAGCTTGAGAATCCGAGCGTAAGTGTCTCAACCTCTCAGCCGGCTCCCGCTGAAGTTACAGATCTCTGGGACAAGGTGCTGAGAGAGTACGATGAAATCGTGTACATTCCGCTTTCAAGTGGTCTTTCCAATTCCTATCAGACGGCCAGACTGCTGGCGGAGAATTATGACGGCAGAGTTCAGGTGGTTAATAACCAGAGAATTTCCGTTACCATGCGTCAGTCGGTGGAAGACGCGCAGACGCTGATTGCCGCGGGATGGAATGCGGAGCAGATCCGGGAGAAGCTGGAGGAGGACAAGTTCAACTCCAGCATATATATTATGGTAGACACACTGAAGTACCTGAAAAAGGGCGGCCGCATTACACCGGCTGCGGCTTTGATCGGAAGTGTTCTTCACATCAAGCCGGTGCTGCAGATTCAGGGCGAAAAGCTGGATGCTTTTGCCAAGGCGCGCGGCACGAAGCAGGCGAAGAAGATCATGCTGGACGCCATTCGCAAGGATATGGACGGCAGATTTCACGATTTTGTGGAGAAAGGCGAATACACGATTCGTTACTCGTATTCCGAGGGAGATGATCCCGAAGAAGTCGAGCAGTGGGTTCGTGAGATCCGGGAGGCATTTCCGAACACCGAGATATCAGGAGATCCGCTGTCGCTGGTGATCGGATGCCATATCGGACCCGGAAGCCTTGCAATCACAGTAAATCATAAAATTTGTGTATAAGTCCAGCCGCAAGGTTCTTGGACCACGGGGAGCTTGTTCATCGGTGGTCAAGAACATTAGCGACGACAACAGATATGAGCACGAAGCAATCGGGAGAGACAGCTGCAGTTGAAATGAGTTTTGAGACAAAAAAATCAACGGAAAATGATTTGCATCGGGAATTTTTTCTTGAGTGTGAAAAACACTGGGTTTTCTGGTCATTGATTCTGGTAGGCGGTTTTTACGGGGCGTATACTTTCATGGTCAGAGGCGGCGTGTTCTGCAATGCACAGACAGCAAACGTTGTTCTTCTCTCTATGGCTATCGGTGAAGGGGACCGGAATAAGGCATTATATCTGTTGATACCGATTTCGGCCTATTTTGGCGGAGCAATCCTGTCTGAGTTTCTGGCGAAGAGAGTGAAACAGTTTCATATTCTGCGCTGGGACACGATTCTGGTCGGATTTGAGATTCCTGTGGCGATGCTGCTTGGGGCACTTCCGGAAAATGCTCCTGATCAGATCTGCCAGGTTACCCTGAATTTTATCTGTTCCATGCAGTTCAATACCTTCCGTCAGAATGAAGGCATACCGATGGCCACCACCTTTGTGACGAATCATATCCGTCAGACGGGCAGCAATCTGGTAAAGGCAATCCGGGATAAGGATCCGAAGGCAGATCTTCGCTGGAAGATGCACGGTTCCATGATCCTGTTTTTTCTGGCCGGCGGGATTCTTTCCACGCTTCTGTGTAAGATTTTCTCGGTCAGAGCAATCTGGGGAACAATACCGATTCTTCTGTATACGTTTATCCGCCTTATGATAGCTGACCGCACATACGAAAGGAACCTGCTTGCAAAGGTTCCGAGAGGTCATTCCTGATGCCTGATCAGAAAGTTTTCCCCGATTTCCCGATTTTTGCCGAATTTTTATTTTTGAATTCTCAAATTTTCATGATTTTTGAATTCTCAAATTTTCATGTTGACAACGTTTGAAGTGTATGCAATAATATCCAGGTATGCCGCACAGAGAGGTTTAAGAGTCTGTCCAAATGCCGACGGACCACCGGATCTGGCGAGTTTTAGAAAGTAGGAGGTGTCCTATATGTACGCTATTATTGCAACTGGCGGAAAGCAGTACAAGGTTTCCGAAGGCGATGTTATCCGTGTGGAGAAGCTCGGAGCAGAGGCAGGAGAGACCGTAACATTTGATCAGGTACTTGCAGTTCGCGACGATGATACCATCAAGGTCGGCGGTGAGACAGCCGGTGCTTCTGTAGAAGCAAAGGTTCTTGCCAATGCAAAGGCGAAGAAGGTTATCGTTTACAAGTACAAGAGAAAAACCGGCTATCATAAGAAGAACGGTCACAGACAGCAGTACACAAAGGTACAGATCAGCAAGATCAATGCCTGAATGACGAGAGTTACTTTTTATCAGAATCGGAACGGACAGATTACAGGCTTTGAGGCTAGGGATCATTCCGGATATGCGGAGGCGGGCGAGGACATTGTCTGTGCAGCCGTGTCTGCTCTGGTTATTCATACGGTGAATTCTCTGGATCGTTTTACAAAGGATTCGGTCAAGGAATTTTCCGATCCTGAAAATGCCGTGATCAGTGTCCGGGTCAAGGGTACTCCATCTGACGGAGCGGAGCTTCTGCTTCAGGCACTGGCTTCTACCCTTTCCGATATGCAGGAAGAGGAGTCGTATCGAGACTTCATTGACGTTAATTTCGTGGAGGTGTAAGAAATGATGAATTTAAATCTTCAGTTCTTCGCTCATAAAAAGGGAGTAGGTTCAACAAAGAACGGCCGTGATTCCGAGTCCAAGAGACTGGGCGCTAAGAGAGCGGACGGACAGTTTGTAAAAGCCGGTAACATCCTTTACAGACAGCGTGGAACTCATATTCATCCGGGTCTGAATGTAGGCCTTGGTAAAGATGATACTCTGTTTGCTACAACAGACGGTATCGTGAGATTTACCCGCAAGGGAAGAGACAGAAAGATCTGTTCTGTTATTCCGCAGGCTGAAGCAGCTGAATAATTTTAGAAATGTCAGGGCTGTCACATTCACTGTGATGGCCCTTTCTGCTGTGTGTAGAAGAGGACAGGAAGAAACACTGCGGGGCAGATTTTTTATCGGGAATGCAATTTATATGGCCAACCCATGGATTGTTTTCAGTAGCTGTTGTTTGGTTTTTCTGAGTCGGCGATATAAGTTACATTCTTTTTTTATGAACAGAGGTGATTATTATGTTTGCAGATCGTGCAAAAATTGCAGTTAAATCCGGTAAAGGCGGAGACGGACATGTGAGCTTCCGCCGCGAGAAGTTTGTGGCGGCCGGCGGTCCTGACGGCGGAAACGGCGGAAATGGCGGAAGCGTTATTTTTGAAGTGGATCCGGGGCTGAATACCCTGGCAAGCTTTCGGCATCATTATAAATTCAAGGCTGAGGACGGGCAGGAAGGCGGAAAAAAACGCTGCACGGGGAAGGACGGTGCCGATGTCGTCCTGAAGGTTCCGGACGGAACGGTCATCTATGAGGCGCAGAGCGGGAAGGTCATCGCAGACATGTCCGGGGAGAATACCCGGGTCGTGCTGCTGAAGGGCGGAAGAGGCGGAAAAGGAAATATGAATTATGCCACGCCCACCATGCAGGTTCCGAAATATGCACAGCCGGGACAGCCGGCGAGAGAGCTGGAGCTCAGGCTGGAGCTGAAGATGATCGCAGATGTGGGTCTGATCGGCTTCCCGAGCGTCGGCAAATCAACACTGTTGTCCAGAGTCAGCAATGCACAGCCGAAGATCGCCGAGTACCATTTCACGACACTGATCCCGAATCTCGGAGTCGTTGACCTGGAGGGGTGCAACGGATTCGTCATGGCGGATATTCCCGGCCTGATTGAAGGCGCCTCGGAGGGAGCAGGGCTTGGATATGAGTTTCTGCGGCACATTGAGCGCTGCCGGATGCTGATTCATCTTGTGGATGCGGCAGGCACCGAGGGACGGGACCCCGTCGAGGACATCTACACCATTAACGGCGAGCTGAAGAAATACAATGTGAATCTTGAAAAATTGCCGCAGGTGATCGCCGCCAACAAGGTTGATCTGATTTTTCCGGAAGAGGGAGCGGAGGATCCGGTTGAGAGGATCAGGAAGGAGTTTGAGCCGAAGGGAATCCGTGTGTTCCCGATCTCCGCTGCGACTGGAAAAGGAATAAAAGAACTGTTATACTATGTGCAGAACCGTTTGGATGAGATCCCGAAGAATACGGAGCTGTACACACAGGAATTTGATCCGGAGGTTATGATTCCGGAGGACAGCCTTCCATATACCGTTACAAAGTCCGAGACGGAGGACCATACCTATATTGTCGAGGGACCGAAGATCGAAAAGATGCTCGGCTATACGAATCTGGACTCCGAGAAGGGCTTCCAGTTCTTCCAGAAGTTCCTGAAGGATTCGGGCATTCTCGGCGATCTTGAGAAGGCAGGCATTCAGGACGGCGATACGGTACGGATGTATGGCCTTCACTTCGATTATTATAAATAACAACGAGTCTTTTCCGTTTGAAAAATTACCGGCGCATTCCCGTGACCTTAGTCGTGTGAGGCTTTACAGCAGGATGCGCGGGATAGCTACAAGCAATGTATTGCGGAGGTGCCTTGAGATGGGGTTGATTGAGATCTGGCAGGAGCTGCCGGAGGTCAGAAATCTGGAATTTAATTATATGGGTCATTCCGACAGGGATGAGACCTATTCAGAGGTACGGAAAATGCCTCCATTCGATATTTTCTGTCGGGATGCGGATTTCACATGGGAGGGGGTCCGATTCACCTCGAAGCGGGAGTGGTTCGGAGCTCCGCGGAACGAGCATCTTCTGGTTTTTCGTCAGACGATCGAACCGTTTGCAAACTGCGATTTTGAACTGAAGACCTGGATGGAAGAACCGAGTGAAGAGTCGCGCTGGCAGCTTGAGAAGTATCTCGAGCAGGAAAATAATTCCTGCGGCTTTTTGCTCCGGAATCCGGAGGGGCGGCATCTGATTCTCTGTGAGACCTCTCAAATCACTTCTTTTTCCATACGAGTGAATGAGACCAGAGAGAAGGTTACGAGGAAGTACGCAATCAAGGCTTTTGAGGAGAGTCCGATTCGTGTCGAGAAATATTTTTCACTCCATACGGATGAAGAGGAGAATTACCAGGAAGCCGCATTTAAGGAATGCCGGGAGGCGTCAAAGCTGCGGTTTGACGATCTTAAAGGCCGTGGGGCATGGGTTCTTCCGGTGAATGATTAAGCCCAGAAGATAAATTGTATCGGATGCATACAAGAATTGTATGCGAGTTCTAGATGCTGTTTTCATGGTGTGTGAACGCCAACAATATCCGGTAAGAATATCCAGTAAGAATATGCGGTAACAATATCAGAGAGATAAAAGCAATTATATATTAGATAGTGACAGGAGAGTTATATGACGAGCAAACAGAGAGCCTATCTGAAAGGGCTGGCAATGAATGAGGACACAATCCTGCATATCGGCAAGGGTGGAGTTACCCCGGAGCTGACAGAGAATGTGCGCCTCGCACTGGTCGCGCGGGAGCTGGTGAAAATCGGAATTCTTCAGAATTGCATGGATGATCCGAAGGAGATGGCACAGATGCTGGCGGAGAGAACCAAGTCCCAGATTGTGCAGATCATCGGGAAGAAGATCGTTCTGTATAAGGAAGGTCAGGGCGATGACAGGAAGATTGTGTTCCCGAAGTAAAGCTTCATGCATGCTTTTGCACGCGCAACGAGTCTTTCTGCGCTTTCCATACGCTGCGGTGTGTGCGGTTGTGGCTCACTGCTCGCGCATATTCATATTCCGGAACAGGGGATTTCTATGTCAGAAGAGAGAAAGCATAAGGTCGGAATCATGGGAGGAACCTTTGATCCGATTCATATCGGACATCTGATACTGGGGGAGGCCGCCAGGCAGCAATTTCGTCTGGATAAGGTTCTCTTCATGCCTGCGGGCAATCCGCCTCACAAGAGGAATCGTGCCGGGAGAGCCACAGATGAGCAGCGAGTAGAAATGGTGAGACTTGCCATTGCATCGAATCCCGGCTTTGAACTTTCCCTTTTCGAGATGAATGAGGATGGTTACAGCTATACATATCGGACACTGGAGATGCTGCGCGAGGAGAATCCGGATACGGAATTTTATTTTATTATGGGAGCGGATTCTTTGTTTGATTTCGATCAGTGGCGCGATCCGCAGAGAATTGTCAATGCGGCTCACATTGTTGTCGCGACAAGAAATCAGACGGACCCCGATGTTTTTGATGCACTTCTGAATCAGAGACGAGAACAGTTTCACGGGGATTTTCTGAAACTGGATACCCCCAACCTGGATATTTCCTCGAAGCATATCCGGGAACGGATCCGGAACAGAGAATCCGCGAGATATTATCTTCCGGATCCGGTACTGGAATATATACGGGAAAAGGGGATTTATCTGGATCCGGGAGAAACAAGGGAAACGGCGTCCTGCTCCGGATGAAAAAACATTAACGGTGTCTCCTGCTCTGGATGAAAAAATAATACGTCCGGCTTCGTGAGAAAAATGTAAGGGTGATTTGCTCTTGGGATGAAGCATGCGTAGAAGAAGGATAGGAAATGAGCAAAGAAAAAACGGAATGGAATGTGATCGAATCAAAATTGAAGAAGGAGCTGACGGACAATCGTTATCGTCATACGCTCGGGGTCACCTATACAGCCTGTGCGCTGGCAATGCGTTACGATGTGGATCTGAAAAAGGCGCGTATGGCGGGGCTTCTTCATGACTGTGCAAAGTGTATACCGAATTCACAGAAGATAGAAATCTGTACCAAGAAGAATATTCCCGTGAGAAAGTTTGAGCTGGAGCATCCGGTACTGCTGCATGCAAAGCTCGGCGCCTATATCGCAAAGAAGGACTACGGCTGTGAGGATCCGGAGGTGCTTGACGCAATTGCCTGGCATACGACGGGAAAACCGGATATGACGATGCTGGAGAAAATCACCTTTATCGCGGATTACATCGAACCAAATCGAGACAAGGCCCCTCATCTGGATGCCATTCGGAAGGTTGCGTTCTGCGACATCAATGAATGCATGTATATGATATTAAAGGATACGTTGGATTATCTTCGGGAAAATCCGAAGTCAATGGATGAGACGACGCTGTCGGCGTATGACTATTACCGGACACTCACCAAACATATCGATTAGATTATAGAAATTTCAAATAAAGAGGAGGAAGAAATGACAGATCCCAGGGAAATGGCGGATATTGCTGTAAAAGCACTGGAAGAAAAAAAGGCGATTGACATCAAGATTATCGACATTGCCCACATCTCTACACTGGCGGATTATTTCATTATCGCCAGCGGCTCCAACCGGAGTCAGGTTCAGGCGATGGCGGACGCAGTCGATGAGTCTCTTGGCAAAAGAGGAATTCATGCCAAGAGTACAGAGGGTTATCAGAATGCAAATTGGATTCTGCTGGACTACGGTGACATTGTCGTTCACTTATTTGATGAGGAAAATCGTCTGTTCTATGATCTGGAGAGAATCTGGAGAGATGGAAAACTCATCTCTCCGGAAAATCTCGAAGAGAAAGGTTCTACTGAAGGTCAGTAAGGGAAAAATGATTCCACTGATATTTTGACAGATCCACAATTCCGTCGGGACAGGGTATCCCGTCGGCTTCCAACAGCTCGATCTGACGGTTTCTTCCGCCAAAGGCGAAGGCGGAGGAAACCTGTCCGTTCCGGTTAACGACACGGTAGCAGGGAATATGTTCCGGGTCTGGGTTCGCGTGAAGGGCGTATCCGACCACGCGGGCCCACCGTTTGTTCCCCGCCAGGGAGGCAACCTGACCATAGGTTGCCACCGTGCCCGCCGGAATCCGGCGTACAACTTCATAGATCTTGTCAAAAGAGCTGCTTCTGCCGGTCACTTCTGCATTTATTTCGTTTTGTTTTTCCATCTCTGCTTTTCCTCTGCTTTGCTTCCCCAGGATCGATAACCGTACAGCGTACCGATTCGTGCGGCCTATATGTCATTCCATGATCATACCAGCTTTCGGCGCGGATGTCCATGACTGCGCACAGGTGTGAAGGCTTTCATAGATCCGTATCATTCCTTGTACTCGGTGGAGTAGTAGGGGATAATGATTCGCTGTCCCCTGTCGAGCTGATCGCCGTGGAGATGGTTGATTGTGGCAATCTCACTCATATAATCATAGACATCCTTATATTCCGGAGACATATGATCGACGGCGATGGACCAGAGGCTTTCGCCCTGATCTACCTCGATGCTGGTATAATACTTGTAGGTGGGAACATTCACTTTCTCCGCTTCTGTGCGGTTGGCTGTGAAGTGGAGGAGCAGAAGGATTGCGGCGAGTAGGAGGATCATGATCGCAAGAACCCTCCTCAGATGGCGCAGATTTCTGCGAGCCTGTCTTCGTGAAGTTCTGCCGCCGATGGAACGGCGGTAGCCTGCGGCGCGGTCGGCTGCGTCCTTTCTGGCAAAACATGCGGATCCGTACCGTGCAGAGTGCGAATGTGGCGGATCAGAGTGAACACGACCGGAATATACGGAATAATTATCTGAAATCATAAAACTTCCCCCTCTATACGGACACATAGAAAAAACGAACGTAGGTTCCGAACACATGTTCTTATATTGCGATTATATTACGGCTATAGGAACGTGTCAACAAAAAATCGAATATACGTTCGATATAAAACGAATGCATGTTCGGAAAAGGTGTTTGCTTTTTTAAAATCCCTATGGTATATTTATGTTAATCTTTTTTCTGAATATTCATCAGAATTCAACAAACTTTTATTCCCTCAGATGGAAGGGGAAATCTTTAAACTTCCATTCGATCAGATGGAAGGAAAATTTTTATTTTGGGTCGGGGGGCTTGTTTATGGATACATCTTCGAATGCTCATATTGCGTCAAGGAGAAAACCGATCAGCAAAAAGCAGCAGGAGATTCTCGATTATCTGAAGAAGGAAATCCTCGACCATGGCTTTCCGCCATCCGTGCGTGAGATCTGTGAAGCGGTTCATCTCAAGTCGACATCCTCTGTTCACGCGCACCTGGAGACGTTGGAGAAGAACGGTTATATTCGAAAGGACGCGACGAAACCGAGGGCGATTGAGATTCTGGACGATGATTTCCGGGAAGAACGGATGAAGCAGCTGGATCCGGCGCTGGAAACCGGAGAATCGGTGGAGTTCCAGAATGTTCCGGTGATTGGAAATGTAGCCGCCGGGCAGCCGCTTCTGGCCGTGGAACAGGTGGAATCCTATTTTCCGATTCCGGTGAATAAGCTGCCGAACGGACAGACCTTTATGCTCCGGGTACATGGAGAAAGCATGATCAATGCCGGGATTCTGGACGGTGATCTTGTGCTGGTGCGACAGACGAATGCGGCGAGAAACGGGCAGATGGTGGTGGCTCTTATCGATGATTCCGCCACAGTGAAGACCTTCTACAGGGAGAACGGGTATGTTCGTCTTCAGCCTGAGAATGACTATATGGATCCGATCATTGTAACCGGTGATCACACGTTTTCGATTCTCGGGCAGGTAATCGGCGTTATGCGTTTTTTTCTGTAAAGTAGCCGGATGGCAAGACTTGTAATAAGGCCCGCTATTGCTAATGGATAATCCGAGTTTATGGAGACGAGATAAAATCCGCTTTGCGCTTTTATCTCGTCTTTCTGTGTTAAGCTTGGATTGACGGGAGTTGGTATAGAAGATTATAATGAAACAATAAGCCTACGCGGGAAAGTATGCTTTATCGATATCCCGCAGGCGGGGCAGAGCAGACGGTATCCGATACGGATTGCTTCGGGCTTCGCAATTTCGATGGGGAGGAACAATTCATGAAGAAATCTGTTGTAATCGTTCTATTGGCAGGTGCCATCGCTGTCTCTGCGGCAGGATGCGGAAAGCGTACCGCCGAAAGTGAGCCGACTGTGGAAAGCACGGCGGCCGCAGTGCCGGAAGCATCCTCGTCTTCGGTGAGCAGTTCTGCAGAATCGCGGTCTGAATCCGTGAGCTCCTCTTCCTCCGGGGAAGCTGTCTCGACAATATCTTCGTCTTCGTCGTCGCAGAGCAGTGTCACGCCGGAAGCCGAGGCCCTGACTGCAGTGGCTGTGAGCGCAGATGATTCCGATACTGATTTGGAGAGCTCTTTTGGAGATGTGCTGGATATCTGTACCAGCTGGGGACCCGGAACCGCAGGGTCTTCTCTGAAGAGCGTATTATCCGCCGTGACCCTGATTACCTGGGCGAACACAAATGATGTCAAGGACATGGATCAGGATCAGCTGCTGAAGGCTGTCATGAGTGCAATCGAAAAAGCGGGCGATACCGAAAAGGAAGCTCTCGCGGCAAACTGGAGAACGATCTATGATACGGGAGATAGTATTCTGAACGATCCGACGGATCTGTACGGAATCATGAGCGACGCCGGGTGCTATGACGAAGGAGTTGCAATTGTACAGAATGCGGATTCCGTGAAAAACTGGGAGACACTGAAGCTCCTGATCGAGAGAAATGCTTTTGAATAAGGCTTCTTGCAAAAGGACCATTCCATAGGGCTGTGAAACCGTATTGATATAACATTAGAGATTGGTATTTAGAAGGCAAAATCATTGAGACTTAATCAGATAAGAAAAAAACTCGGAATTATTGTAACGACATGTATCCTTGCAGCAATGACAACAGCGCCGTCCGCGCTCACCGTGGCGGCAGATGAAACAGCAGTCACCGCTTCTTCGGTTGCGGCGGTCAGCAGCCAGTCGGGTGACGCGGGCACTTCCTCAACGTCTGCGGGTACAGGCAGCACAGAAGCACCAGTATCCTCCGGCTCCATGACACCGGATGCGGAAAATCAGGTGTCTGGTGAAAACACTTCGTCCGCAGCATCGTCAGGAACAGCAGAATCTGGTTCGAACGGTTCTTCTTTCTCCTCTTCATCGGAAAATGGCGCAACTTCTTCCTCTTCGTCTGTTTCCGATCCACATTCTTCCGAATCCGGAGCTTCCTCTTCCGCAACATCCGAAGAAAAAGAAAACGGATCTGCTGAAAATTACGGAAACGGGACGGCAGAAAAAGAGAAGGGATCGACCGATCTGGCAATCACGGATACAGCCGGAGAAACGCCGGAATCCGATTCGCCGCGTTCAAATGGAGAACAGACGGAAGGACCGCAGAGAACTCCGACGGGATCGCGTACGGTAGTGAAGCCGGAATATTTGAAGGTGTCCAATCTTCGCTTTGAGACGGTCGGCAAGCGTCCGGTATTTGCTGCTGCGGAGATGGATATCTACATGTCTGCCAGCACTTCGGCAAAAGCAGTTGGACATATCGCAAAAAATGGTATCATGTACCGACTGAAGGATGAGGGAAACGGATGGCTCTATGTGGAATCGGGAGAGGTCCGCGGGTTTATTCCGGCATCTTCGATCCGGTCAGAAATAGCGGGTAAACACGTCATGGCGGCGCGATACCAGAACGCAAATGCACACACAGATGAGGAAAAGGCCGAATTTGACTGGAGCCCTTATTTTGCCTCAAAGACCGTTGAAATCTGGGAGAACGAGGCATTCACGCACACGAATACAACGACCAGAAAGACGATAACCGGAAAACATTATCTGCTCACTGGCGCGGCGGTTAATCTTATGGAACAGGCAGATGCAAACAGCAAGGTCGTCGGAACGATTCCGGCGAACGGCCTCCTGTATAAGATTGAGAATGCAGGCGACGACTGGCTCTATGTGGAATCCGGCGACTGCCGCGGATTTGTTCCGAAAAGCAGCGTGCGGGGAGGCGGAGAAGTAGAAGCTGAGGTTACGGCAGCCGGAGAGAGCAGCTTTGCGGGTGCCACGGCGACGGTCAGACCCGAGGAGAACCGGGCGTTCTATTACAGCCTTGCTTCGGCAACCCCTTATTCCGAGAAGACGGATATCGGAGCATCCATCATCAAGAACGCCTCCTGTTATATCGGCAACAACTATGTATGGGGAGGGACCAGTCTGACGGATGGTGCGGACTGTTCCGGATTTGTGCAGACGCTTTACGGAGAATTTGGAATATCGCTGCCGAGAGTTGCGCAGGATCAGGCGCAGGTCGGTACAAAGGTTGACCTGAAGGATGCGGTCCCCGGCGATCTCTGTTTCTACAGAAACGCTTCAACCGGTGAGATTTATCATGTGGCGATTTACGCCGGAGATGGAAAAACAATCGAGGCCTACAGTTCAAGCCGGGGAATCATCGCGACGACCGTATACACACCGGATCTTTGCTGGTGCACGCATGTACTCCCGGATCAGACAAAGGAGCCGGAAAGCCTCACGGCCGGGGATTCTGTGACGATTACCCCGGATGCGCCTGCGGGCGGACAGTATGGATACGGGGTGTGGGATAAATTCTGCGCTGCGGGTACTATTGAACGGGGACTAAGGGAAAAATACGGTGATTTCGACGGAGAGGGCTTCGGCAAAATCAGCGGAAGATATGTGATCTCATGTGCACCTTCCTTCGGAAAAGTGGGAGATCTCGTCGATTTTACCCTTTCCAACGGAAGCGTGCTGAAAACAGTGGTCGGAAGCAATATGCTCACATCGGACAGCCGATGGGGACTGGCGGGAGGCAAGAACGCCATTTCCTTTATGGTTGCCGGAAGAACGTGGAAGGACGGACATCCGATTCCCGGAACGGCGGGCTTCCATCCGGAATGGAATGCAGCGATTCAGTCTGCTCATAACTACGGCTCGGTTCTCGGCTGACGTTTTTGTCCCGTACACGGATTCGATTTTTTCTTAGGAGATAAAGAGAATGAATAACTCGATTTCAATCAACGAAAAGAACTTTCCGAATGCGGATTGGTTCTATTTGAAAAACGGAAACATCGCGGCGGTACTTCCAGAGCCCGATTCCGAGAAGATTCGCGAGGAGGAGTTCTGCAGGAGATTTCACCTGTTTGCTGCTGTATACAGCAGCTCGGAGGAAAGCGAAACGGACAAGGTACTCCGGTTTGAGAAGGAGTATGACCCGAAAGCCGGAAAGGCGATGTATGCCTATGTCAGCGATGAAAACCGGTTCTGGGTCGCCGCTGTCGGACCGGAAATTGTAGAGGAACTTGGCAAAAACCGTGAGGAGATCGGAAAATATCTGAAAAAGGTTCTTGCGATCTGGAAGGCGGAAAAAATATGGACGCTCCAGACCGCCGCTGTATATGATACGGCATCCGGCAAGGAATTGGATCATGTGAAAAACATCCGTGCATACGGAAGTACCGATGAAGACATTCTTCGGGATTCCGGTCTGCTTCGAAAGTGTAAAACAGAAATCGAGACCGATCTGTACAGTGGTTTTAAGGACATCACAGGTGTATTGAACTCGGTGGAAAGCTACCGAACGCAGAAATCGGAGAGCGCATTGCTTGCACTGAAGCAGGATGCTGATTATTTCGTGATCTGTAAGGGCGCAGAAAAGAAAATGGTATGTTACCGTGCCGCTGACGGACGGACGCACAGTATTCCGGTATATATGGATCGGACAGAGGCGGAACATGCGGTTTTTAAGCGCGGCGGCGAATACAGCCTTCGTACGATATCCCTCCGTGAGCTTGCGGGTCTGCTTGAGAAGCCCTCCTTCAGTGAGGTGAGACTGTATACGGGAGAGGGAAGCTGTACACTGGATGCACAGACGGTTATAAGCCGTTACCATGAGATATGAACAAGAAATTTATCGATAAATTAGAGGACAGTCCCATCGTAGCGGCTGTCAGAAATGATGAGGGCCTGGAGGCATGCCTGAAGACTGAGGTTGAAATTGTATTTGTCCTCTACGGGGATGTCTGCAGCATCGGAGGGATTACGGAGCGGATTGCGAAAGCAGGGAAGACGCCGGTGGTTCATCTGGATCTTGTAGACGGGCTCAGCCAGCGGGAGGCAGCCGTGGATTTTCTGAAGAAGAAAACCATGACACAGGGTATCATTACGACGAGGAGCAGCCTGATCTCCTGTATCAAGGACCGCCAGCTCGCCGCGGTTCTGCGCGTCTTCATTCTGGACAGCAGAGCCATGGACACGGTCGGAAAGCTGACCAGACAGAGCTATTCTTCACAGCCGGACGTCATCGAGATCCTTCCCGGCACGCTTGCCCCGAAGGTAATCAGCAAGATCCGCAAATCCGCAGATCTTCCGTTGATCTGCGGCGGGCTGATCAGTGACCGGGAGGATGTGATGAATGCGCTGGATCATGGCGCCATTGCGGTTTCCGCCACCAGTCCGGCAATCTGGGAGATGTTGTGAGAGAGAGGAATCATGAAAAATATCACGGAAATTATCAATCAGTTTGATTCGCTGGTATGGGGGATTCCCATGCTGGTACTACTGCTTGGAACAGGCGTTTTCCTGAGCATTCGCCTCCGGTTCATCCAGTTCCGGAAGTTCGGATACATTATGAAGAAGACGGTTGGACAGCTGTTTGTCCGCAGGGAGAAGCAGGAGGGAAGTCTGACGCCGATACAGGCGCTGAGTACAGCGCTGGCAGGAACGGTCGGAACCGGAAATATTGCCGGTGTCGCGGGTGCGATCGCGATCGGCGGCCCGGGTGCGATTTTCTGGATGTGGATCGCTGCCCTGTTCGGAATGTGTACGAAATACTCGGAGATCCTGCTTGCCGTTCACTTTCGGAAGAAGAACGACAGCGGAGATTTCGTGGGCGGTCCGATGTATTACATCGAGAACGGACTCGGGGCCAAATGGCACTGGCTGGCGGTCTTATTCTGTGTCTTCGGATCCATCGCAGCGATCGGGACGGGCAATATGACGCAGATCAACACCATCGTCACTTCCATCGGAGCGGTCGTCACGTCGTTTCAGCCGAATCTGCCGCAGGGAGATCTTCAGGCGCTCTATATGGTAATCGGCATCATCGGAGCAGTCCTGACGATTCTGGTGCTGTTCGGAGGCATGCAGAGAATCGGAAGCGTCACGGAGAAACTGGTTCCGGTCATGGCACTCGTGTATATCGTATCCGCGCTGGTCGTGATTTGCGGAAACGTCAGTATGATCGGCTCTGTTTTTTCTGATATTTTCAGAGGTGCCTTTGATCCGAAGTCAATAAGCGGAGGACTCGCGGGCGTGGCGGTTCAGCAGGCGGTGAAGGCCGGCTTCGGAAGAGGAATCTTCTCGAATGAGGCAGGACTCGGAACTGCTCCGATCGCGCACGCGGCAGCGGATGTTGAGCATCCGGTTCAGCAGGGCATGTATGGAGTATTCGAGGTTTTCGCGGATACGATCGTCATTTGTACGCTGACCGCTCTTGCAATTCTGATATCCGGAAAGGCAGAGGCGTTCTACGGTCAGAGCGCCGGGACGGATCTGACGATTCTGGCGTTCGGATCGGTACTGGGTACGAGGCTGGCGGCAATTGTCATTGCGGTATGCATTGCCATGTTTGCCTATTCCACGCTGCTTTCCTGGAGCCTGTACGGCAGCAGATGCTTTGAATTTATTTTCGGAACAACCGGCGCAAAGGTTTATCAGGCAATTTATGTGATTTTCGTCGTGGTCGGCGCCAACGTGAAGCTCGGGCTTGCCTGGACGATTGCGGATGCGTCAAATGCACTCATGGCATTTCCAAACCTGATTGCCGTGCTCCTTCTCTCTCCGGTTGTTGTGCGGCTCACGCGGGAATACAGGGGTCTGAATTAACGGACGTCGGTATCTGATCTGGTGGCAGATTTTCGATATTCTCTGGGTGTGCAGCCGTATTTTTTTCGAAAGACATTCTGAAAATAGGACTGTGTGGAGAAGCACAGATATTCGCTGATCTCACTGATTGTTTTATCGGTGTAGTGAAGGAGACTTCTGGCCTCCTCCAGCTTCCGCCTCATGATATAGGAACTGATGTTGAATCCCAGCTCTTTTTTGAATTTCCTGGAAAGAGTGCTCCGGTCCATTTTCAGTTCCCTTGCTACATCACGGACAGATATGTCCCGATTGATATGATTCGAGATAAACTGAATGGCGCGAAAGACATCCGGTGACATGCCGCTTGGAATTTTCGCGTCCGAAACCCTTCTGGTGAAATCCATTGTCGCTGTTGCGTTTAACAGCGTGATCGCTGTGGCATCCGTCATACGCTCGGCTTCCTGAATGTAGGAATCGGAGAGCTGATAGGCGGTTTCAATATCCAGACCTCCGGCGATGGCACGGCGAGTCATAAGAGCAACAGACGTGATGAAGATATTCTTCGATTGCCGCAGGGAATCCTGAGCAACAGAACCGATGCCAAGGGGCGGCACCGTTTTCATGAAATCCTTTAATCCATTTAAATCTCCCCGTTCGACAAATCCATAGTAGGCCTGCTCAAAAAAGTAGGTGTCGTGATAATGCTGTTCCTCCTTGCGCTCATAGAGCGACCTGGAATGCACATTTCCTATTTCTTCTTCCCTTTCATGATTTACAATTCCAAACTGTTCAAAGATGTCAATGGCTGTTCCGGTCATCTCTGTATAGACTAACGCGAGGATATTCAGAAACTGATCCAGAGTAAAAAGGAGCGTCTGATGAAAAAAATCTATGATCTGAAGCCGCATCTGCACCGGGAGGCTGTAGGCGGAGATGAGATGATCGATTGCCTCGTCGCTTAATGGGGTTGAGCAGACCGGTCCCAGAATGACAGACTCACCGGTGTGCGGGTTTCTGCAGATGCCAAGATAGGCAAATTCCTTCGTAGTCAGGTAAAGAATATCATCGTGTGCAGACAGCAACCGGTTCTTATAATGCTCCAGATAATCATCCGGAAGGCTGAGAGAAGGATAAACAGCCTTCAAATTACTCTTTATATAATAGTGGGTCGGTACATAGGTGGCATGATAAATCATATTCAGTTTCTGCTGAAAATCGATCTTCATAGACGAACTCCTTTCCTTTATTTATTCTCAGACTTTCCTGTTTGATTCTTTCCAAAGCACAATCTTCCAATATTTCCAGGCTGCCACATTTTAATTGGGTCAATCATTTTTGGTGTGGGGTGAACACATGAGCGTTCTCCCCGGTTAACAG
>OMUU01000117.1 GCA_900314295.1 uncultured Lachnospiraceae bacterium | reverse complement strand
GCCAGTTTGCGAATGGCAACAGGACTGTAAAATCCTTGCCGTACATAGTTGTGATGGAACAGTAAACCACTGCAAAAGCCTTAAAACAGAAGGAAATACTATGAGCAGCAGACATATCACAGCAGGAATTCTGGCACATGTAGACGCGGGAAAGACAACCCTTTCCGAGAGTCTTCTGTACCTTTCCGGAAAAATACAGAAACAGGGAAGAGTCGATCACAAGGACGCCTATCTCGACACCTGGCAACTCGAGAAGGACAGGGGCATCACGATTTTTTCCAAGCAGGCAGAGCTCTCCTTCGGCGGCCCCGAGGGTCTCTCCGTGACGCTTCTGGACACGCCGGGACATATTGATTTTTCACCGGAGACGGAGCGGGTTCTTCAGGTCCTTGACTATGCCATACTGGTAATCAGCGCTGCAGACGGCGTCACCGGGCAGGTGCGGAATCTGTGGAATCTCCTCGCGCATTACCGGATTCCGACGTTTCTTTTTGTGAACAAGATGGATCAGCCCGGCTCGGACGCGGACGCTCTTCTCCGTGACATTTATGAAAATCTCGGTAAACAGTGTGTGGATTTTTCCGGATTTCAGTCGGATCCTGTGCTCCAGATTCCCGCAGGTCAGATGGAAAACATCGCCGTCTGTGATGACCGCGTTCTGGAACATTATCTTGAGACGGAAGAAATACCGGAAGAGGACCTCCGGGTTATGATCCTGGATCGAAAGCTTTTCCCGGTATTCTTCGGGTCTGCTCTGAAGAACGAAGGCGTCGGCACACTGATGCAGGCAATGGATTCCCTTGTGCTGACAAAGCATTACCCCGAGAAATTCGGCGCGCGGATCTTCAAAATATCGAGGGACGATTCCGGAAACCGCCTGACATGGATGAAGATCACCGGAGGAAGTCTGAAGGTCCGTTCTGTAATTCGTATCGGAAAGGAAGACAACAGCAAGGACAGCAGCGAGGAGCAGGAGCAGAAGATTAACCAGATCCGCATTTATTCCGGGAAGAGCTATGTGCAGGTATCACAGGCAGACGCAGGTCGTATCTGTGCGGTCACCGGCCTGGACGGAACAAAAATCGGCATGGGGCTCGGCTTCGAGAAGGATTCGGATAGCTCTGTTCTCCAACCGGTATGGAAAAGCCGCATCCTGCTCGCGCCGGACCAGGACAGATCCGAGGCCTTGCGAAATCTTCGCATTCTCGAAGAGGAAGAGCCGCTTCTTCACATCGACAGCAGCGAATCCTCCGGTGAGATTTCCGCCCGTATCATGGGAAAGGTTCAGATGGAAATTCTGAAGGAGCTTTGCGCTCAGCGTTTTGGAATGCGGATTGATTTTGGGACACCAGCCATCATGTATAAAGAGACCATAGCGGATACGGTTGAAGGAGTCGGTCATTACGAGCCATTGCGCCATTATGCCGAGGTACACCTGCTGATGGAGCCGGGCGAACCGGGCAGCGGGCTTGTCCTCGAAACCGATTGCAGCACCGATGATCTGGCGCTCAACTGGCAGCGTCTCATCCTGTCCCATCTCGAGGAGCAGCCCTTTCCCGGTGTTCTGACAGGAGCTGAAATCACAGACATAAAGATCACCGTGATCGGGGGGAGAGCCTCCGAAAAGCATACCTCCGGAGGGGACTTCCGGCAGGCAACCCGCAGGGCTGTCCGCCAGGGGTTGATGATGGCAAAAAACGTTCTTCTGGAGCCCGTCTTGCGCCTGCGCGCTGAACTCCCGGCCGACAGCATGGGTCGTTTTATGACGGATATCCAGAGGATGGAAGGATCCGCAGATCTCCGTGAAAACGACGGTGAAACGGCGGTCATCGCAGGCTCCGTCCCTGCTGCAGCCTTTGGGGATTATCAACAGGAATTTATGTCCTATACCCACGGACATGGCAGACTCCATCTATCCCTGAAAGGATATGAGCCCTGCCGTCATTCCGAAGAGGTGATACTGGAGAAGGGCTATGAACCGGAAGCAGATACGGACAACCCTTCCTCGTCCGTATTTTACTCCCATGGTGCCGGAATCCGGGTACCCTGGAATCAGGTCCGCGATTACATGCACATAGACACCGGATGGCGTCCGGATATGCAGTGGCTGACCGAGGAGAACCAGACACTTTCCAGCGAAGATTCAAACGGGAAAATAACAGATGGCGGTGGCGAAAAGCGCATTTTTTCTTCCGAATGGCAGAAGAAATACAAGGCCGGCAAAAAGACATGGACAGAGGAGCAGCGCATACGGGAAGAAGAGGAAAACCAGCTTCAGCAGATTTTTGAAAAAACCTACAGTGGGTCCAGCTGGCACACGCCCGTCCACAGCATCGCCAACAGCTATTCAAATGAGACCGGCATCTGGAGCAGGGACGGTTCTCTGGAAAAAGCAGAAAGGGAAAAATCAAAGCGAACTGATACAGAGGCTGGGAAAACCACGGAAAACCAGATCCCTTCCGGAAAAAACACAGGAGCCGGAAGTACAAGGCCCGCACCGAAAAAAGAGGACTACCTCCTGGTTGACGGATACAACATCATCTTCAGCTGGGAGGAGCTTCGGGATCTCGCTGCTTCCGGGATGGATGCCGCAAGAGACCGTCTGATCGATATTCTGAGCAACTTCCACGGCACCAGATCCGGCACACTGATCCTTGTTTTCGACGCCTACAAGGTCCCCGGAGGAAGAGGCATGGTTTCCCGCTACCACAATATCTATGTCGTATACACAAAGGAAGCAGAAACCGCCGACGCCTATATCGAGAAAACGGTGCATAAGATCGGAAAACAGGGGAATATCACCGTTGCCACTTCCGACGGCCTGGAACAGGTGATCATCTTTGGCGAGGGCGCCCGGCGAATGTCAGCCCGAGAGCTGCTTCTGGAAGTAGAAGCCTCTCAGACAGAGCTTCGTTCAAGCTATCACCTGTAGAATTTGTCTGAGGAGCGATACAAGCTGCGTCGGCTGCGATTGGATCGATTGTCTTTCAGGGAACAGATTCTGGCTTTTCCCACTCCCTGACCTATGCTATAATCAAGAACAGGTGTGCACATCTGACGCACATCATCTGATGCCTGATTTTTCTGTATAAGCTCTTCGAAAACGCAGAAGGACTCGTCGCACGCGAAGCGCG
>OMUU01000110.1 GCA_900314295.1 uncultured Lachnospiraceae bacterium | reverse complement strand
ACACACAATGTGTGATGCGGTGGGGCGAACGCCGCGACAGACCGACGAAGTCGGTCCCTGTAGGATTGCGGGAGTGCGCAGCACGGAGCAATCCGTAGCTTATACAGTTTGTGGCACAAAGTATCGTATGAGTGTTTACTTGCTACATTTCGCGTCCCGACACCATTCGTGCCTTCCTTAGTGAATGCCGAGCAAAAAGAGCACGACCCACAGGATCGACATTATGCCTGAGGCTAATGCCGACAATGTTGCTTTTGGAATGCTCTCTGTTTTTTGCGAAAGCGCCCGCATGCCCAGGTAAAAGGCATAGAACGAAAAAAGCATTGCGATCAGTCCCGCACAGCCCAGAGCGATTCCCCCCTGGGCCTGAACGATAAAAGAGATCAGGACAGTTACGAGCAGCACGGCAAGCGAAACCACCGAGAGTGCCAGAGACACTCTTGTGTCGGTGAATTTGTCTTCTTCGATAAAGGTATATTTAATATTTTTCTTTTTAAACATGCTCTCTTCAGAATAATCCCTGATATTCCTCCGCTCCGTATTTTGCGTAATAGCTGCGGATCGCCTTCTTCTGCTCTTCCGTCAGAGTCATCCTTCCGTCCTTCTCTCCTCCCAGATAGCTGAAGACATCAGCCATGGAGACGATCGCATTCGCCGGAAAACCGTATTTCTCCGATATCTCCGAGAGCGCGCTTCTGGTTCCCTTTCCGCGCTCCATTCGATTTAGTGAGACCATAAGCCCCTTGATTTCCACCTTCCCCTGCGCTTGAATAATCGGGAAGGTTTCCTCGATGGATTTTCCGGAGGTTGTCACGTCCTCGATGATGACGACGCGGTCGCCGTCTTTGATCTCGCTGCCAAGAAGGATTCCCTTGTCGCCGCCGTGGTCCTTTGCTTCCTTCCGGTTGGAACAATACTTCACATCCACACCATAAAGATCACTGATAGCAATAGCGGTAACGACGGAAAGCGGAATACCCTTGTATGCCGGTCCGAACAGAATATCAAAATCAAGTCCGTAGTTGTCATGAATTGCCCTTGCATAAAATTCACCAAGCTTTTTCAACTGAGAACCTGTGACATAAGCGCCGGCGTTCATGAAAAAGGGGGATTTTCTGCCGCTCTTTAGTGTGAAATCCCCGAACTTCAAAACGTGACTGTCAATCATAAAATCAATGAATTGCTTTTTGTATTCTTCCATAATTCCTGTCTCTCCTTATCAGGTCTGCCTTACTCCTCTACCGCTCCGACCAAATCCCTCACGCTGTCGATTCCCTTTTCCTCCAGATACCGGTCAATTCCCTCGACCACATCCAATGTTGCCCGGGGATTGATAAAGTTCGCGGTTCCTACCGACACCGCCGTTGCTCCCGCCAGGATAAACTCCAGCGCATCCTCTGCGGTTGCAATACCACCCATTCCGATGACCGGAAGATCGACCGCGTGCGCCGCCTCATAAACCATCCGAAGCGCAATCGGCTTGACAGCAGGGCCGGACATTCCTCCGGTTCTGTTTGCCAGAACAAATCTTCTCCGGTTCACGTCGATTTTCATGCCGGTCAGCGTATTGATCAGTGAAATGGCATCTGCGCCGCCCGCCTCCACCGCCCGGGCCATTTCTCCAATATCGGTAACGTTCGGGCTCAGCTTCATAATGATCGGCTGCTTTGCCGCATCCTTGCAGGCTCTTGTAATTTTCTCCGCGACAGACGGAACCGTCCCGAAGGCGATTCCGCCCTCTCTGACATTCGGACACGAGATATTGATCTCCAGCATATCCACGGGCTCATTCGCGAGCCGTCTGACCACTTCTGTATATTCCTCTATGGAATGGCCACAGACGTTTACAATGACCTTCGTGTCATATTTTTTCAGGAACGGCAGATCTCTTCTGCAAAAGACCTCGACTCCCGGGTTCTGAAGGCCGATGGCATTCAGCATGCCGCCGTATACCTCGGCGACTCTCGGCGTCGGATTTCCGGGCCAGGGCACATTTGCCACCCCCTTGGTAACGACGGCCCCGAGCCGGTTCAGGTCTACAAATTCGCTGTATTCCTCGCCGGACCCGAAGGTTCCGGACGCGGTCATGACCGGGTTCTTCAATTCTACACCGGCGATGTTCACGCCAAGTCTGTTCTTTGCTCCCATGTATCTTCGCCTCCAGCTGATTCTGGTTTTCTGAAATTCATGTTTCCATTTACTTCCATCTTCTTTTCAGAAGCCGTCTCATAAAAGATCCGCTAAAAACTCATGCCACACTTTGCGCCGCAAAATATATAGACTGCCGATAATTTCACTTAAAGATCCAGGTCCGCCGCATTAAATACCGGCCCGTCCTTGCAGACCCTGGTATTCTTCACCTGTGAGTGGCCGTCGATCTCGCGGGTCTTGCAGACACAGGCCAGACAGGCGCCGATTCCGCAGGCCATGCGTTCCTCCATGGAAATCCAGCAGGGAATCTGCTCCTCTGCGGCCCAGGCCTTCAGAGCACGCAGCATCGGAAGCGGACCGCACGCAAAAATCACCTCCGGCCGTCTTCCGTCGGCGCGGATCGCATCCAGAACATTTCCTCTGGTTCCCGTACTGCCGTCTTCCGTCGCGATAATCGTGTCGCCGTACCGGTCAAATTCTTCCTTCAGAAAACAGTCGCTTCGATATCCAAGGACACTGATGACCTCCGTGGCTCGAATCTTGGCATTCACTCCGTCGGATTTCTCGGAGACTCTCTGCTCGTCTTCGATTACATCCGACTGCTCCTCGGCAAGCGCCGCGCTCTCAGACAGGACCCTCGCCGTTTCCAGAAGTGGAGGCACACCGATCCCCCCGCCGACAAGGAATACTCTCTTCCCTGCCGCTTCCTCAAGCGGAAAACCATTGCCCAAAGGGCCCAGAATATCCACCTTTTCCCCGGCGCCCATCTGTGCCATCTCATCGGTTCCCGCGCCGGACACGCGGTAAACCAATCGGATCGTCTGCCTGTCCGCATCTATTCCACACAGGCTGATCGGCCTCGGAAGCAGCCTGCTTTTGTCATTGAGATAGACATTCACAAACTGTCCGGGCACCGCACTGCCGGAAATCTCCGGCGCAGACAAGACCATGTCGCAGATCCCATCGCTGATCCGGCTCTGTCTGACAATTGTTGCCGTCTCCTTTATTTTCATAAGTCTCTGATGTCCTTTCCAAAATCTGCTCCCGTTCACACGCCGCTTAAATGCCGGGAATTGTACAAAACACTGCAACCGGCAGCATCTGTTATTTACGCGAACAGTGAGCCGCAGCCGAATGCGAAGGATTCGTGTGCGGCGAGCGACGCGATAGCGAGATAAAACTCGCGCAGCGTGTTTTTCTCATTTGGAAGCTTCCAGCGCCCCGTTGATGTCACGGATCATGTCGACGACCGCCGCTCTCGAAGCATCCGCAAAGTGTTCCTCTCCATATTCTGCATAGGCCTCTTTCCGGTATGCGCAGATAATGCCGCGGGAGGAATTGATGATCGCTCCGAGGCCATCCTCATTGAAAAAGTCTGTGAGATCGGCGCCTTTTCCTCCCTGCGCCCCATATCCGGGCACCAGGATAAAGGTCTTCGGCATGATCCTGCGAAGAGCTCGTCCCTGCTCCGGGTAAGTTGCTCCGACAACCGCACCGATATAGCTGTAGGCATCGCCCATCGCTTCGCGGCCCCACTCGTTTACCTTCTCACCGACCAGCTCATACAGCGGTTTTCCGTCTACCAGTCGGTCCTGGAACTCTCCGCTCGAAGGATTTGATGTCTTCACAAGAACGAAAATTCCCTTCTTCTCCTCCCGGCAGACCTTGATAAACGGATCGATTCCGTCGCTCCCCAGATAAGGATTGACAGTGGCAAAATCCTCGTGGAAGCCTGAATATTCCCTGTTTCCGACCTTCACATGGCCCAGGTGTCCAACGGCGTATGCCTCCGAGGTCGATCCGATATCGCCGCGCTTGACATCCCCGATGACAACTAGTCCCTTACTCTGACAATAAGATACCGTTCTCTCGTATACGGCCATACCCGGTACGCCGAACTGCTCGTACATTGCAACCTGTGGCTTCACTGCGGGTATCAAATCGAAGGTGGCGTCTACAATTGCCTTGTTGAACTCCCAGACGGCCTCTGCGGCGCCCTCCAGCGTCTCTCCGTACTGGTGGAATGCCTGTCTTTTGAGATGCTCCGGTATATAAGACAGCATCGGATCCAGGCCGACAACGACCGGAGCATTTTTTTCTCTGATGTTCTGAATCAGGCGATTAATCATAGTATATTCTTCCTTTCTGATATACAATTTTCCCGCCGCAGATCGTAGCTTCGACCCGGCCGGTGACCTCACAGCCGTTAAACGGTGTATTCTTTCCTCTCGATTCAAAGTCCCGGACGTCGATCTTGTAGGATACATCGGGATCAATGATGGTGATATCCGCTTCCTTTCCCTCCGCGAGAGATCCTCTCTGATCCAGATGAAGAATCTTCGCCGGGCCGGCACTCATCCGCTCCGCCATCTGCATCGGCGTCAGAATGCCGGATTTCACCAGATGCGTTATGGTCAGGGGGACCGATGTCTCAAGTCCCACAATTCCGAAGGGAGCCTTCTCCATCGGCTGTTCCTTCTCCTCCCGCGTATGAGGCGCATGATCGGTGCTGATCGCTTCAAAGACGCCCTCGGCCAGTCCTCTGCGGAGAGCTTCCAGGTCCTCCCTGGTGCGAAGAGGCGGATTCATCTTATAATTGGTGTCTCCGCACACTCTGTCGCTGCTTGTCAGAACGAAATGATGCGGACACACCTCACCGGACACGTCCCATCCCTTTTCCTTTGCCGCCTTAAGCATCTCGTAGCTGCCCTTTGTGGAGCAGTGACAGAGATGAAGATGTGCGCCTGTCTCGTGCGCCAAAATCATGTCTCTCGCGATGATGACATCCTCGACCGAATTTGTGATACCCGGAAGTCCTTCCTTTTCGGAAACCGCATCCTCGTTCACACAGCCTCCCTGTACAAGATTCCGGTCCTCGCAGTGGTCCAGGAACGGGATGTTCTCCTCCCGGCAGATTTTCATCGCTTCCCGCGCAAGCTCGGCGTTCATGACGGACTTTCCGTCCTCGGAAATGGCCGGGATTCCATGCTCCACCATTCCCCTGATATCCGCCAGCTTTTCGCCATTCTGCCCCTCGGTAACCGCTCCCGCCTGAAGCACATGGATCGACGCGGTATGCTCTGCCTTATGCATGACATAGTCAATGCGGTCCGGGCTGTCGCAGACCGGTTTCGTATTCGGCATGGCAACGATGGTGGTGATTCCTCCTCTCGCGGCCGCTTTTGCACCGGTCGTCACATCCTCCTTCCAGGTAAGCCCCGGGTCACGGAGATGTACATGCAGATCAATCAATCCAGGCATGACCCACATGCCCTCTGCATTGATCTCTCTGTCAGCCTTTTCTTCTATTTTTTTTGCGACTCTGGTGATTTTCCCTTCGGACAGATAGATGTCAGCGATGCCGTCGAAATGTGTATCCGGATCGATGATTCTGCCGTTTTTTATCAGAATTGTATCCATTTAGATTTCTGCCTTTCCATATAAGGGGATCGTCTGCCTGAGGGCACTTGAAATCCCTCCCCGGCTTTCTTCGTCCCGGGCATAAATTTCCGATTACAGTATACAAGATGGGGCATCAGAATTCAAGGATCTCGAATTGTACAAAGGGGCTTAAATTGTACAAAGATTCTTGACTTTTGCACCTCTTAAATCTATAATCAAATCACGGTGAAAGCTTCACCGATTCATTATTTTTCTTAGTAAGTATGGAGGTACTTCAAATGAACAAGGGCACTGTTAAGTGGTTCAATGCTGAAAAAGGTTATGGTTTCATCACTGGTGAGGACGGAAAGGATGTATTCGTTCATTTCTCCGCTATCCAGGGTGAGGGATTCAAATCTCTGGATGAGGGCCAGGCTGTTTCCTATGATCTGGTAGAAGGCGCAAAGGGAATGCAGGCCGCAAACGTTGTAAAACTGTAATCTCAGCTTACAAACCACAAGCACTAATTCAAACATCGAAAGAATTGCTTTTCTTGTTACAGCATTTTGAAGCATTGATTTATATATAGATATTAAGTTACGCATCAAGTGTTTGCACACGTAATAATCAGTTCAATCGAAAAACCGCCGTCTTCCTTTCGGGAGACGGTTTTTCTTACTGTATAAGCTCTTCGAAAACGCAGAAGGACTCGTCGCACGCGAAGCGCGCGTAA
>OMUU01000169.1 GCA_900314295.1 uncultured Lachnospiraceae bacterium | reverse complement strand
TCGCCGCACACGAATACTTCGCATTCGGCTGCGGCTCACTGTTCGCGTAAATAAGGATGTCCCCAACCGCATCACACGCTGTGTGTGCGGTTGGGGCTCACCGCTCGCGCATATTCGCACTTATGTGCCGCTTTCGCGTCACTTCGTGCTCATACCTGTTCCCTTCGAAATCGCATCCAGTATTCTCTGAAAATCTCCACCGTTCTCCCTGAACACCGTCATCATCTCGCTGGTCAGGGAAGCGTGTTCCCGGTCCTCCGGCACATCTGCCGGCGGATACCAGCCCGCCATGGATAATTCATCCTCCTCGAGCGTGATCTGATCCTGATCTCCGTCCAGCTCACAGAAAAATCCCATCAAAAGTGTATCCGAAAACGGCCACGGCTGGCTCTTGTAAAAATGCAGGTTCCGCACCGCGAGCCCCGTCTCCTCCATGACCTCCCGGTGAACCGTATCCTCTATGCTTTCTCCGCTCTCGTTAAATCCCGCGATCAGAGCAAATCGCTTATATTCCCTCCCGGCGTACTTGCTCATCAGCAGCTTCCCGTCATGAACCACCGCTACGATAACGCCCGGGCAGATCACCGGATAAAACGTCCTGCCGCAGTGCGGACATTTCATCATCCGTTCCTTCTCATCGGGCACAAGCTTCTCCCCGCACCCTCCGCAGAATCTGTGGCTCTCATACCAGAGGGAAAGCTGCTTTCCGGTCACTCCCGCGAAGGCCTGCTCCCTGGGCTTTGCGCTCCGGAAGGTCCAGTCCTTCTCGAAACGGTATCCTTCTTCGAGCAGAACTTCCGGAATGGCATCCGGCTTGATCCGTCCGAGATAATACTCCTCCTCATCGATCCGAAAGAGATAGGTAAATTCCACATCCGTCCCTTCGAAATCTCCGGTTTTCGGATATATAAGTTCGCCTTCTTCATTCATACGCAGCAGCGTCAGCGGACCGTTGTACACAAGAGCCGTTTCATAACCGGCGGGCTGCTTGTTCTGATACTCGATGTGATATTTTCTGGGTGCGATATCCTGGATCATTCTCGTTCTTCCCCTTTCGTTTTTCATGCGTTCCTGCTACGTCTGTCCGCGTCTTCCTCCCCTCCGGAGGGATCCATATGGAATGTCTTTTCCATGTCCTTGACGACAAACCGGTAACAAATTCCTGTGAAGATGCCTGCCGCCAACCACGCCGCCGGATCACAGAAACAGGCTGCCACGTAACTCATCGCATGCATCGAGAGAAACGCCGTAACGCCCCTGGCTGCGAATTCCACGATCCCGCCGAACATCGGGAGCATTCCGTATCCGCATCCCTGCATCGCATTCCGGAATACAAATATATAACTCAGCGGAATAAAAAAACACACCGCAATGTTCACATAGGTTTTCGCCCATGGCATCAGCACGCCGATGTCCTCATTCCCCGAGAAGAAAAGGCCAAGCGTAAGCGGAAGCAAAACCACGCAGAGCACGGCTGCACCGACCGCATATACCGTGTCAATCCGTATCGCAGCCTTTACTCCGCTCTTTACACGGTCTAACTGCCGGCTCCCGTAGTTCTGACCACAGTACGTCGAGATCGCCGATCCCATGGACGGCATCTCCTGAACCAGCAGCGAGACCAGCTTATTTGCCGCGGTATATGCGGCTACAGCGGTCGAGCCGAACAAATTCACAGCGGCCTGCATGATCATGGTCCCCGAGGAAGTAATTGCGAACTGAAGGGTCATCGGAATACTGATCTTAAGCTGCGCCCTGGTCATCTCGGCCGACAGGCGCCATTCTCCGCGTCTCGGCCTTAGAACCTTCGCCTTCCGGTAAATGTAAACGAAACAAAGCACCGCTGCCATTGCCTGTGAGAGTACCGTCGCAAGTGCCGCTCCCGCCACTCCCATGCGGATTCCCATGGTAAGCAGAAGGTCCAGAAAAATATTCGATACAACCGCGAAGATCAGAAAATAGAGCGGCGTCTTGCTGTTTCCGATCGCCCGGAGCAAAGCCGCACTCATATTATACATGATCATGGCGATCAGACCTACCGTGATGATCATGATATAGGTGTACGCGTCCCGATAGATATCATCCGGCGTATTCATCAGACGGAGCAGCGGACCCATCAGAAGAGCACCCGCCGCCGTAAATCCCGCCGTAAGAAGCAGACTCAGAAGCAGGGCATTCGCCACACTTCTGCGCACACCCTTTTCATTTTTTGCCCCATAATGCTGCGCCGTCAGCACCGTAAACCCCGTGGACATACCCTGCGAAATTCCGCTCAACAAAAACATAATCGTTCCCGTCGAACCAACCGCCGCAAGCGCGCCCGCGCCCACCACTCTTCCGACAATCACCGTATCCACAACATTATAAAACTGCTGAAAAAGATTCCCGAAGAAAATCGGAACCAGAAACCGAAGCAGAATAGACGACGGCTTTCCTTTTGTCATATCTGTTTCCACTTAAAAACCTCCTGCTAAAACCGCAGCGCAAAGTCTCTCTATCTATAATCACAAGTCTGTATTTTATCCCACAACAAGTGGATATTCAACACAAAATGGCTCGCAGCCGGGGGATAGATTTTTTCTCTGTCCTCCGCTATAATACTTGTTGAATTGCGCAAGTGCCAAGCACGGAGGAATATACCAATGACAGATTACAAAAATATCGTATTTGACATGGGAAGGGTATTGGCCGACTACAACGCCGACAATGCCACGCAGGAATACACGTCGGATCCTGCCGTGATCCGGGAGGTCAACCTTCTTGTTTACCACTCCGGTGAATGGATCATGCTGGATGCCGGACTGATCCGTGAAGACGACGCATTGAAAAAAATGATGTCCCGGGCATCCTCCGAAGAGGTCCGCAATGCGGTTCGTTTCAGTTTTCAGAACTGGGACAGATACAATCTCACGCCTCACCCCGGAATGGGAGCTCTTGTGCGCGATCTGCGGGCAAAAGGCAAAAAGACGTACATCCTGTCCAACGTCAGCGTACGTCTGGATCACGGCGAATGGAAAAAACACCTCGAGACGCCTGATCTGTTCGACGGTGTCTTCCTTTCCGCACCTCACAAGGTGCTGAAGCCGCAAAGACAAATTTACGAGATGTTCCTGGATGAGTTTCATCTGCACGCAAGCGACTGTCTCTTCATTGATGATCTTCCGCGAAATGTGGACGCCGCCCGCTCCTGCGGGCTGGGAGGATATGTCTTTGACGGTGACGTTCAAAAACTCAGGGACTATCTCGGCCTGTAACATTTTTTCCAAAAGAAAAAAACCATTCTCTCGGCAACAAACGCCCGGGCAGATCTGCCGCATTTTCATGCCGGTCTGCTCGGGCGCTTTCTGTCTGAATTTTTTATTCCATTGTTTCCATTGTTATCTTTTGTCCGTTTCCCTGCATCTCCTCCCGCGAATGCATCTCCCTTTTATTCTTGTACATCTCCTGATCTGCCCGCGAGACCGTATCAAACCCGTCTTCTCCCGGAAGCTGAACAGCGACGCCGTAGGCGAAATCCATCGGATGATCCCCGTACCTCGGATCACATTTTTCCCTGCCCTGAAGCTCCCGAAGGACCGGGAGAAGTTCCTCCGGCCCGGCCTTCCACGAAAGCAGGCAGAATTCGTCCCCACCGATCCTAAAGATCTCGCCGAACCCCGACAGCGCTTTCCGGGACGTCTGACCGAAGGCGAGCAGATAGGCGTCTCCCGCATCGTGACCATATCTGTCATTCACCAGCTTCAGGTGGTTTAAATCGAACATCACCGCGGTCAACGTTTTCTTTTTGCCGGCGTTTTTCCGCAAGGCCTTCACATAAACCTCCCGGTTATGCAGCTTCGTCACCGGATCCGTCTTCGCGTACATCTGCTCCAAAGCCAGATACATAAAGAGATAACAGATGCTCACACAGTTCCAGCTTGCCGCCAGATCCCCATATACGATCTGCGCAATTGCACCCAGCCCGACAATTCCCTGTGCGAACAAAAGCATAAAACGGTCGCTCCGATCAAACAGATAATTTTGGGAGTAATACTGACGGATCATCACCACATATATGACGTATTCGATGATCAAATACCAGGTGAAACTTTTGGTATAATACATGTATCCCCCGCTGTGATAAAAGATCAGAGGCTTCCATATATTTACGATCGGAATAACCGCAAGGAAGAGCAGCATAAGCACGTTGACAATTCCCCGCACACAGGAGATTTTTCTCATCTGCTGCAGCGGAGCAACAGAGATCACCGCTGTCAGCAAGAAATAAATGATACACGTAATCGTATTAAGAATACGGTCGACAGGCGCTGTAATCGTGCAGACGGTGAAGATCACCTGCCAGATCTGATCCAGTATCAGCATCACCGCAATCAGCACACCAGCGCCCACAAAAAACCTCTTGGTCGTCCGGTCGATGTTCATGTTGTCGCCGAGCCGAAACCAGGCAAATACAACCAGTACAAAACTTATAATGTCTTCAAAAAGAATTAGCATAAATCACCCAAGCTTTACTGTTCCGCTTTAATTTGTGAAATCGTTTCCATATCGCACAGAGTCCAGTTGTCTCTCTCCGGATCCGCGCAGTCCTCTCAACATTCCCTTTCAACAGATCTCAGATCTCTACATTCACGGTTCGCGTAAGCAAGAATTCCCGCCACCGTCTTCGCATCCTGAATCCGTCCTCCATAGATATCCTGAAGCAGCGTATCGAGGCCAACCGCCTGAAAACGGATTTCCTCCGCTTCATCGAGCATCTGTCCCTGAGAACGTTCCAGTCCACATGCCAGATAGACATCCGTGTACTCATTACAATACGCAACTGCCGTCTTCAAATGCAGCAGCAGCTTCCAGTCAGACGCCGTGTAACCCGTTTCTTCTCTCAGCTCTCTTCTGGCCGTCTCCTCCGTTGTGGCATCCTCAGGATCGATCGCACCTGCAGGCAGCTCCAGTGTCTCACGATCAATTGCCGGCCTGTACTGACGCACCATAAGGATTCTTCCGTCCGGAAGAACTGGGACGATACAGGCTCCGCCTCCCTTCTTATGGCAGACATAGTCCCACTTCTGGATACATTGATCCGGAAGCTCCATGGTATCCTGATACACATCGAGCACGGATCCCCTGTACACCAGGGACCTCGAGAGTCTCCTTAGATGTCCGGGTCCCTGCGAACGCAACGGATTCTCCCGATTCTCTTTTTTCTCATTCATGGAACTTCTCCTCTTTCCGGCAAGAAACATATCGCATCTGTCCCCGACATAGGCCTGCCGGGTATGACCAGTGTCTCACACCATTCCATCCTTCATCTTCAGGGCAGCGACATTCTCCTCACAATGTTCCACCTGCCTGGAATAGAGATGCGCGAGATCAATCATATCCTCGATCCTCAGCTTCCTGCCTGACTCCACCCATCTGGACCAGCACATAAGCCAGAGAAAATGCAGACTTCTATCAATATAGCGGAACACTCCGGCCGCGTCATCCTCCGTATAGATATCCAGCGTATACCGGAAAACGAAATAGACGCAAAGCTTTGTGAACCAACTGGGAATACAGTCCTCATGAACCCTTTCAAATTCCAATTGGGACAGACTCTGTGCCTCAATCTCCTCCGCGCACGTCTGATTCTGCGGCTTCTTCTCCCCACATCCTTTGTTCTTCCCAACAG
This sequence comes from uncultured Lachnospiraceae bacterium, assembly GCA_900314295.1. Classification (GTDB taxonomy): domain Bacteria; phylum Bacillota; class Clostridia; order Lachnospirales; family Lachnospiraceae; genus Bilifractor. The sequence continues at coordinate 1,552 of OMUU01000169.1, read as the reverse complement.
CATCTCGTTTGCAGTCCGGGTGTGTTGCAGCAGTCTTTCGCACCTGTTCCATTGTGTCGGACCATCGGTGGTCAATGACCTCGAGCTGCTCCATCCTCCGGATAAGGCTTTCCACACTCTCCTTTACCGGAGCAACCCCGATCCGCCGCTCTATCTCATCCATCCTTTCCCGCCATGGTATGGGATTCCTTTCATCCTGGAGATATCTGACCGCCTCATTGCGAATGTCCAGGATTTTTCGAAGCCTTCCGCGGTCCGTATCGCCCCATCCGCGGTCCGTGTCGTCCTCCATGCGCTGCAGCCGCATCGGCCCCGAAGAAAAAAAGATCCTTCCGAATTCCATACAGGAAAGGCTCATATCCATCTGCTGATAGTTGCCGATCAGTTCAAAATACCTTGGATACTCGTCACAGACGACACTGATTGCCTCCGGTCCCAGATGACGGATGATTTCACATAGGTTTCCTTCATCCAGAAATGGACAGCGGTTCTGCTCCGTGAGAGGAAAATAGCATGTCCGCACCTCTTCCCCATCTGCTCCGCTCTCCATCTCTATTTTCATGGAGCGCCGCAATCGCTTTCCGAACGCTCCTTCGACATATCGATAGTACTCCTCTGTCTCGTGGTCCAGGTCCACCTCCCAGCCCGCACAGCAGGTGTCCTGGCATTTACCCGCAATGCAGGAAAATTGCAGAACGGTGTCCGGATATTCATAAATCATATTCCAGCCCCTTTATCACGTCTGAATGCTTATTGCATATCCTCAATTGCCATGCTTATCTTTTATGCGTCCATCACACCTGTCAGTTCGTATTGCATTACACGCAAAAGAATCATCTGAAATACCCGCAAAAGAATCATCTGAAATCTCCGGGTTTGACGCGAATCTCACGGCTTCTCTTCACATCCCAGAAGCTGCAGTCTATGACTCCGCCTTTATTCTTCAACAGCTCTATAAACTGATCACAATCCGCACTGTGCAGAAATTCCTTCGTCTGACGGAACAGATGCATTTTGCTTACATCGTTCTCATGGATGGAAAAGGAACAGATCCAGTCCTTCCCGGAATATACGGCCGCCAGATACATCCGATTTGCCAGAAAATCTTCCACGTCTTTTCGCATATGCTCAAAATCCCGGTCGGTCGCCTCATAATGTGCGTTCCAGTCGCCGTAGGTCAGTGTAAATCCATCCTCCAGATCAATATAGAGGTCGTCATCCCCCTTCGGATTCAGTACAGAGACGCAGAAATTTCCATTTTTCAGGTACTCATATCCCTCATCCTCGTTCGTGTAAGTTGTGATCTTCTGTCCTCCCAGAAAATCAAGCACCGCTCCAAGCATCGCCGCAGGTCTGATCTTAACAGGTTTTGCCATATTCCACTCCTTGCCTCTCTAATCTATTGAAAATTGACATAAAATACCTTTGCGCCTTTTATTATGCAATGGGGTAAAAAAGCGCCTTCCCCGCTCAGGTATGATTGATGAATCCACGTTGGTTTGCTGCTTCGCAGCTACCAACATAATCATATCATATGAGAAATGCTTCGGAT
>OMUU01000111.1 GCA_900314295.1 uncultured Lachnospiraceae bacterium | reverse complement strand
ACTTGCTTTTTGTTTTAGTTTATCTCTGAGTAAAGGTGTCAGGAACGGATTAAAAAAAGAATATAAAGTCGTTTATGTAAATTTAATCGGAACCTGACACCAGACATTCCTCCTTTGAATGATTGTGTGAGAACTACCATTCTACCAGAGAATGCCCGCTATGGACATTTTTATTGCTGCCACACCGCCTTGGGAGCGGGAATGGAGTCAGGGGATCGTGGAATAAACCGAAGCACCGTTTTCTGGTGCGAGGATTTATGCCGCGAAAGCCCTTGACGGAATGACACGGAGTACCCTTTATCCGCAGGAAGCAGGAAAACTGCTTCCCTGCCTACCCGGCGAGGGGCGGGTCCGGGCAGAGCCCGGGAGGTGACTCAAGTGTCCAACTTCATTTTACAATCGGCGTAAAAAAAAATAAATATTAAGAAAGACAGTAGATGTGTAAAGGATGGAGAAGTTTCCCGGATGAGTGACTACATTTAGTGACGCTCCGCCTTGAAGGGTGCTTTTAAAAACATCCCCCGCACAAACGCAGCACACATCCGGACATCATCGACAGAGCCGGGCCTGATCAACGCCACAAATGACTGGCCCGGTGAACCATTCCGTAAACAAAAGTATTCCATACATTTCTCAGGAGGAATCATAACATGCTTGAAAACTACCCCGAAATTCTCACACTGGAAGACGTCTGTAAAATCATGCGGATCAGCAAGCCCACCGCATCCTCTCTGATCCGCAGCCACAAGCTGGACGCACGCATGGTAGGCAGAGCCTACAGGATCAGCAAGTCATCTCTCATCCGTTTCTTTGAGGGAAACGGGGAAAATAAAGAAACAGTGGGGAATAAAGAAAATACAGAAGATATCACACAGACAGGAAAAGAAAAAACTACAAGCAGACGCAGAGAAAATGATATACTGTTATAAATAACGATTCTCAGTCTGCCGGTCACATAAGGAGGTAAAAAATTGACTGGCACATTTACTACAAAAACACATTCATCAGGAAGAACCTATTACTATATCGCACTGCGCTACAAGGACCCCAAAACAGGATTGTGGCGAGGGAAGCTTGTCAGCACACATATCCAAGTAACGGAAGCTAAAAAGAAAAAGGCACATCCCCGCCCGGTCAACGCAGACAAGCTGATGGCCAAGGCTTATAATGACTACGCCTATCTGGAAGAAGACATATCAGAGCTGTCAGCCGGTCTTGATCCCATGATCACTCTCGGAGCTTACCTGGATGTCCTTCTGCAACGCAAAAAGAACGATATCCGTACTTCAACCTACGACAAGTATACCTACCAGATCAACCGGCTTAAAAGAGACTTTGAGATCTCCAGAAAGCCCGTCAGGTCCATTACCACACCGCAGGTGAAGGCCTTTCTTGAAACGGCAAGACTCACCGGAAAAATAAACCAGAAAACCGGCGAACGTGAACCCCTCTCTGTCCGCACAGTCAGAGAGTACAAGGCTCTTCTGGTTGAGGCATTTACCTGTGCCAGAATCGATGGCTTGATAAAGTATGATCCAACTGCAGGGTTGAAGGTAAGTAATAAGTCCAACAAAAAATTCTCTGAAGACTATCTCTTCCTCAAGGAGGATGAGATCCAGGACATGTTGGAATACCTCTCCAAAAACGATGCCCCGCTTCTTCCCATTGCCTTTATGGGTGTCTACATGGGTCTGCGCAGATCAGAAATCCTCGGTCTGAAATGGTCAGCCATTGACTGGGACCATAAGATCGTACACATCCGGCACACAGTAGTGCGGGAGAGGACGGTCTATGCCGAAGATCAGACCAAATCTCTGGAGAGCAGAAGAGACCTGCATCTCTTTCCCACTGCAGAAATCTGCCTGAAAAAGATTCTTGCACAACAGATCCTGGATAAAAAGTTCTTCAAGGACGAATACCAGAACAAAGACGGCTATGTCTTCTGCTGGCCTGATGGGCACAGTTATGATCCAAACTGGGTATCACGGCGCTTCAAGACCGATATGCAGCGCTTCGGAAGTCCGGAGATCACGCTTCATAAGCTCCGTCACACCTGCGCTTCCCTGCTGCTGGACAAGAACTGGAATATCAAGAAAGTACAGTACTGGCTGGGACATGAGGATCCAGACACCACACTCCGTATTTACACACATTATATGAAGCATCAGTCCAACATGGACTCCGGTATCATTGAAGATCTGAGCGCACCTGCGAGAACTTTATTCGCATAATCGGTTTTGTTATATTTTTTGTTATATCACGAAGATTCATGCAGATTTCCGGATAAAAAGGTGAAAACCCGTGAAAACAAAAAGATACCGCAAACCCCCATTCTTTAAGGGTTTGCGGCATCTCCAAAACGATTATCGAGGTTACTGGATTCGAACCAGCGGCCTCTACGTCCCGAACGTAGCGCTCTACCAAACTGAGCCAAACCTCGACAGCCTTTCGATTGATGTGTTGATCAATCAGCGAGTCTTATCATACTAAATTCATTCATGAATGTCAACCCCTGTTTTTAATTTTTTATTTTCTTTTTTCGCACATCAAACAGCGTACTGCTTTACCAGCTCAAGGAGGGTTTCCTCGTTGCCTTTCAGCCACTCTTCAAATGGAATATGTTCCTGTTCAACGATCCTTCCCAGCGCGACCAGGAAGTCCGGGATATCCTTTGCCAGCAGGACGATTTTGCTCTCGGCCAGCTTTTCCTTTCCCGGAACGCTGCTGCCTCCGCAGGAGAAAAAGTACGCGTCCACGCGATTCCCCTCCTGATCCTTGCGGATGGCCCCTCTCCAGCCAATCAGTCCGATCTGCTGCGCGGCACAGGAGGAAATGCAGCCGGAAATCCGCATCCGCGGCAACGTGTGCGGGGAGAAGTGCTCTTTTTTGACTGCTTCCAGGCAATTTTCCAAAAGCTTCTGAGAATCCGCGGGTCCGATGTCGCACCTCGCGTGTCCCACACAGGAGATGGACTCCTCAAAATCACTGGAACAGCCGTCCTTTGTAAGCTCCAGCATGCGCCGGGCTTCGTCTCCGGTACAGTTGACGATGTAGAGCCCTCCCGTCGTCGTCAGCCGGAGTTCCACCTCCTCCCAGCTGCTGATTCGATCCATGATCTCCCGAAGTCTTTCTAATGAGAGATATCCTCCCTGCGGATGATAGGCGACCGCGCAGAGCCCCTTCTGCTTCTGCGGAACAATTCTCGGATCCACCGGCAGGGGCTCCTCTCCTACCTTCGCCACCTTATGCTCCGTTACGGACAGATCCAGGTTTCCTTCCCCCTTCACCTCCTGCAGATGAAAAGCAAAGGCGCTTTTGAACCCGTCGACGCCCATCGTCTCCTGAAGGAACCGGCTGCGGGCCTTATTCCGGTTGTTGTAATTGCCATTTTCCATGTAGACATCCAGCATGGTCCTAAGGTAATAGAGAATCTCAGACGGATCCACATGTGAGCCCACCAGCACGCCCACTCTCGGTTTGATTCCGAGTCCGCCGGCGGCAAATACATCGAAGGTGTGATCCGGATTTGCCAGAAATCCGATGTCCTTCATCGTGATATGCATCTCCCCGGAAGGAAAAGAAGCAAATCCGATCTTGAACTTTCTCGGGAGCGGACGCACGCCGATATAGCGCAGGAGATAATCATCTGCCGCTTTCGCGTAGGGCTGAACGTCAAAGTACTCTTCTGTTGCCAGACCGGACAGCGGAGTGGCTGTGATATTGTTCGGGTTGTCGCCGCCGCTTCCCCTGGTCACAATTCCCTTGTCCAGAAGTCGCAGCACCAGCCTGCGGCCAGCATGCGGATTCAGATCATGCAGCTGCAGTGCCTGTCCGGTACTGATCTTCAACGTATCCACACCATAGTAGGTGCAGGCATCCAGGATCGCCGACGCCATGTCGGCAGTCATCCGTCCGCCCGGAACACGGATTCGAAGCATCTGATGATTATCTCTCTGCAGATAATCGCCAAACCCCTTGGAGATACCCGTGTACTCTCCGGCGTCGATTTCACCCTTTTCATATTGATGAGAGGCGTTCTCAAATGCATCAAAATCCTTATAGAAACGATTGATTGCTGAGCTGTTTTTCTCCATGTTTCATCCTCTTTCCGCTTTTCATTCCCCGGACAATGCAGCACTCATCTGACATGCAATGGTTTCATCGATCTGACGAGCAATGCTTTTATTCGTCTGACATGCTGTGTTTTCATTCGTCTGGCAGTATAGCACGCTTTCCTCAGTATTTCCGTTGTTTTTGCAACTGATCAGAACGGGAGGCTGAATTTTCCTCACGGAAACTGCATCGGCCATGACCGTCGGCGAAATTCGCCATTTGGTTTTCGTATCATTTACACCAATCTATGCAAAAACGACCTGAACCAGGATCATGTACAGAATGGTTCCGGCAGCCATTGACAGGATCATCTGCTTCTTCCATCGATAGGTAAGAAGCGTCACTGCGGAGGCGGAAAGCTCTGCAATGCCATGATTTCCTCCATTCGCGAAAGAAGTAGAGAAATCTGTATTTCTAAGACAGTAAACCACCAGCAGGCCGAAAACCGCAGGTCCGAGTACCTTCCCGAGATAGTGAACAAATTCCGGTACCTTTCTCCCCTCCGGGAAAATAAGATAGGGAAGGAAACGGGTCAGAACCGTCCCAAGCCAGATCACGAGAAAGGTGATGATCATTTCTTTATCTGACACGGTTTTCTCCCCCTTCCAAAAAGGAACGAAAAGCGATTAACAATGCCAGCATGAGAATCATGGAAGGCACAAGGAACCGATCCGCTCCGAAAACCAGCAGACAGACGAGGGAAGCCAGAAGACCGATCAGCTCCGGCAGATGTTTTCTCAGCCAGAGTCTTCGATCCGGCTCCGCCTTCCGATCCCAGGCTGCTTTCCGGACCTTGACCGCATCCTGGTCCTTGAGCCACTGATCCGCAAAGATCGAAAGAAACATAGCCGTCATCACAAAATCAAGTCCCTCCGTATGAAACGTAATCAGGGAGCCGGATATGCTTCCGATGAAAGCTCCGCAGATCCAGTACAGCTGATCCAGAAGCGATACGAAAGTATAATAGCGGGTTTTGTTCAGCCCTGTCAAATCAGCATGATAATTCACCGCAAAGGTTTCATCGCTGCAGGTATAAATCAGATAGAATTTCACCGGTCCGGTTCCACTGTATTTCTTCAGCATGGACAGACCGTAGAAGAGATGCCTTGCGCCGACCATCACTGCGGTAAGGAAGGCAGAAAGGGGATGAAAAGATGAGGATAAGATTTCTACCATGAGAAATTCCATTGATCCGGTGTAGATCACAGCGGCAGTCAATACCGGAAGCCAGATTGGAAAGCCGTTTGCCGCCATCAGAATGCCATATGTGATTCCCAGAAAAATATAACCCGCCATGACGGGAACCGTTGCCGGCAAAGCCTTTTTGAATTCGTTCATCTGATTACTCTTCTTTGTCCGTATCTGTGATAATTCCCGGCGGTGATCTCTGTATGCCGGGCATGGTGTTTACTCAACAGAATACGATTGTAAACGATTTATCAGGATTGCACAAGGCTTACACGTTACGAAAACACTCATACCTGATGCCCGCAAAAACGCGGAAAGGCACTTTACCGCGCTTCACGTGCGATGAGCCTTTCCGCGTTTTCGCAGAGCTTATATAGCAATCTTCATCTTCACAACCTTTGGATATACCGATAAGGACAACGCATATTTCCGGCTTTCCAGATGTTTCCACTGGTTCTTGCTGAAGCCGGTGGAACTGAGCAGGCAGTTTCCCGTCACCGTAACTTCCTTGCCGGGGTCGAGAGGGAATTTCTGAAACTCCTCTTGTGAAAGTATAAATCCGTTGTGATATGCGCCCGTCACAAGATAGCCCAGAAGAGCCTCGGATGACTGAGGCGTCGTCCCTGTGTTTTTCACGTGTAGAGAAATGTTCACGAGACGGCAGTGTATCTCATCGGTCACGATTCCCATATGTTCCGCCTTTACCTTCTTCTCAGAATCCTCCTGGGACATCATGGACGCGTCTTCCACCGTCACTTCGAGGCCGTCTATGCAATACGTATCGCCCATGGGAATAATCTCTGCTTTTTCCTGTGGCCACTCTGTATTCACTTTCCAATATCTCCAGCCGAACACACCGATGAGCACCGCACAGCAGAGCAACGCGATCCACTTTTTCATTTTCCTGCTCTTCTTCACCGGTTTGCCACCTCCCGTCTTTTCATTAATCAGACCTGTCTTTCCATTGTCCGAAATGTCCACACCTCATCATGATTCTCTCTGATCCGATAAATCCCTCCGCTCTGTAATCTGCCCGTTCTTCATGACCAGCATTATGTCGGATACATTTTCCAGATCCTCCGCCTCATGCCCTGCCAGAATGACCAGCGCTCCTCTTTCTTTTTCCTCCCGGATAATCTGGAATACCATGTTTCTTCCCTCTTCATCCAGCGCATTACACGGTTCATCCAGAATGAGAAGAGACGGTTTTTCCATGATGGCTGCTGCAATCCCGAGCCGCTGCTTCATTCCCATCGAATACTTCCGAAACCTCTTACCCGCCGCCTCGTAGATCCCCGTCCGTTTCATGGCCTCTTCAATTTCCGGATCTCCGATACGCTTGCGTATTGACGCCAGCTCACGCAGGTTCTGCCAGCCGGTATCCTGTGGGATCAGACCCGGGTGTTCAATCATTGCGCCCAGATCCGGCGGAAAGGAAATTTCCTTTCCTATTATCTTTCCGTCTACGGAAACCGTTCCCTCCGTCAGAAAAATCAGCCCGCAAATTGCCTTCATCAGCATGGATTTTCCCGCGCCATTCCCGCCCATCAGCGAGCACACCGTTCCCCTTTCCAGTGAAAATGTAATATCCTTCAGAACCTCATCGGGTCCGATCTTTTTTACCGCATGATTCACTTCCAGATACATGATATCCCCGCTTTCCCATTATAATGTATGCTATCTATGACTAACCCACCCTCAGAAAGATTCATATAAGAAATAGCGTCCGGAAATCCATTTTGCGCATACGGACAAATATCAGAAAAACGCTGCCTGCCAGGATCAGACTCATTGTACAGACTCCCGGCAGCAGCCCCTCCGGCTTCATTCTCACAAACTGCAGATACTCGCCCGGAAGGAACGGCGCAGGCCAGAACACCGAGGCGGCCAGTGCTGCCACAGAACATACAATTCCCATCATCGACGATACCAGAAGACAGATTACCGCCTGAAAAAAAGCCATTGCCAGCATTGCGAGGACACTCAGCCCAAGTGCCGCGCACAGATAAGCAGGAGACAAAAGCTCTTCCGGAACACCGCTCATCAATAGAAAAGCCCCTCTGTCTCCGGGCGCCCACGTTCCGCCGAGACAGAACGCAAGAACCACAGCAGATCCCAAAAGGCAGGCATACCACAGCAGCACTCTCGTCGAAATCTTGCAGCATATTCGTCCTGCCCATTTCGCTCGGCTTCCCTCGCGAAGGATCCGCTGATACGCAGCGCCACGCATTTCTTCTACCGTCAGACCGATCATGAGAAAGAAGCAGATCATGCAGAGTGCCCACAAGGCAGGGATCCTGAAAGGCTCTGTCATCTCCATAGATACTGTGCTGATTACAGGCTGCGTTCCCCGGAAAAGCGACACCCAAAGCGAAACTGCGGAAATCCTGCACTCTTTCCCGTGAAGGAGCCCGTACTCCCGGTAAAGAGCATTCTCTGAAAACGCGACCGCCGCAGCATCACACAGTATTCCGACCAGGAACAGAAAAGCCGCGTACAGATTTTCATTATTTGCCAATCCGGAAAAACGTCCGACACGGCCTCCTCTCATTTGCACACATCCCCCTTGCAGATTACCACGTACAAAATCCCATATAAGGCAGCACACACTGCCGATAAAAACAGATACTGCCAGAAGGCCGGCACCCAGAAGGATTTCTCATACAGAATGTAAAACCAGTGACGCTTCGCGAGATACATCATGTAGCCTATTCCCGCGTTTACTCCTGCCGGGACCCACACGAGCGCTGTATACCGGGTTACACGGAAAAGAATTTCGTAGAAAAGCTCATACAACAGAAGCTTACTCACTCCGTTCCACACGCACAGAAGAGCAACAACCGGCATGATTCCCCCGAATGACAGTGTACTCCGGACCAGACCGGCATACACGCTTCCGCTCTCCGACCAGTTCATGACCGGAAGATTCCGGAGTGCTCCGCCAATCCCAGCCGCAGCCGTCCACGCCACGGAACAAAATACTGCTCTGCCCAGACTTCGTCTCAAAATATGCCCCGCAAGCCGCTTTCTCGAAGAATACCGGTATACAAAAACATATGTCTGCCTGTTTTTCTCCTCAACGACCAGAATGATCAGAAACGGTATGAACACACGAAGATCTGCATATGCCGGTGCAGTAGATATCATCAGGTAATCACTCATGCATACATGCAGTCCGTTCTGCACGTAGAAAAAGTCAATATCCCCGGCCAGAAATACCACATTCACGGCACAGACGGCTGCGATCAGAATTACACTTATCAGTCGTCGCATCATAGAAATTCCTTCTTTTTGGCACACAATCGGTAAAGCACACCCGGAACAGCCCCGAGAAGCACAATCCACAGCAACGTCACGACCGGATATGCAATTCCCATTCCCGGACGCATCCAATGCACTGCTGAATAATACATGGTGTTTTGCGAGCTGTCACTTGCTGCGTTTATCAGAAGCTGAATCAAGAATCCCGCGCTCCAGATCACGAAAACGTTCCGGATGAAGAAACTGAGAAACAGACCGAAGCATGCGTAAAGACCGCCCATCAGAAAGTCAATCGCCAGATAAAGCAACAGATAGAGTTCCGGCCGAATGAAATACACATTGGAAAACAGAATCTGCGCAGATAACGCATTTGTCCCCATCGCCGCCGAAGGCATAATATTGGGAAGAATCATCAGGGCAAACAGGTAATTCACCAGGAGAGGGAACGCCACCGCCGCACCTCCCGACAGGAAACAGGCCAGATATTTCGCGTTGAGATATTGACTCTGCGAGGTCCTCTGACAGATCTGCATCTTGTATCCGCTTCTCCGATCCAGGTAAAAAGAAGCGCTGAACGGCATGGTGGCGATCACGGGAAGCAGCAGATAATACACGTATCCTTCAGGATTCATAATATCCATCATGATATTGTAAAAGGAAGCATAATACGGTTCCACCAGCGGATACAGCAAGAGTCCCAGCTTTGCCATATGGTTCTCCCTCGCAAGCGGCACCTGCACAAGCACGATATGAGAAATGGCAATCGCAAGTCCTGTAAGCACAGCAAGCTTGAAGCCCATTCCGCCGAAAGCCCTGCGAAGTTCTTCTTTCTTTATTGAACGCATATCCAGCTCCTTTTCCGGCAAGATTTTCTAACCTGCCTTTTCGCAACGGAACATAATATTCACAATTTACAAAAATCTAACAATTCAGCAGCTGATGATGCGTCAATGAATATTGCTTTTCTGTGGAAATGCCCGAAACTCCTCCGGTATCTCCTGTCTCGAATCAAATGTATAAAACAAAGAACCATCCACGTAAAGTTCATACCCTTCTCCGGATTTAACCACGTAACTGTTGTCACTGGTAATCATCTTCTCAGCTGTTTCTGTTTTCTTTTGCTTAAGAATCATTTCCGGCAGATAATCCGGCTCAATGGTAACCGCGTACATTGAAAGTGCAAACACAAGCATTCCAGTGTGTAACAATAGTTTTCCCAAACGCTGCTTAACGCTCTCTTTCCGCCTCACTCTCGTGATATTTTTCACTCTCGCGCCAAGCAGACTTTCACGACTCAAAAAAGAAACCGCTGCTGGATTTTCGAACTCCGTATCTTCTCTTTTCTCGTGCATTAGTCGCTTTTCCGATTTCACAAGCAGAGAAGCATATTCCAGCTTTTGAAAGTAAGCCCTGTGCCTGAGAGCCCGATCATCCGCATCAATCTCCATCAGATAATTGAAATCCTTCCAGACTAATTTTGCCATAGGATTCCACCACTGTGTCACTGAAAAGGCAGCGAGCAGCATCGTGATCCAAGTGTGCCTTCTCATGAAATGTGCTGCCTCATGCTCCAGAATCAGATTCCATTCCTCCTCGCTGCAGTTCCATCGGGAAGGGATGATAAGCACCGGCATCCGAATTCCGCAGATTGCCGGCGTACTCGTTCCCGGCAGAACAGCAATGCGATAAGCCGCTCCGAATTTCCTGTCCATCCAGGAAAATACTGATTTATATTTCCCCGAACGAGCAGCCACATAATGATATTTCAGCGCCCTGTAAAACAACAGAATACGCCGCAGAAGAGCGATCCCGCTTACAACTGTCCCGATCAGCCATACCATCAAAAGAACATCCAGAACAGAAGCCATCCCTCCCCAGCTAACAATATTCCTGAACGGAGCGGTTATATTCCCCAGAAACGTGCTGTATACAGAAATTTCCCAAGGAAAAGTTACCGGAAACGCAAATCGAATAAAGAGCAAAGCCAGGCAAAACCGGACGGCACGATGATTTGCATTCTCTGCATCTCTGTTTACGATCCGGAGGACCAGAATAAGAACCGCGCCGCATAGTATACCCTTCCAGAAATTTCCATAAGAAAATACGGATGAAATAAGCTGCGGCCACCAATTCATAATGCTCCCCCTATACGTCAGGCACGGATCCAGTCTCCGATCCATTTTCCGGTATCCAGATTATATTTTCGTTTCCACAACACGCCGTTTTCTACCTTGTATTTCCAGACAATTCTTGAAGCGCGCAGAATAACCTGCCTGCTTTCCGGAATCGCGCGCCGTTCCGCAAAAACCGATCTGTCAAAACAGGTGAAAGACAATGTCGTTAATACAATAATCCCACATATGGCAGTGACTTTCAATATTGTTCTTTTAATTTCTTTATTACGCAGAAAATATTCTCTCTTTTTTCTTATTAAATCCTTAATATCATTATTGATCATCTTTTTTCTCCTTACCCACTGTATTTTTCCCCAACAGATGACCGTCTTCCAGCTCATATACCTCATCGCACAGTATCCGGATATCCTCCTGATTATGGCTTGCGAACAGCATCAGCTTTCCCTGGTGTTTCATCTCCGAAAAAAGCTCCCTCATCTCATCAATACCCCGGTGATCAAGACCATTCATCGGTTCATCCAATATCAGAACCGGAGGATCCTCCATAATCGCCTGTGCAATCGCAAGTCTCTGACGCATACCCAGCGAATATTTTCCCACAGGTTTGCGCGACGCCGGATCCAGCCCGACCTGACGCATCACCTGTTCCAGATGATTCCTGTCATACTTATTCCGCAAGGTGTACAGATATTCCAGATTTTTCATGCCACTTTTCCTGCGAAGAAAAGATGGTTCTTCTATAATAATCCCCGCATCTGTCAGCATATGAATATCTTTGCCCATCTTCTTCTGGTTAATTCGGATTTCGCCCTCTGTACAGCGAAGGAATCCACAAATACATTTCAATAGGACCGTTTTTCCCGAACCATTATGGCCTACAATCCCATAAATATGTCCGGCATCGCATTCCATATTGATCTCAGACAACACCTCTTTATCTTTGAATCGTTTTCCAGCATTTTTTATGGAGATGTGATAGTTGTTCATCTTGTATTACCGCCTTTCCGGATTGCAATATAACCACAGAATCATGTGTCTTCTCTCTCCCAATCAAATTCGATTCGATTCACACGAATAGAAAGTATGATACATAGAGAAACCGATCCCACTATCAAAAAAGAAAAAATATATGACAATGGCGGCAATATCCAATACCCCATCCGAGGCGCAAACGCCTTCACCAGCATCGCCCATGACATCGGGACAAACCATGAAACCGTCTGTTCAAGATACGGAAACGTATTCAAAAAAGTGATAAGGCCAAAGTACATCAAAACGCCTGTCAGGGCTCCTGCCGGCTTTCCGAAATGAAGACTGACAAAGAACAGCAGCAGGCCAAGAAAAAAAGCGAGCAGAACCACTACAACGACATTAAGAGCCATCAACCGGAAGGGCGATACCACCAGCATCGCCTGGTCCCAGAAATAATAATAGAGATTTGCCTCATATCCAACCGATGTGTTCGCAATCGTTGATGCCATCCTTCCCCACTGACCGGATAATTCTATATAGGGAACAAGGTTTGCATAGCTGCATCCAACCGCAACAGCTACTGCAAGAACAGAACGTAGAAAAATACCACAGATCTGTCCCCACAGCCATGTTCCCCTTCCGACACGGATTGTTGCGTACATATTTTCCATCTGCATAAACGGAACATCCGAATGTATGTATAACACTCCGAAGCTGATCAGAGCCAGATAATATGGCATACTGCACATAAAGGGAAACAGGCACCACGTAACCGGATAGTTCAGCTCCAGGATCAATGCACGCAGGGGCGCATTAAATTTGAAACTAGCGGAAAAAAGAACTGCTGTGTAAAGAAGAAGTTTCGGTGTAAGCAACCGACGCCTTGCTATTTTCCATACTTGAGAGAGATGTTCCATACTCAGCACCTCCTTCCCAGTCGGAATACCAGACCGCCAAAAATGATACATGAGAAAAGAAGAAATATGATAATGTCTACTGGCAATACATCCGCCAGGCCATTCATAGAATACAACGACGGATCAAAGTAGTACGTCGGAACAAAACTGATTCCCGTAAGAATCAGCTTTATACATGCCGGGACAACCATACAGAACATCCGGTTTGTCACAAATGCAGCCAGCAGCATGGCTATTTCACAATAGATGCTGACTGATAGATTCAGAAGTACAGATGAAACCAGAATGCGTAATATCCATGCAGATTCGCCGAGCATGGGAATTACGGCATTTTGGACAGGATCTTCACTCCACGGGTATCTCAGCATCACAAATCCGATGTATATAACAGATGACAGCACAATCGCCAGATAGTTCACGCAAAATCCAACTATCATCTTACTGAGGACATATACGTTTCTTCCTTCGCGGATAATTTGATATCGGAGATACTTGTTTTCCAGGTCATCGCATACAGAAAGTGCTGTTAATATAATGCAGCAAATCGTAAATGTCATCTGCCCATAGGATTCAATCATAAATATATAATAATCCGATGCCGTAAACATTGGGAATCCCGTATGGGTATGGAAATATGAGCACCCGATCATAGCCAGAATCACCATCGGGAATTGCGGGGTAACTATCGCTCTTTTTATTGCCTCAATCACTTTTCCTATGGGATTTGGGGTTCCGGACCACCTCAGCCCGGCTTAAGTCAAAGAGCTTGAGGAAGAAGTAGTCATCATCCGGGTATCCATATCCCTGACGCCGAAGCGTCTTAATCTTGTTGTTGATGCCCTCGATTTTGCCAGAGGACA
>OMUU01000113.1 GCA_900314295.1 uncultured Lachnospiraceae bacterium | reverse complement strand
TTTCAGTCTGCTTAGCGCCATCAACTGTGCATGTACGCTCTCTGGAACCTTCCTCATCCTCAGTCGCCTCTTTGGTTACCGTCCACTCTCCCCATACATGCTGATGCTGGAGCTGATAAACTTTAAAAGTAATTTGACCCGGATGATCTTCTAATTCATCACCATTTTCATCAAGCCATTTCTTCTCAACAGTTATTTCTGCAGGCGGTTTAACTTCATTCAAAATCTCATGCTCGAATTCATGGTTTACAACGGTCTTACTCTGAGCTGTTGCACCAGCAGGTACTGAACCGTCTTTATTAAGCAATGTAATTGTCGGTTCAAGATGAGATTTTTTGACTGCATTCTCCCCTTCACCGGTGACAGTATCCGTTCTCGTCAGCGTAACAAGCCATTTATTCTTTGCATCCTTATATCCTTCAGGAGCTCTTGTTTCCTCCAAGATATAATTACCCGCTGCCAAATTTTCAAACTTCAACTGTCCATTGCCGTCTGTTGTTCCCGTCATGGGATCAACTCCTGAGATGACATTCCACTTGGCAGTATTCTCATCATAGACAGCTCTGCTAAGCTTAAAATCGGCTCCAGGGAGCTTATTGTTATTCTCACCTTTCTTATTAATCTTCAGAGTCAGCGGTTCCATATACCGGTTGTCAAAATTGATAAACCGATGGTTTTCATCCGGCTGCGTAGTATAAGTATCATCAGTGAAGTAACGTTTACTTAAACCATACTGATATACAGGATTACCACTGGAATCCACCTTTGGATTGCCGTCACTATCTGTTGCCTGCCACCTGGTAACAGCTGCGCTCATGTAGTAAATAGTGCCATCATAGGTAATATTGTCAAGGACGTATCCGCCTTCACGTCTCTCAGCTTCTGAGGATGCTGCCCAGGTCTTTCCATTTGCATTTACAGCTGTATCAGGAACATATTCTCTGACCACATAATGGAATATAGTCGGATTTGAAGGGTCATAATTTCTTATGTACTCTTCTGGAATCACAGCCGTTCCAAAGTTTATATTACCGTCTTCTGTCACACCAGTCCTGTACGTCTGTGATGTATGATTTACATATTCACCATCTTCAAGAAGAGCCGTAGTTGTATTTTCCAAATATAAGGGTTTTGCAACAGTTCCGGCATCTGTCTCTGCCGGATTTGTAGTTACATTTGCAGGAATATTGTTTGGATTGACAGGCATTATGGCACGAACATTTTCTTTCCCGCTAATCAGATTGCCTGAAGTATCATATTGTCCGTCAAGGCCAATCAGATCAAACTTAAACTGATTTCTTTGAAGCCTTTCGGTTCCTGTTTCTCCATGGTATTCTTTATGTCCGGTAAAGTCAGCCGTTGACACCAGGTTGTAATGAATGTAGAGGTTAGATTCACCACCACCACGTTCAAGGTAGAACATGTCAAATGTATGATATGTACCTTCCTTAAAAGTATGTCCGTCAAAATCGTTAGCATTATACTTCCCGGCATCACGGAAAATTTCATCCAGATATTTAGTCCAAGTATATGTGCCAGCATGTCCGTATGTGTCTTCTGTACCGGTAACAGTGACCAGTCCCGTCCTAAAGTTAATCTTGATATCGGTACGATTATGAATACCGCCTCCGTCACCAACAAGCACTCCGTCGATGTACAGCCATGTATCATCGTCTCCAGAGAATTCAAATTCCATGTCCTTATAGACACCCTTTGGATTAAGGACTTGTCCTCCTCTCGGCATAGAAAACTGAGTATTCATATGCATTCCGACCCAGTAATTTCTATCACCAAATGGCCAGAACCCTCTCACCGTTGTATCGTCAGACGTTTGTTCCGTCAAAGTAAAATTCTTACTTCCAGTGTCAAACGATGCCCAATAATCACGGCTGTCGAACGTATAATAACCATCCTCATCAACATACAGCAGATGATCCGCTCCAGAATATCTGGCCTTTCCGGCATGTGAGCTACTGTCAAATAAATATGACAAAGACTCCCCGTTTGTTCCAAGTGTTGTGTCCGTTGTTAATTTCGGATATCCACCTGTCAGAGTCCCTTCTACAAGCCCGACCGTGGGATCAGCATCCCCTGTATAGCTATTAATCTTTTGAGTACCATCAACAGTCGGTGTGCCCAGTGTACCATCTAAAACAGTATGGCCAGTAGATGGCGAAAACTTAAAGGCATGACCAGCATTAATTCCCTGGTTATTACCATTGCCTCTCAGTCGATTTGGATTGATTACATATGTACTTGATCCAGGGTATGAAGGAATCCATAGATCGTTTTTTTGGCTTCCTACATATGTGAAGTTTGGATCAGCGGAATAATTCCTGTAATCATATCCATTGTAGTCATACGAGAAATTATTACCATTTCCTGCATGCCCGGGCCAAGCAGATCTTCCTTGTGCAGATGAATCAAGGATCCAGTAATCAAACACATCAAATGTTGTTCCAGCAGGATTCGTTATAGTATCTACTATAGCATTTCCATGCTCATCTGTCGTCATTTGAGCATTTTGCTCATCGGTAACATTGATGATAATCTCAGAACCATCTTTCATAGAGATGGTAAGTCTCTCTTCGCTGTCGAATGGATTGAGCGCAAGAAGAGCCCAGTCAAGGGGTGTGAACTGCTTCGTCACGCAGGAAATATATTCCTGCTCCGTCATTCCATATGGATAAAACGGCTCAAGATCGAACCTTTCCATCAAGTCCCAAGCAATACAATTACTTTCAATTTCTCCAACCCAAATTAGCTCAGGATTACTGAACTCTACGTTCTTGACATTTGCAATAAATTCTTCGGCATCCCTGTACTTTGGTTCTTGGATTTCATCTGGCGTAACGTATTCATTATCTTCTGACTTATCAGTCTCTTCAGTCACCTCTTGTGCAACTTCAACCAGATGCAACTTTTCTGCAAGCTCCTTAAGACTAATTGCATCCCCACCTTTGATGCTGAAACCATATCCATTGTAGAAGAAATCAACCGTGTAAACCACAGAATAGACAGAGAACTCGTCTGTTACAAACTGGATACCCTCCGTCTCACTGTTCTCTGCTTTTTCCTCCAGTTCCATCAGCTCAGCACCAGCTTTGGCAAAGTGAATAACAGACGGAACTGCCTTCTCATCTTCCGGAGCGTCAAGCAACTTGATACTCACAGTCACTGCGCTCTTCGGCTGGATTTCCTGATCATCAGCCCAGATCTGAATATCAAAAATGCGGGCATATTCAGATTTCTGCGCTGCGGTCTGTTCTTCTTCCAGGTCACTCGTCATAATCAGATCAGTTGTGTTCTCGGCGACTTCCACAGTCTCTTCGTCAGAGACAGGCTCTTCCGTTGTCTCAGCTTCATCGCTTGTGGCAACCACACCAATCTTTTCAAGGGACTGCTGGTAATACTGTTCGTACCTCTCATCTTCAGGCAGGATCTCTTCAACTTTCAGTTCAGCCCCATCCGGAATCTCCGCACTGTCATCATAAGTAACCGTGATTTCCCAAGTATCTCCCTTGGCATCAATCACGGTCTTCTTCAACTGATAGTCCGTCACCCTGATCTCAAAGACCTCCCCGGTCTTCATGGTGACTGTGAGTACTTCCTCGCTCTCAAACGGTTGCATACTAATCAAAGCCCAGTCCCCAGCTTCCACTGTCTGTGCATTGATCTCCGCGATCTGCTCTTCTGTCAGTTCCGCACTGTATTCACATTCCAATCCACGGTTATTTTTGATCTGCCCAACCGTGGTTTCACTTTCGACCTTACTGACATCTACAAGCTCAGGGCTGCTGAATTCTACTGAAGCCACGTTCTCCACGAATTTCCTTGTGGCCTCGCTGACTTCCACATCCCCTAACGTGAGCGGTGTATTCGTATCAGAATTTACACCATTCTCTTCAGCCCCTTCGTTGATGGTGTTTTCCTCAGCATTTTCTGCAATTACAGACCCGTTTTCGTCCCCGTTTTCCCCGGAGTTCGTATCACCAATTATACCCAGCACTTCTACGAGGTCTGTAAAACTGACAAATCCGCCTCCAGGAAGGCTAAACTGGTACATTTTGCCGTTCAC